>CAKPCH010000004.1 GCA_934141535.1 uncultured Bacilli bacterium
GGCGGCGGCTTGGGCAACATCACCGTCGGCACTACGGGCTATAATGGTGTCCGTCCAGTTATAACTCTTTCTAAATCTAAAGTATCATAATTAAATACATTAAAAAAACTATATATTATAAATGAATAAAAATTTTAAAGTTTTCCATAATAAAGTTGGGAGGCTTTTTTATGGAAACGAAAGAGTATGATAAAATTGTAAAAAAGTATACGCCTAAGCAACCTGTTTTAAGAAATGCGATTATAGCTTTTTTAATAGGTGGATTTATGGGTGTACTTGGTAATTTTTTGGTTGATATTTATTCTTATTATTTTCATTTATCTAGTAAAGATGCTAGTGTATTTATGATTATTACTTTAGTATTTTTAGGCTGCTTTTTAACTTGTTTAGGTTTCTTCGATAAATGGGTTAATTTTGCTAAATGTGGACTTATTATACCTATAACAGGATTTGCACATGCTATGATGAGTGCAGCTCTTGAATATAGAAAAGAGGGGCTTGTTACTGGTATAGGCGCTAATATGTTTAAACTTGCTGGTTCTGTAATAATTTTTGGAGTTGTTAGTTCTTATTTTTTTGGACTTATTAGAATAGCAATGGGGTGTTTTTTATGACATTTAAATATAATAATGTATATATAAATGAAACTTCAACAGTAGTAGGTCCATATGAAGCAAAAGGTCCTTTAGCTAAATATTTTGATAAGTCATATAGTGATTTTTATTTTAATGAAAAGACATGGGAACAAGCAGAGATTAAATCTATTTATGATAGTGTAGAAATACTATTAAATAAATCTAAGAAGAATACTAAGGATATAGATGTACATATAGGTGGAGATTTACTAAATCAATTAGTTGCTACTAATTATGCATCTAGATTTTTTAATATACCTTTAATTGGCATATATAGTGCATGTTCTATTAGTTGTTTGTCTATGATTTTAGCAAGTAATATGATTGAGGCTAAACAAATTAGAAATGCTATTATAACAGCATCTTCTCATAATAATGGTGCAGAAAAACAATTTAGAAATCCTGTTGAATATGGTGGTCCTAAAAAGGAATATACAACGTTTACAACGACAGGTTGTGCATCAGCTCTTATTTCTTCAAGTAAGTCAAATATAAGAATAGAATCTGCAACTCTTGGTAGAGTATGTGATTTAGGTATTAAGGATGTATTTAATATGGGGGCAGTTATGGCCCCAGCAGCAGCTAGTGTTATTAATGAACATTTAAAGGATACTGCAAGGGATATAAGTTATTATGATTTAGTTTTAACTGGAGATTTAGGTAGAGTAGGAGAATTTATATTAAAAGAATATATGAAAAAAGAATATAATATAAATTTAAAAAATTATAATGATTCGGCAACTATGATATTTGATTTAGATAATCAGCCTGTTTATCAGGGAGGAAGTGGGCCAGCTTGTCTTCCTTTGGTTACTTATTCATATATTTTAGATAAAATGAAGAAGGGTAAATTAAGGAAAGTTTTAATTGTAGCTACTGGTGCTCTTATGAATACTGGTATGGTAAATCAACATTTATCTATTCCTAGTATCGCACATGCAGTTAGTCTGGAGGTAGAGCAATGATATATTTTAATGCTTTTATATTTTGTGGTTTAGTATGTATGATAGGGCAATTAATACTTGATAATACAAAACTTACACCAGGACATATAACTACTATATTTGTAGTTGTAGGAGCTCTTTTAGATACTTTTAGTTTATATGATAGATTTGTACTATTTGCTGGTGGAGGTGCTCTTGTACCAATAACATCTTTTGGACATTTATTAATACATGGTGCTCTTGATACGGTAAACAATTTTGGTTTAATGGGACTTTTTATGGGTATGTTTGATTTGACTTCATCTGGTATAACTGCAGCTATTGTATTTTCTTTTGTTTTATCTCTTATATTTAAACCTAAAGATTAGTATTATTGTAAAAATATAACAGCAACAGGAAGTAATGCTTCAACTGGTAAAGATTATTTAGGCCATATAAAAAGTATCTTTAATAAAGAAGGAGTAGATGTAAGCTTTCCAAGTGCTAGTCAAATAGCAATTGCCTCTAGTAAAACATTTAATAATGTAGATATTTCTGGTTTATCAACATGGTTATATGATTATTTAGATGGAACGACTCATCCAGTATCAGAATTGTGGGGGTATTGGACAACAACACCTGATGTCGCTAATTCTTATTGGGCGTGGCACGTTGAGTGCGCCGGCGGCATTTACACTGGTATCCCCATTAGTGATAGCTATTATGGTGTTCGACCAGTTATAACAATGCCAAAATCTATGATAGGTTAAATAAGGGATAGATTATTCTATTCTTTTTTGTTATAATTGATACTGGATGTGATTTTATGAAGTTTTATATTTATACATTAGGATGCAAAGTTAATTCCTATGAATCTACTGTAATGAGAGAAAATTTGTTAAGAAATAACTTTATAGAAGGAAATGAACTAGATTCAGATATTTATATAATTAATACGTGTACAGTAACTAATACAAGTGATAATAAATCATTAAAGACTATTAGACATGTATTAAATAATAGAAAAAATAGTATAGTAGTAGCAGTCGGTTGCATGAGTCAAGTTAATTCTAAATTATTAGATGATTTAGATGTTTCTATAGTACTTGGAAATAGTGGTAAGAGTAGAATTGTAGAATATATAAATGAATTTATTAAAAATAAGAAAAAGATAGTAGATATTAAAGATATAATGAATGAAAAATTTGAAGATATGTGTCTTGAAAATTTTAATAAAACTAGAGCACTCGTTAAAATAGAAGATGGTTGTGAAAATTATTGTAGTTATTGTATTATTCCATATTCAAGAGGTAAGGTAAGAAGCAAAGATAAAGATGTAGTATTAAAAGAAATAAGTGATTTAGTAGAACAAGGTCATAAAGAAATCGTTTTAACAGGTATACATACAGGTCATTATGGAAGCGATTTAAATAATTATAATTTTTCTAAATTATTAAAAGATATAGAAAATATTAAGGGTTTAGAACGCCTTAGAATATCTAGTATAGAGATAACTGAATTAGATGATGAGTTTATGGATACTTTAAGATCTAGTAAAATAATTGTAGATCACATGCATATTCCATTACAATCTGGAAGTGATACTATATTAAAATCTATGAATAGGAAGTATGATACAAAGTATTTTATTGATAAGATAAATAAAATTAGATCAATTAGACCAGATATTTCTATTACTACAGATGTTATAGTTGGTTTTCCTGGTGAGACTGATGAATTTTTTAATGAAACAATTGAAACTATTAAAAAAATAAGCTTTTCTAAGATACATGTATTTCCTTTTTCACTTAGAAAGGGTACAGAAGCAGAAAATATACCTAATCATATAGATGATGTAACAAAGAAGAAAAGAGTAAAAGAGTTAATTGAACTTAGTAAAGAGTTAGAAATTGAATATTTTAATAAGTTTAAAGGTAAGAAAGTATATTTTTTACCTGAAATATATAAAGAAGGTTATGTTATAGGACATACAGGTAATTATTTACTTGTTAAATGTAAAGGGACTATTAAGGACTTGAATACTCTTAAAAAAGTTAAAATTAAAGATATAGAATATCCATATTGCATTGGGTAATATTCTATATCTTTTTTCATAAAATTAAATAGGTGGTAATATGAAGAAGGACGAATTTAAAGAATTTGTACGTAAAAATCCTAAATTAATTAGTTATGTTAGAAGTAATGAGATGACTTGGCAAAAGTTTTATGAAATGTATGATTTATATGGGGAAGAGAATGGTGCTTGGGATCAATATTTAAAATCTAATGATAGAAATGTAGATGCTAAAGATAGTAAAATAGTAAAAGGTGGAGTTGCTGGTCTTACTTTAAGTGAGGTTGTAAATTGGTTTAAGAATGTAGATTTGGATGGATTACAAGAAGGTATTGGTAATGTTCAAAGAGTACTTGGAGTAGTACAAGATTTTTCTAAGAAAGATAAGACAAGTGATAAACCACAATATAAACCAAGACCACTATATAAACATTTTGAGGATTAATGAGTTTAGATACGCAATTTAAATTAAAAAGTAATCCATTATATATAAAATATATACATGAGAATTCATATTGGTATAAGATATTAAATAGAGATCCAAGTAAATTTAATGATTTTGTTAATGAAGTAAAGGTTAATTATAAATTAAGACCATCTGATAAAATTGATAAAGCACTATCTACTTTTGAAATGATTAGTTCAATAATGGGTGCTTTAAAAAATTAGAAATATATGTTAAAATTATATTGGTGATTTTATGAGGGTGATAAGTGGTAAGTATAAGGGTAAAAATTTGATAGGTTTTGATATTGATGGAACAAGACCTACAATGGATAGAGTAAAGGAATCTTTATTTGCTAGTATACAAAATTATATTAAAGATAGCACGGTTCTTGATCTTTTTGCCGGTAGTGGTTCTTTAGCTATTGAAGCTTTAAGTAATGGTGCATCTTCAATATATATGGTTGATAATAATGTAGAACTTATAAATATAATAAAAAAGAATACTTTAGGTATGAAGAATGTTCATATATTAAAAAGTGATTATAAAGATGCTTTAAATATGTATAAGAATAGTAATATTAAGTTTGATATAATTTTTTTAGATCCTCCATATAAGTTAAATTTAATAAATGATTGTTTAGATAAAATATATAATTATAACTTACTAAATAAAGATGGAATAGTAGTATGTGAATATGAAAATGAGGATGTTATGACTATTAATTTTGATTTGTATAAAAGTAAAAAGTATGGAAGTAAATTTGTGACAATATTTAAGTGTAAATAACTATTTTACTATATAGGGTGTACAAATATGTCGATTTTTGATATAATGTATATGAAGGTAAGGTGGTACTTATGAAGACTAATAAATGTTTATTTATATTGTTTTTTATAGTACTATCTTTTTTATTTATAAGTAATATACAAGCTGATTATGAAGCAACGGTATTAAATCCTACAAATGCTACTTGTCATTTAAAGAGTAGTTCTACAGGTTATTGCTATTATAAAGATTCTTCTTTAAGTAGTATAGGTGGTGTATGGTATTTAGATACTGGAGATAAGGTTACTGTTCTTACTGATTATGAATCTATACCAACTTTTGATATTAATACCTGTAGTGACTATTATGTTTATACATCATTTTATTTTGATAGTACAGGTAAAACTTATAATGGATATTATTGTAATGCTAATTTAAAGGGTGGATCTTTTTTAACTGATGAATTAAAGGAAGAATTTAAAAATGCAGGTTTTCCTGAAAGTTATTTTGAAAAACTTGCGATACTAAAAACAGCACACCCTAACTGGGTATTTAAGGCTATTTCTACTAAGTTAGACTTTAATGAATCTGTTAATGGTGAACATATATCTACTCGTAGTTTAGTTGAGATAAGTGCTTCTAATAATTATGCTTATCTTGAGAATGATTCAATGTCTTTTGATTATAAAGAAGATCACTTTATTGGGTATGATAGAACTAATAGTGATAATCCTTTTTGTAAAGCTAATAAGGGTGTTATAGCATACTATATGGATCCTAGAAATTTTTTATCTGATATGTATATTTTCCAATTTGAGGGTTTATCTTATGACAAATCTGTTAGTGATGATGTTTTAACTAATTCTATAAATTCAATGTTTGGTGATGATTACTTATCTCGCTTTACTGCTGATTTTATTAATGCTGGAAAAGAGAGTGGAGTAAGTCCTGTTTATTTGGCTGCTCTTTCTAAACAAGAAGTTTCTAATGGACCAACACCTGGAACAGCAATATCTGGATCTTATAATGGTATGTATAATTTCTATAATATAGGAGCATACAGTGGATATAATCCTGCTATTACTGGACTTGAGTTTGCTGCTTTTAATGATCCAAATACTAGAAGACCGTGGAATTCTGAATATAAAGCTATTGTTGGTGGAGCTTTATGGATGGCTGATAAATATATAAGTGTCGGACAAAATACAAGTCATTTTAAAAGGTTTAATGTTTTATATAATTATTTAATTGAATTAGGTGAAGTAAAAGATCCATATGTAAATTTTCAGCATCAATGGATGACAAATGTTTTAGCGCCTGCAAGTGAAGCTATATCTTCTTATAAATCATATTATAATTCTGGTTTAATAGATTCATCTTTTGTATTTTATATACCAGTATATGAAAATATGCCTGATTCTACTAGCTTACCAGATAAACAAGGATGGCCAAATAATTATTTAAGTAATATAACAATAAATTCAGATGCTATTGCTGGCTTTGATGGTGATATAGAAGAATACAATTATTATTTAGATAGAAATACAAAATCTATTAATATAAAGGCAAATCCTGTAAATGAGAGTGCTAAAATAGAGGGTTTAGGAGAATTTAAAATAGATAAAGATACTACTAAGAATATTAAAGTAACGGCGCAAAATGGTAATGTTAAAACATATAAGATTAATATTATTTTAACTGGAAAAGAAATTGAAAATCCAATTGATATAAAAACAACATTAAATAATGCTGGTATAAAAAATAATGATTCTTATTTAAGTGGATTTGTAGTTGGATATGATATGCAATATATTAAAGATAAAATAAAGAATGCAAATAAGAGTGCTGTAGTTACTTTAAAAAATAGAAATGGCGAAGAAAAGAATAGTGGTTTTATAGCTACTGGTGATAAAGTTACTATTACTGTTTCAGATGAAACTAAGGAATTTGAAGTGGTTGTTTATGGTGATGTTAATGGTGATGGTATGATTAAGGCAACAGATTATGTTTTAATTAAAAATCAAATAATGGGTAATTCTACATTACAAGGACCTTATAAAGAAGCTGCAGATGTTGATAAAAATGGAATGATTAAGGCAACAGATTATGTTAAAATTAAAAACCAAATAATGGGTTTGGGTACAATAGAACAATAGGAGGATGTTATGAGAAAAAAACTTTGTTTAATTATGTTTAGTTTATGTATGTTCTTTTGTTTAATGAATAGACTAGAAGCATTTAGTATAGGTGCTGCAGGTTCTGTATATCAGAATTCTTCAGTTGCAGTTACTATAGATGCCACTGGTTTAATTGGTAAGTTTAATGTTACTTCATCAGATAATTCAGTACTTGCTGGTGGAGATTCTATATGGATTGAAAATTCTCAAGTAACTCTTTATTTTACTGCTTCTAATGTAGGTACAGCAACTATTACAGTTACAGCATACGATGTATCTGATTTATCTGGTAATGAGTATAGTGGAAGTAGATCAACTAGTGTTAGTGTAATAAAGAAAAATACTTCAACTCCTATTGATATTAATAAAACTTATAGTGATAATAATTATTTAAGTGAATTAGGTATTGAAGGTTATGAACTTGATAAGGCTTTTGATAAAGAAACATTAGAATACAATGTTACACTTGAACCAGGTACTAGTACAATTAATGTAATTGCTACAAAAGAAGATGATAAATCTAATGTTAGAGGTAATGGAGAAGTAAGTGTTACTGAAGGGATTAATACTATAGAAATAGTAGTAACAGCAGAAAATGGTAATGAGAGAGTATATAAAATTAGTGTTAGAGTAGATGAAAAAGATCCAATAGAAGTTGATGTTAATAAAAGTAAATATACTGTTATAAAAAGAAGAGAAGTGCTAAATAAACCGGAAGGATATGAAGAGACTACTGTAAAAATAAATGGTTTTGAAATTCCTGCTTATTATAATGAAATAACTAAAGTAACTCTTGTTGGATTAAAAGATGAAGTTGGAAATATAAAACTTTATTCATATAATCCAAGTAATGGTAAATATTTAAAATATAATGAATATGCTTTTAATAAAATGAATTTATATATTCATGAAGATTTAAAAAGTAAATATGATAGCACTCAAATAAAAATAAATGACGAAGAAGTTACAGCATATAAATTAAAAGGAGTTAAAGGATATTACTTAGTGTATGCTACTAATACTTTAACTGGTTATGAAGGTTATTATTTATATGATACAGAGGAAAATTCAGTACAAAGATATAATACAGCTCTTTTAGATAAAGTTACTAGTGAGAAAGATAAGTATTTTTCAATAGTACTTGTTATGAGTTGCGTATGTTTCTTAACTATGTTATTTCTTCTTATTGAAGTAAATAGAGATTCTAAAAGAAAAAATTAGGGAAATCGTTTCTCTAATTTTTTTATATATTATAATTATTTATACCATATTTTTCATTTAGTGGGTCAAAGAATATTTTGCACTTTATAGGATTATATGTAAGGTATGCTAAAGCAATATAAGTTATAATAATTAATATAAGTGATATAATATTTAATTCATAAAGTTTTTTTGATTTTAATATATAATAGCTAATTATTTGAGATATAATCATAGCTATTAACATAATTCCTATATTTAAATACATCTTTGCTCCTATCTTATAGTAAAATGGAAGATACATTATTAAGAATATAGGAATTATTGTTATTGAACTAACAAAAAGTGATATAAAGAAATTATTATGTTTAATTTTACATTTATTTAAAATTATATAATCTATTACTCCATAAAATACTACACTAGTAAATATTAATTTCATGTGTTCCCAAATAGATTCATTAACTGGAAAAAATATAGCTGTTATACAATTAGGAAACCATTCATACATAGAGTGAAATAAAAAAGATAGTAAAAATATTCCTATAACACTTATTATTTTAGAACGTTTTAAATTCATAAATTTCTCCTTTCTATTTATAATAATAAATGGTGATAAAATGAAAATAAGATTAGGATATGCTTGTAATGCAATTACTATAAATGAAACTTCATCAAGAACTTTAACTTATACTAATTATGTAAAATTAAAAGATAAAGGAAATAAGAAACTAGATGAAGTTATTATAAATAATTTTAATGGACTTAAAAATATTTTAAAATATAATATTAGAAATGATATTAGTTTTTTTAGAATGTCTTCTTCTATGATACCTCTTGCTACACATCCTAGTGTTAATTATGATGTATTTAATAGGTATGATATGAATTTTAAAGATATTGGAAATATTATAAAGAAAAATAATTTAAGAGTAGATATGCATATAAGTGCTTATTGTGTACTAAATAGTGAGAGCGAAGATGTAGTAACATCTACAATTAATATACTCAAATTTTATCAAAAAATGTATGAAGCAATGAATATAAATTCTATTGTAGTACTTCATGTTGGAGGGAAGGCTAAAGGTAAGAGGGAAGGTGCTAAAAGATTTATTAATAATTTTAATAAGTTAGATTCTAAAGCTAAAAAAATAGTAGTACTTGAAAATGATGATATAAGTTATAATATTAGAAATACATTAAGTATTTGTGAGACCCTAAATATACCTATGGTACTTGATTATCTGCACTTTAAGGTAAATAAAAATAATGAAAAAATAGAAGACTTTATTGAAAGAATTTTTAATACTTGGGATACAACACCTAAAGTTCATTTTTCTACATCTAAAGATAAAAAAAATAAAAGAAGTCATGCTGATTATATAGATTCTGATGAATTTATTGACTTTTTAAATAAAGTAAAGTTTACAAATAGAGATTTTGATGTTATGATAGAAGCCAAAGCAAAAGATGATGCATTATTTAGATTAATACGTGAATTAAAGTATAAAACTGACTATAAAATTGAAAAAAATACAATTTTTTTATAATTTTTTAGAATAAAAAAAGGATTTTTGAATTTTTTGTCGTTTATTAATAATAGGGACATTGGATGTGGTTATATGAAAATAGATAATAATACATTAAATGAGATTAGAAATAATTTAGATATAGTAGATGTAATATCTAATTATTTACCACTTACTGCTAAAGGTAAAAATTATTTTGGTGTATGTCCATTTCATGATGATCATTCTCCATCAATGAGTGTATCCAAAGAAAAACAAATATATACTTGCTTTTCTTGTGGCGCTACAGGAAATGTATTTAAATTTATTCAAGATTATGAAAATATAAGTTTTATGGAAGCCGTTAAGAAATGTGCTTCTATGGCTCATGTTTTTGTTAATATAAGTTCAAGTACTGAAACAAAAAAATATCAAGAATTATATGATATATATGAGTTAAGTCAAAAATTCTATCAAAACAATATTAATTCAAGTTATGGAAAAAAAGCAAAAGAATATCTTCATAGCCGTAATCTTGATGATTCAATAATAAAAGAATTTGAAATAGGTTTATCACTTAATGAAAAAGATTTACTTACTAAGTTACTAAAATCAAAAAATTATGATGATAAAACACTTATTAGAAGTGGACTTGTAAATGAAAATAATTATGAATTAAATGATGTATATAGAAATAGAATAATGTTTCCTTTATATGATTTAAATGGTAGTATTATTGGTTATAATGGTAGAGTTTATAATGGAGAAACTGAAAATAAATATGTAAATTCTAAGGAAACAGATATATTTAAGAAACGTGAATTATTATATAATTATCATAGAGCTAAGCAAGAAGTAAGAAAAAGTAAATGTGTTATTGTAATGGAAGGCCCTATGGATGTAATAAGAGCACATAGTGTAGGTATTAAAAATTGCGTTGCTGCTCTTGGTACTGCATTTACTAAAGAACAAGCTATGCTTATTAGGAAATTATCAAGTGATGTAATATTGTGCTTTGATGGAGATGCTGCAGGATTAAAAGGAACTAAATTAGCACTCCAAGAGTTAACTAATATTGGTATAACTCCTAAAATAGTAAGACTTGAAGATAATTCAGATCCTGATGAATATATAATAAAAAAAGGTAAAGATAAATTTTTAAATAAAATAAATAATCCTATGGATATTATGGAATTTAAAGAATCTTTATTAAAGAGTGAATATGACTTAAATAATACAATAGAACTTAGTAAATATATAAATACTATGATAGAAGAAATAAATAAAATAGATGATGAGATATTAAGAGAAGTTAGTATAAATAAATTAAGTGAAGAAACTCATGTTAGTACTGATATTATTAAAAGTAAATTGGTAAAAAAAGAAGAGGTTAAAATAGAAGTTTCTAAGCCTAAAACTATTAAAACAAATAAATATGTTAAATCTGAACAATATTTAATATACTATATGTTACTTAATAGTGATGTAATAAAGATGTATGAGAAAAAAATTACTCGTATGCCTACAACTGTTTATAGACAATTAGCTTTTCAAATAGATATGTTTTATAAAGAAAATGGATATATAGATGTAGCAGATTTAATAACATATTTAGGAAGTGATACTGATTCTATAAAAGCAGTTGGTTCTATTACTAGTCTTGATTTAAATGAAGAGGTAAATTTAGAACAAATAGATGACTATTTAAATAATATAAGAGAATATAATGAAAAAGAACAAATGAAGAATTATCAATCAAAATTAAAAAATGAATATGATTATGATAAAAAATTAGAGATTGCTAATAAAGCACTAGAGGCAAGAAGAAGGAGAGAAGAATATGATAGATGAAATAAAATCTTTTGAAGAAAGAAAAAAGGAATTGGTTGTTAAAGGAAAACAAAATGGATTTATTACATATGAAGAGTTAGCTGCAGCACTTAAAGGTCTTGATTTAGACGTAGATAGTTTAGATGACTTATATAATGCATTTAATGAAAATAATATAGCTGTTGTATCTGAAGCTGATGGTGAAGATGATAGTACTGATAAACTATTATTAGATGATAATGCTCTTACTAAGGATTTAACTATTAATGATCCAGTTAGAATGTATTTAAAAGAAATAGGACAAATAAAACTTTTAACTTTAAAAGAAGAGGGAGAACTTGCTGATAGGATACAAGAAGGGGATGAAGAGGCAAAAAATATACTTGCTGAAGCAAACCTTAGACTTGTTGTTAGTATTGCTAAAAGATATGTTGGACGTGGTATGTTATTTCTTGATTTAATACAAGAAGGAAATATTGGACTTATGAAAGCAGTAGATAAGTTTGATGTATCAAAAGGATATAAATTTTCAACATATGCAACATGGTGGATTAGACAAGCTATAACACGTGCTATAGCAGATCAAGCTCGTACAATTCGTGTACCAGTACATATGGTAGAAACTATAAATAAACTTGCTCGTGTTCAAAGACAATTAACACTTGAATTAAATCGTGAACCAAGTGAAGAAGAATTAGCTAAAAAAATGAATATGAGTATAGATAAGGTACGTGAAATATATAAAATCAGTCAAGATCCAGTAAGTCTTGAAACACCTATTGGAGAAGAGGATGATTCACATTTAGGAGATTTCATAAAAGATGAAAGAAATTTAAGCCCAGAAGAATTTGCTACTAATGAAATGTTAAAAGATGAAATTAGTCAAGTACTTGAAACTTTAACTGAAAGAGAAGAAAAAGTAATAAGACTTAGATTTGGTCTAGAAGATGGTAAACCAAGAACTCTAGAAGAAGTAGGGCAAATGTTTGGTGTAACAAGAGAACGTATAAGACAAATTGAGGCAAAGGCACTAAGAAAACTTCGTCATCCATCTCGTTCTAGAAAACTTAGAGATTACATGGGGGATTAATGACTTTATCAAAAAGATTAGAAATTGTATCTACATTAGTAGATATAGGAGAAAGAGTTATTGATGTTGGATGTGATCATGCTTATTTAGATATATATTTGACACAAAATAATTGTAATAAATGTATAGCAGTTGATATTAATAAGAATGCATTAGAGATTGCTAATAAAAATATTAATAAATATAATTTAACTGATAAAATAGAAACAAGATTAACAAATGGTTTAACTAGTATAGATATAAAAGATAATGACAATATAGTAATTGCTGGTATGGGTACTTATACTATACTTGATATATTAAAAACTAATAGATTGAGTAATACATTAATAATTGCTTCTAATAATCATATAGAATTATTAAGAAGAGAAGTTATAAATATGGGGTTTTATATAGATACAGAAATATTTATAATAGATTCTAATAAACCATATATAATAATTAAATTTATTAAAGGTAAAAGAAAATATAAAAAAATAGACTATGTACTAGGTCCAATATTAAAAAATAATATAGATTACTTAACTTATTTGATTAAGAAAGAAAAATCTATATTAAATAATATATCAAAAAAGAAAATATTAATAAGATTATCTTATAATATTATTATCTTTAAATTAAATTTAAGATTAAGTAAGTTAAAAAAAAGGTAAACAAATTGTTTATCTTTTTATTTAAATATATTTCTTTTAGTACTAAACAATGATGAAGCATCTAAATGACTTACAGGTTCTTCAAACTTCACTTCGTTATTTATTTCTTGAGTATTTTGAATAGGCTCTTTGGTAATAGTATTATTAATATTAGCATTCTGACTATTATCTTCCTTACTTTCAATAGTTACATCTTGAT
Organism: uncultured Bacilli bacterium; assembly: GCA_934141535.1. Classification (GTDB taxonomy): domain Bacteria; phylum Bacillota_I; class Bacilli_A; order RF39; family UBA660; genus UMGS1613. Next base: position 13,503 of record CAKPCH010000004.1, read on the forward strand.
TATTAATAAATAAATCAGGTTCAGTACTATTATTATCGTTACTATTATCTGTTACCTCTATAGGAGTAGTAACTTCATCATTATATAAATCTTCAATATTAGTTATTTCTTGCTCTTGAATATTATTAGCTTCTTTAGTCATTTCATTAACTGCAATGGCGTTTTGAAGTCCTGTTGAATGCATAGTCTCATCATCATCTAATTCAATAATCTTCAATAATTCTTCTAAAGTAGTTTGTCCTTCTAATACTTTAATCATACCATCTTGTAACATAGATATAACATCACTATTATAAACTAAATGTCTTAATTTTTCTTTTTTAATATTTGAACTAATAGCATCCTTAATATCTTGATTAATAAGTAAGACTTCATGGATAGCTATACGACCACTATAACCATTTTTACAATGGTCACATCCAACAGCAGTATATATTTCATTAACTTCTTTACCAACAACTTTTTTAATAATATCTTTTTCATATTGATTAGTAGGTCTTAATTTTCTACAATATGGACATAATTTACGAGCTAATTTTTGAGATATAATACCAGTTAAGGCACTTGCTAATAAGTATCTTTCAACTTCCATATCAAGTAAACGTTCAATAGTATTAAGTGAATCGTTTGTATGTATAGTAGATAATACTAAGTGACCTGTAATAGATGCACGAACTGCTATTTTAGCTGTTTCTGTATCACGAATTTCTCCGATCATTATTATATTAGGGTCTTGACGTAATATTGATCTAAGTACAGTAGCAAAATCAAGTCCAATCTCACTATTTGTTTGTATTTGGTTAACACCATCAATATCCATTTCTATTGGATCCTCAACAGAAATAATGTTAGTATCTTCTTTATTTAATCTTTGTAAAATAGAATAAACTGTAGTAGATTTACCACTACCAGTAGCACCCGTTACAAGAACAATACCATTAGGAATAGAAATCATTTTTAATACTTTTTTATAATTTTCTTCACTAAATCCTAAACTTTCAAGACCAGCTAAGCTTAAAGAATAATCAAGAATACGTATAACTATTTTTTCACCCTTATTAGTAGGTAGGGCACTTACACGCAAATCAAGATCAATACCTTCCAATTTTGCTTTAATAGCACCATCTTGTGGAAGTCTTGATTCAGTAATATTCATACCAGAAATTATCTTAATACGAGTAACTAAGTTTTTAGCAATCGTATTAGGTATTTCAGTATAATCAATTAATTCGCCATCTATTCTTATACGTGTTTTTAAAAAATCTTCATGTGGATCAAAGTGAATATCAGAAGCACCTCTTTTTGATGCATCTACTAATATTTCATTAACTATATCCACAACAGGAGTCTTTTCATAATCAAAAACTTTTAACATAATATCACCCTTTTTATTGTTTCATCTAGACTTTATCCTAAATGTATTATATAATAATATTATGATAAATTCAAGATAAAGTGGGGATATTTATGAATAAAATTAATAATAAAGGATTCGTACTTGCAGAAACTTTAATAGTAACATCATTTGTAGCAGGTGTTTTATTATATCTATTTATACAGTTTTCTAATTTAAATAAAAACTATAATAACTCATTTAAATATAATACAATAGAAGATTTATATGCATTATCTGATGTTAAAGATTTTATTAATACCGATATTAAAATGTCAAACTATTTACTTGATATGAATGATTCATATACTGATATTACTGATTGTTCGTTTTTTTCAAGTAGTGATTATTGTATTTCTTTATTTGAAGAATTAAATATAGAAGAAATTTTAGTTTCAACAAACGTAATAAATAGTAAAGACATATTTGAAGATGAAGATCAAGATATGAAAGATTTTATAAATAAAATAGAATTTGGTGGTAATGGAGCATATAGATTAATAGCAAAATTTAAAGATTCTACGTTTGCTACTATAAGGTTTGGTGATAGTGATGAATAAAAAAGGTTTTACTTTAGTGGAATTGGTTACTACTTGTGTTTTAGCAAGCGTTATTATTCTTATATTAATAAATACTGTAATAGTTATTAAAGAAATATATAATAAATCTAATACAAAAACTCAATTACTTATTAAACAAGGAAATTTAAGTAATACTATTAATACAGTACTAAGAAAAGATAATTTAAAAGATTATCAGGTATGTGATGCAGGACTTTTATGTGGTATATTTATTACTAAAGATGGAAATACAAATACATTAGAAGTTACTAATGATACAATTAAATTTAATGATTTTGTATATAAAATAGATAAAGGTAGCAAAATAGATGAAGATAATTTAAAAATATGTAGAAAATCAATTTCTACGAGTGCTATATACGATACTATATTAGTTATAAATATTCCTATAACTAATAAATTATATAAAAATGAAAATTTTGGTATAAAAGCAATTTATCAATATAATTCTATTAGTTCAGGATTAACAGTATTAAAAAGTTGTGATTTATAATATATTTATAAGTATAAATGTCAATATAGAACTAAACATTCCTTGAATAATTCTAGATAAAAAATAGGGTATATACCTTATTTTTTTATTATCTAATATACTAAATACTTGAATATGTATACAAATACCACCAAAAGATATTAAAAAACTGGATATAATAGCTTTAATATTAATACTTAAATTAGAAATAGATAAATATTTTAATCCTTGAGTTATTTCTAATAATCCATAAATAAATTTATAATCTTGATTTATTAATAAAACTTTATTCAATATACATGTAAGCATAAGACAAGTAGTTATAACCCCTAAAATAATTAAAAGAGTATTAAAACTAGATATTATAGAATTAGATAAAATACTAATAAAATTCTTTTTATCTTTTTTATTAGTATTAAAATTTTCTTTAAATACTTTTCTTTTTTTTCTAAATATTCCAATTATAAAGCTACTTAAAAAATGTGAAATTAATATAATAAGACCAAGTTTTTTACTATTTAAAAAAGTAAGACCTATTGTATTTAATATGAATATAGGATTAGTAAAGTGACAAAATTTTAAACAATCATTTATATCACTTTCATCTATTAAATTTAAGTCATAAGTATCTTTTAAGTATTTAGCATTACTAGGAGTACCACTAATCATACTCATAATAATAGAGAATGTAGTATTTTTATTAATACCAAATATTTTATTAAAGAATGTTCCAAATATATCATTTAAATCATTCATTAAATTATAATTAATAAATATATTAGAAATTAATAAAAGAGGTATTAGAGTAGGAAAAAGATTATTTATACATATAGAAAAACTAAGTTTAATACTTTCTACTACCTCACTAGAATTAAATAAGAGTGCTGAAACTATAATAATAAATATTAATATATTTAAGAATTTTTTCATATTACAATATATTCAAAGCATTGACAATAATTCTATAGTAGAGTATACTTTAAGTAATTTGGAGGACATCATGAAAAGAAATATAACTATAGCTTTTATAATACTAGTATTTATTATTAGTATTATACTTTCAATAATATATTATAATGGTAAATATGTAGTAACATTTGAAACTGGTACAGATGAAGAAATATTATCTCAATATATAAAAAAGGGTGGTAAGGTAGAAGAACCTAAACCAATTGAAAAAGATGGTTATGTGTTTTTATATTGGCAATTAGATAATAAGAAGTATGACTTTAATAAAGAAGTAACTTCTAATATGACTTTAACTGCTAAATGGGCTAAAAATGAATATATAACTATTACTTATATAGATGAATCAAAAAGTACTACAAAGAATATATTAAAAAATTCTAGTATAAATGATTTACCTATACTAGAAAAAGAAAATTATGAATTCTTGGGTTGGTATATGGATGATGTTAAATATATAGATCAGGTTTTAAATTCAGATACTACTTTAATAGCTAAATTTAAATTTAATGGATTTAATGTAGGAGATAGAGTTAAAGTAATTGGTAATTATTCAATATCTGCTTATGATACAGCTAAATATAGTGCTGGAATTGGATGGGATAGATATATATTATATATAGTAGAGGGTGCTAAATACAAGTATGCAGTTGGAATATCTGGTGAAGTTTTAGGATATTTTGATGAAAAATCAATTAGTTTAATAGAAAAAGAAGATTAATCAAAATCTTCTTTTTTATACTAAATAATAAATTGCTATACAAAGAATACAAGTAACAACAAATAATATCAAATATTTTAGTGCACCCTTCATGTTTCCTCCTAAATAAGTCTTAATTCATCTTCAGAATAGAAAGGTTTGTTCTTATCTATTCTATCATAAAATAATATTCCATCTAAATGATCTATTTCATGTTGGAATGCTATAGAAAGTTCTTCTCTAGCACGCAATTTAATTTTATTACCATCTACATCATATCCTTCAACAGTAACTCGTGCATGTCTTTTAACATGTCCTTCAACATCTCTATTAACACTTAAACATCCTTCACCAGCTTCAGCAGCAATCATTTCTTCTGATGAACTTACAATTTTTGGATTAACCATAACATAATTATTAAATTTACCATCATCATATTCATGTACAATAACAATTATTCTTTCATTTATACCAAGTTGTGGAAAAGCAAGTCCCATACCTGGTCTTAAATCATATTTTTTTTCTAATTCTTCTATTTGACTGTAAGTTAATTCTTTAATTATTTTATCAATTGTATTTTTATATTCTTGAGATAAAGGTAGTTTAGCATCTTTGCTAATCATTCTTAATCTTTTATCTTTTTCATCTAATATATTTAATTTCTCAAACATACGTCTCACTTCCAAGATGTATTATACCATAAAAATATAAAAATGACCAAATTAAATATAATTATTGTAATTAAATGTAGTATTTGTTAAAATATACTATAGATGAAATCTAATAGCGGTAGTATTAGTACTTTATTTAAAAATAAAAGAAATGATGCTATACTTAATGTAGGTATGAAAGGATGATATTATATGGATATTACTATAAAAAATGAAGAATATCGTTTTGGTTGTAGAACGGTTGCTATTATCTTTAACAATGATATGACAAAAATTTTGGTACAAAAAATAAAAGATATATATATGTTACCAGGTGGAAGATTACAAATTCTAGAAGATTCTAAAACAGCTATAAAAAGAGAATTAAAGGAAGAATTAAATATAGTTGAACCAGTAAAATTAAAATATAGTACTGAAAGTTTTTTGATTTTTCCTAATGGACAAAAGTATCATGAACTAGGATATTATTATATTTTACAAATAGATGAAAAAAAGTACGGATTAGATAAAGATGATAAAATATTAAATAATGATTATAAACCTGATGGTAATATATATTTTGAATGGATTAAACTTTCAAATATAGATAATTATAAAATTATACCAAAAAACATTATTGATAAAATAAAAGAAATTAAATTTATTAATGATGATAAAATAGAACACTTAATTTATAGAGAATTTTAATTTCATCCATTATTTGAAAAATAAATTATACCTATAATAAAAATAATGTTCTTGATATAAAACTGTTATATGTATCAATGACAAGAGCACTTCATAAATTAATAATTACAAATTAAAAAGTCCCTAAAAAGGGGCTTTATTTATATATAGTTAATACTATCTATTACCATCAAAAGCACGTGCTCCAATTACTATAACAAGAAGGATAAATAATACTAATATAATAGCTGCTCCATATCCTGTACCATATCCATTACCACCACAATTATTGCATCCACCATAAGGATATCCACCGTATCCTTGATATCCGCCGTAATAATACATGAAAAAACCTCCAATCTAGTCACTATATCATATTATTTTATGTAAAAAATGATAATTAAAAATACCTAGTTGTTGCTCTAATTTTAATAATGTGATATCATTAATAAAGAGTAGGTGATAACTTGAAGTTGTTAAAAAATATTAAAAAAACTTTTATTGATATGGATAAAACATTATTTTTTGTTTCTTTAGCGCTTATTGTATTTGGAACTCTTAATATAGTAACTGCTTCAAGTAGAGAAGCTGTAGTAAACTTAGATTCTAATATATTTTATTATTTTATAAGACATATGATAATATTATTTATAAGTACTATAGCATTCTTAATAATACTTCAATATGATACAAAAGAATATAAAAAGTATATTCCATTTATATATTTTTTAATATTAGGTTTAAATATATATCTAATACTTAAAGGAGTTACACATAGAGGAGCTTCAAACTGGATCAATCTTAAATTTTTTAAATTTCAACCAAGTGAAGCTGCAAAACCAGTGCTTATAGTTATGCTTGCTGTTATGTTTGAAGCATATTATAAAAAGTTAAAGAATGTAAATGAAAGACATGACTTAATAATATGGAGAATACTTGGATATGGACTAATTATACCTATAATAGTATTTTTACAAAAAGACTTAGGTACTGCTGTTATCCTTGCTGGTATATTTATGGTAATGTTTTTATCAAGTCCAATTTCTGCTAAAGAAAAGGCAAAATCATTACTTATAGTGGGTGTTATAGGTTTAATTGGGCTTATAATAATGTCATCTATTACAGGATATGTATTATCTAAATCTCAGAAATCAAGATTAGATTTTTATAATCCATGTTCTAAATATGAAGGAACAGGTTATCAAATTTGTAATGCATTTATTGCTATAAACAATGGAGGTCTTACAGGAGTTGGTATAGGTAAAAGTACTCAAAAATATTCATATATTCCAGAACCACATACAGATATGGTATTTTCTATAATAGCTGAAGAATATGGTGTTATAGGTTGTTCATTTATATTTTTAGCTTATATTATAATATTATATAGAATAATAAAATTATCTATGAAAACTAAAAATTTAAAAAATAGATATATTTGTCTTGGAGTGGCAACCTATATATTTTTACATATATTTATAAATTTAGGTGGACTTTTTGGACTTATACCATTAACTGGGGTTCCATTACCATTTTTAAGTTATGGTGGAAGTTTTACTTTATCTTTAATATCTTCTTTAGCACTCATTCAAAAAATTCATATAGAATATAAAAATGAGCACATTAAAATAAAATAAAGTATTGCATATTCTATAAAAATAGTGTATATTATTAATGTACTTATTTCTTGGTGATGAAAAACTCCGATTTTTCACTAGGTGTAAGCGAATATATGAAAGGAGAATTTAAATGGCTTTAACAAAAGAAAGAAAAGCAGAATTAGTTAAAAAATTTGGTGCTAATGAAACTGATACAGGTTCTATAGAAGTTCAAATTGCTATTTTAACTGAAGAAATTAATGCTTTAACTGAACACTTTAAAACTCACAAACAAGATAATCATTCTAAACGTGGGCTTTTACATAAAGTTGGTCAAAGAAAAAGCTTACTTAATTATTTAATTAAAAACGATGTTACTAGATATCGTAAAGTAGTTAAAGAATTAGGATTAAGAAAATAATTATTAATAAAAACGTAGACACTTTTTTTGAGTGTCTTTTAATTTGAATAGAAGGAGGATTTATGAAAAAAGTATTCGAATTAGATTTTAGAGGAAGAAAGTTAATAGTAGAAACTGGTGAACTTGCTAAGCAAGCTAGTGGAGCAGTATTAGTAAGATATGGAGATACTGTTGTATTATCTACAGTAGTTGTTAGTAAGAGTGCTAATGTACTTAGTGATTTCTTTCCATTAATGGTTTTATACCAAGAAAAATTATATTCAGTAGGTAAGATACCTGGTGGATTTATTAAAAGGGAAGGAAGACCTACAGAATCAGCTACACTTGCAGCTCGTATGATTGATAGACCAATGCGTCCAATGTTCCCTGAGGATTTTAAAAATGAGGTACAAATTGTAAATACTGTACTTTCAGTAGATCCAGATAATTCTCCAGAACTTGCAGCTATGTTTGGTTCTTCACTTTGTACAAGCATATCTAAAATACCATTTGATGGTCCAATAGCGGGTGTTAAGGTAGGTAGAGTTAATGGTGAATTTATAATTAATCCAACTGTAGAACAAACTGCTTTAACTGATATTGAACTTACTGTAGCAGGTACTAGTGAAGCTATAAATATGGTTGAAGCAGGTGCTAAAGAAGTTAATGAAGATGATATGTTAGAAGCTTTAATGTTTGGTCATGAAGCAGTTAAAGAATTATGTGAATTCCAAAAACAAATAGTTAGTGAAATAGGTCAAGAAAAAATGGAATATGAAGTATTACCTATAAGTGATGAGGTAAGAGAAGAAGTAACTAATTATTGTTCTAAAGCACTTGATGAAGCACTTCGTATTAAAGATAAATTAACTAAGTATAATACAATTGATGCATTAGAAGAAGAAATAGTAGCAAAATTTGAAGAAGAGAATAAAGAATTAGAACAAGAAGAATTAAATAAATTATTAACTAGTGTAAAATTAGTATTTGGTCAAATAGAATATAATTTATTTAGATCTATAGTAGTTAAGGAACACATGCGTGCAGATGGTCGTGCGATGAATGAGATTAGACCAATTTCAACAGATATAGATTTACTTCCAAGAACACATGGTTCAGCACTTTTTACTCGTGGTGAGACACAAAGTTTAAGTGTTACTACACTAGGAGCACTTGGTGAACATCAAATATTAGATGGACTTGATTTAGAAACAGAAAAAAGATTTATGTTACATTACAATTTCCCACAATTCTCAGTTGGTGAAACTGGAAGATATGGAGCACCTGGTAGACGTGAAATTGGACATGGAGCACTTGGTGAAAGAGCACTTCTTCAAGTTATACCAAGTGAAGATGAATTCCCATATACAATACGTGTAGTATCTGAAATATTAGAATCCAATGGTTCATCATCACAAGCAAGTATATGTGCTGGATGTATGAGTTTAATGGCAGCAGGTGTACCAATTAAAGCACCCGTTGCTGGGATTGCTATGGGATTAATTACTTATGGAAAAGATTATACAATCTTAACAGATATTCAAGGTATGGAAGATCATTTAGGAGATATGGACTTTAAAGTAGCAGGTACAAAGGACGGTATATGTGCTCTTCAAATGGATATTAAAATAAAAGGAATTACTAAAGATATATTGAAAGAAGCTTTAGCACAAGCTAAAGAAGCAAGATTACAAATACTAGATAAGATAACTGCACAAATTAAAGAACCTCGTAGTGAAGTTAGTAAATATGCTCCAAAAACTTTAACTTTTAAAATAGATCCAAATAAGATAAAAGAAGTTATAGGTAAAGGTGGAGAAACTATTACTAGAATTATACTAGAAGCATCAGGAGTTACTGCAGTTAATGATCCTTTAGCAGTTAAAGTAGATTTAGAAGATGATGGTAGAGTAATTATTTATCATACTGATAAAGACATAATAGAACGTACTGCTAATATGATTAAAGATATAGTAAGGACACCAGAAGAAGGTAAAATATATAATGCTAAAGTAGTAAAAATAATTGATGCAGGATGTTTTGTAGAAATTTGGCCAGGATGTGAAGGAATGGTACATATTTCAGAACTTGATACAAAAAGAGTAGAACAAGTTAGTGATATAGTAAAAGAAGGAGACGAAATAATCGTTAAATGCTTAGGCTATGATAAACGTGGTAGACTTAACTTTTCTAGAAAAGCAGCTATAAAATAGTTGCTTTTTTTTATCAAAAATAGTATTATATATGAACAGGAGATGAATTATGAAATTAAATAATATTTTTTTAGCAAAGGCTTATAAGTGTAGTGCTATAGATAATGAAGGTAGTGTATTTCTATTTGATGGAAATGTAGTAGTAAGTAGAACTATAACTAAAAAATATGTTGATTTAAAAACAGGAGATAAATATAATATTATTTCAGCAAAATCAGAAGTTGGAGATATAGTAATAGATCCAGCAAGTTTAATACAATATAGTCCTAGTTTAGATGAAGAGAGAACTTTAGCAATCATTAAACCAGATGGTCTTAAATATACAGGTCAAATTATAGATATGATTTATGAAAATGGTTTAAGAATAGCTAAATATGATGTAAGGCTTCTTGATGAAGATATATTAAAAGAACACTATTCTCATTTAATAGATAAACCTTTTTATCCAGCACTTAGAGATTATATGATGAGTGGACCAGTTGCTATTATGGTATTAGAAGGTAAGTATGCAGTAAATAAATTTAGAACTTTAATGGGACCTACAGATGCATCTAAAGCTCCTAAAAATACTATTAGAGGTTTATTTGGTACCGATATTACTAGAAATGCTATTCATGGATCAGACTCAGTAGAAAATGCAGAAATAGAAATAAATAGATTCTTTAAAGAAAAGCAAAAAACTATTAAGCGTTAAGCGTTAAGCATTAACCTAATAGTTTTTTTATTTATTTAATTTATCATAAATATTTTTAACATCATTAATATATTCACTATGTTTAATCATTTCGATACTTTTCTTATCCTTATAATAAGGTTTTAAATGTAAGTGATAATGTTTAACTTCTTGAACAACTCCATTATTTTGAAGAAAAGATATACCATCGCAATGTAATTTTTCTTCTAACTCTTTTTTTAACTTTTTAGAACAAGAAATAACTTTATTTAAAGTATAATCATCTATATCATCTAAATCAGTAAAATGTTTTTTTGGAATAATTAATGTATGTCCATCACTATCTGGATTAATATCTAAAAAAGCAAGAACATCATCATCTTCCATTATTTTAAAACATGGTATTTCACCATTAACTATTTTACAAAATATACAGTCCATATAATCATCCTCCAATATAATTTTAACAAATATTTTAATTAATGTCACTAAAAAATAAAAACAATCATAAGATTGTTTGATGTGAATACTGCGAATATTCATGATATTATGATAAATAACAAAAATTTTAATCATTTAACTTTAAAAAAATAGATTTTTTTAGTATAATTATAAAGGAGATGAGACTATGAATACATTAAAAATAGAAAATTTAACAGTTTCAGTAGAAAATAAAATAATACTACATGATTTTAACTTAGTAATTAATAGTGGTGAGATACATGTATTAATGGGTGTTAATGGTATAGGTAAAAGTACCCTTACTAAAGTTATTATGGGTGATCCTAATTATAAGATTGAAAAAGGATCTATATACTATAATGATGTTTTAATAAATAATTTAAGTGTTGATGAAAGAAGTAGATTAGGTATATTTTTAGGTATGCAACTACCTTTAGAAATAGAAGGAGTTAGTAATGCTGATTTCTTAAGAAGTGCTGTTAGTATTAGAGAAAAAGAAAAGTTTAAATTATTTGATTTTATAAAAGAAATAGATAATACAGTTAAGTTTTTATCTATGAAAGAAGATATGATACATAGAGGTATTAATCAAGGATTTAGTGGTGGAGAGCGTAAGAAAAATGAGATACTTCAAATGTATATATTAAAGCCATCACTTGTTATGCTTGATGAAATAGATTCAGGACTTGATGTAGATAGTTTAAAAATAGTTGGAGAAGCAATTTATTCATACTATAAAAAATATAATCCAGGTATCTTATTAATAACACACTATCAAAGATTATTGGACTATATAAAACCAACTCACGTACATATAATAGATAATGGAAATATAGTTTTAACAGGTAATGCAGATTTAGTAAAAGAAATAGAAAAAAATGGATTTAAAAATAATAATGTAAAAAAAATTAATTCTATTGGTACATGTGCAGTAAAGGAAAAACTAAGTCATGAATAAAATAAGAATAGTTAATGATAATTTAGAAAATTTATCATTAAATAAAGGAATAAATATAGAATATATAAAAAAAGAATGTTTATTTGGTATAAATGAAATAAAAATAAATGTTGTAAAAAATACTAATCTTGATATAGATATAGATTTAAAAGAAGATACAAAGTTAAATTTTAATATTATAGTAGCTGCTAATGTTAATTTAAATTTAAATATATTAACTAAAGGTAGTACTGGTAAAATTCAATATAAATATAAATTAAATGAAAATAGTATGTGCAACGTATTTAAATTTCAAAATGTAGATAAGATTAAAGAAATGATAATAGCAGATTTAAATGGTATTAATGCTTCTTTTATATATAATTTTAAAACTATAAGTAATCAAAAAGAAACATATGATTTTCATATATTCCATAATGCTAAAGATACTATAAGTAATATTAAAAATAATGGTGTATGTATTGATGAGGGTGTTATTATATATCAAGTATCATCATTTGTTCCTAAAAATATAACTGGTTGTATAGTTAACCAAAATAATAGAATTATTAATTTAACAAATAATAAATCCGAAATTAAACCTAATTTATATATAGATTGTAATGATGTAACAGCTTCTCATTCAGCACTTATAGGTAAGTTTAGTGATGAAGAGATGTTTTATATACAAAGTAGGGGTATTGATTATAAGAGTGCTATTAAACTACTTATAACTGGTTTTTTAACTAGTGATATAAGTAATGCTAAAATAACTAAAAATATATTAAGAAATATTAATAAGTATTGGAGGTGAAAATATGAATAGAGATGATTTTTATATATTAAATAAAGATCTTATTTATTTTGATAGTGGTGCTACTACACTTAAACCTTATATATTAGCAGAAACTATTAGTGACTATTATAATAATTATAGTGCTAATGCTCATAGAGGAGATTATGATATTAGTTTAAAAGTAGATAATATGTATGAGAATGCAAGAAAGTTAGTTAGTAATTTTATAGGTGCTAAAAGTGCATCACAAATAGTTTTTACTAATAATGCTACTGATTCTTTAAATAAAATAATATTTGGATATTTTAAGAAAGTATTAAAAAAAGATGATGAAGTTTTAATAACAAAAGCAGAACATGCTTCAAATATTCTACCTTGGTTTATGCTTGAAGAAGAACTTGGAATAAAAGTTAATTATATACCTTTAAATGAAGATTTGACTATTACTTTAGAAAGTGTAAAGAATTCTATTACTCCTAATACTAGAGTAATTAGTATAGCTCATATTACTAATGTAGTGGGGGATGTTAGACCAATTAAAGAGATTATAGAATATGCTCATAAAAATAATATAAAAGTTGTTATTGATGGAGCACAATCTGTTCCTCATAAAAGAATTAATGTAGAAGACTTAGGTATGGATTTTTTAGCATTCTCAGCTCATAAAATGTGTGGTCCAACAGGAGTTGGTGTATTATATTTAAATTCTAAATATTTAGATGAAATAGATCCTATAATATTTGGTGGTGGTATGAATGCTTCTTTTGAATTTGATGGTACTTATGAATATAAAGATTTACCATATAAATTAGAAGCAGGTACACCTAATATAGCAGGAGTTATTGGATTTTCGAGCGCTATTAATTATTTAAATAAAATAGGAATAGATAAAATAGAAGAGTATGAGAAAAATTTAAAAAAATATGCAGTAGAAAAATTAAAAGAGATTCCTAATATAATTTTATATAATGAAAAAAGTGAATCTGGTATAATAACATTTAATATTAAAGATATATTTCCACAAGATTTAGCTATATATTTAAATAAATATAATATATGTATTAGAGCAGGTAATCATTGTGCTAAAATATTAAAAGATAATTTAGGAATTAAGAATACTTGTAGAATTAGTTTATATTTTTATAATACAAAAGAAGAAATAGATAAAATAGTAGAAGTACTTAAAAATCCAAATATAATTAAAGAAATAATATAAAAGACACTTTTTTAAAGTGTCTTTGTGTTTGTTAATATTTTAATTATTTCTTCTTGTTTAGTAGAAAGTTCAATATTAGAATTTTTTAATTCAACATTTTCTTTCTTTAAACCACTATTTTCTTTCTCTAATTGTTTAACTTGTTCATCAAGATTTATTAAACAACTTTTTAATTCTTCTAGTTCTTCTTTTTGTTTAGTAAATGAAACTTTAGCTTCACCACTGCCTATATCACTACCAGTTATTAAATCATTAAATGCATTAGCAATCTCAATTAAATTACCACATGAACTAGTATCTATTATACTTCTATTTCTAATACCACTCAATATGTTTTGTATAGTAATTGAATCTTCTTGTTTACCATTTCTTCTATCTTGCATTTGTCCTACAAAGTAAGTACATTCACCAGTTAAATCAATTATTGAATTAAATTGTTTTTTATAATTTTGAATATTTTGTATCTTCATTTCTTTGCTATTTAAGTTTAGATGAAAATTTGCTTTATTATCTGTATAAGTATTATATATTGAACCACCAGTTAATAAAGTTATTTCTTGATTTTCTAATATTTCTTTTAATTTATCGCTTGCTTCTTCAAGATTTTTATATATTTGGTTACTCATAGGAACTATTTGTATACCATTGTTTACTAAATATATGATACCAATTCTACCATCATCATATTTTTTAATCATGGCATAATCAAATTTTTCATTATCATATCCTTGAGTATAAGCTCTTTTACTTTGATATTTACACACAAGTTCAGTATCGTTGATATTTATCTCTAAATTTTTAATAAAATTATCCACTTTTTCTTTGGTATAACTTGAAAATACTGCCTTAAAATTTAATATATTTCTTTTGTTCCAAACCTCATATGAACTTTCAATAAATTTTAATAACACATTATAAGCAGTATCTGGTTTATATAATCCCGTAGAAATAAGGTGATTTGTATCAATACCAAGTAAATGGGGTATTGATTCTTTAGGTATATTGTATGACAATTTATCTCCATTACCTAAAAATAAAATATATCTACATTTATCTATTTTATATTTATCAAAATACTCAAGTATATCTTTGATCTTTTCAAATAATTCTTCAAGTTCAGTTCTATTCATATCCATAAATTTTCCCCCTTTTGACGCAGTATATGTTACATCAAAAGAATATATTTGTCAAATTACACTAACTAACAACTAAGATATTTTAAAAACATTATATTGTTTATGTAAAATATAATAAAAATATATTAATAATAGATGTAAAAAAAAGAGATATATGGTAAACTATAAATAGAAAGTAGAGGAGTAATATGAAAAGTAAAGGTTTTACATTAATTGAGTTATTAGCAGTTATCGTAATACTAGCCATAATAGCTCTAATAGCTACACCAGTTGTATTAAATATAATAAAGGATAGTAAGAATTCATCAATAGAAAGAAGTGCAGAGTTATATTTAGATCAAGTAAAAAATGAGATAGCACGTTATAATATGACACATCCAAGTTCTAACTTTAACCCAAGTGAATGTACAGTACAAAGTGATGACACTTTAATGTGTGATGGAACATCACTTAATATAGAAATAAATGGAGATAAACCATCTGCTGGTAGTAAAATATTCTTATCAAACGGAAGTATAACAGGATTAGAAGATTTTAAAATAGGTTCTAAAAATTTAACATACGAAAACGGAAAAATAAAAGAGGAAGATGGTAGTACATCAAAACCTATTTGTACAGCAGTAACAGAAGCAACCACAGGCAATGTACCAAGTGGAAGTTTTAACTATGGAGATGAATATACATGTGAAGTAGGAGATAGTTACAGTAATACATTCTTTGTACTAGAAAACAATACAGATACAGTAAGTTTAATCATGAAAGAAAACTATATAGATTCATACGTACCAAAAGGTTTAGCTTGGTGTACAGATGGTGGTTCAGATAATACAACATGTAAAAATATAACATCAACAGGAAGCAATTCTCCAACTGGTAAAGATTATTTAGGCCATATAAAGGAAATATTTAATAAAGCTGGAGTAATAGTAAGTTTCCCAAGTGCTAGTCAAATAGCAGTTGCTTCAGGTAAAACATTTAATAATGAATATCTTTATGGTTTATCAACATGGTTATATGATTATTTAGTTGATGTAGAAGAATCAGGTAAAATCCCTCATCCAGTATCTAATGTAGATGGTTATTGGACAACAACGCCTCTTTCTGCTAATTCTCGCAGTGCATGGCATGTCAGCTCTTTTAATGGCGTAGACTATGGCTCAGTCAACGCTAATGCTCTTGGTGTTCGTCCAGTTATAACAATATCTAAATCTATGATAAAATAGGAGTTATAAAGAAAAAATAAAAATTAAAAATGAATAACAATAGAAGAAATAATTTAATAAAAGATATAGTATGTGTAGAGAAAGTATTAATTATATTATCCTAGAGTAGAATATAATTAATACTTTTATTTATATATTGAAGAATATATATAAATAGTATAATAAAAAAGCACATAGTAAAACAAGTGATTAATTTATCAAATTACTAGTTTTAATGTTTTATTTATAGTATAATAATGTTGGTGATATTATGGCAGTAATTAAATTAATGGATGAAGTTTTAGCAAACAAAATAGCAGCTGGAGAAGTTGTTGAGAGGTGTTCTTCAGTAGTAAAAGAGTTAGTTGAAAATAGTATAGATGCATCATCTACTATAATAAAAGTAGATTTAATAGAATCAGGTGTTAAAGAAATAAAAGTAACAGATAATGGTAAGGGAATGGATAAAGAGGATGCTGTTATGGCTTTTAATAGACATGCAACAAGTAAAATAATAGATGAAGATGATCTTTATCATATTCATACTTTAGGATTTAGAGGTGAAGCTCTTGCTTCTATAGCATCTGTATCTGATATAGAACTTATTACATCAACGGGAGATGTTGGTACTAAGGTACATATTAAAGGTGGTAAAGTAATAGATGTAGTAGATAGTGATGCTAGAGTAGGTACAATTATGTGTGTAAGAGATCTATTTTATAATACTCCAGCACGTCTTAAACATTTAAAGAGCCTTTATGCAGAACTTGCATCGATTACAGATTATATGAATAAAATAGCACTCTCTCATCCTGAAATTAGATTTACAGTAACAAATGATGGTAAAGAATTATTAAAGACAGATGGATCTGGTAATTTACTTAAATGTATTAAAAATGTTTTTGGTATAAATATAGCGCGTCATATGATAGATATTAAGGGAGAAAATTCTGATTATGAAGTAGATGGTTTTATAAGTTTACCAGAAGTATATAAATCTAGTAGAAATAGTATTATAACCATAGTAAATGGTAGAATAGTAAAAAATCATGAATTAAACAGAACAATAAATGATTCATATCATTCATATAAACCAGATAATTATTATCCAGTTGTAGTACTTAATATAAATGTAGATACTACATTAGTAGATGTTAATATACATCCTACTAAAATGGATATTAAATTTGGAAACCAAGAAGATTTATTAGAACTTGTTTCTACATTAATAAAAAATAAACTTAATAAAAAAACTTTAATACCACATATAGATGAAAAACCAGTTGTAGTTGAAAATAAAACTTATGAAAAATTAAAATTAGATTTTGATACTCCTAAAGTTTTTGAAGATGAAGAAGAGTATATAATAAATGAAGATTTAAAAGAAGAAACACAAGTAAAAGAAGAAATAATTATACATGAAGATACTAAAGATAAAATGCCTATTATGTATCCTGTTGGATTAGTACATGGAACATATATAATATGTCAAAATGAAATAGGTATGTATATAATTGATCAACATGCTGCAAAAGAGAGAATAAACTATGAAAAAACATTATATAAATTATCTCATCCTAAGAAGGAATCAATTTCTCTTTTATTCCCATTAACACTAGAATATACTAATTCAGAATTTATAATTTTAAAAGAAAATTTAGAGTTTTTAAAAAATATGAATTTTGATATAGAAGAATTTGGACTTAATTCATTTATAATAAAATCACATCCAGTATGGTTACCTAAAGATAATGAAATAGAAGCCATAAAAAAAATATTAGAATTAGTAATTAATAGAGAAAAAAATTTTGATATAGCAAAATTTAATGATCATTTAGCTGCTACAATGGCATGTAAAATGTCAATAAAAGCAAATACTTCAATAACACTTGATGAAATGACTAATTTAATTAATGATTTAAGAGGGTGCAACAATCCATTTAACTGTCCACATGGTAGACCTACAACAATATATTATTCATCAAGTGACTTAGAGAAACTATTTAAAAGAAGTGGATTTTAATATGAATAAAACATTAAAAGAAATAAATTCAATTATAAAAAGTGATAAATATTTTTATCTTTCTTCAAATATATTTAAAAGAATAGGATATCATATAATAAAAAATGATAAGTATTATATTTATAAATATTTTAAATATATGAGAAAAACAGAACACTATAAAAGAAATATTAGTTTTATAAACAAAATATTATATTATTATAATTTACGCAAAAAAAATATATATGGAAGACTTTTAGATTTAGATATTGGTGGAACTAATATAGGTAAGAATATAACTATATATCATAGAAATATTATGATTAATCCTAATTCTATAATAGGAGATAATTGTAAATTTCATGGAAATAATTGTGTAGGTAATAATGCGTTTACTAAATCTTCTCCTAAAATAGGAAATAATGTAAATATTGGAGTGGGCGCTAGTATAATAGGAGATATATCAGTAGCAAATAACTCAGTAATAGGTGCTAATGCTTTAGTAAATAAGAATTTTCCTATAGAAGGAAGTATAATAGCAGGAAATCCTGCTAAAGTAATAGGAAATATTAATAATAGTGATTTGACAAAATAAATATATGTGTTAGAATATCTAATCAAGAGGGGTTAGGTATGATTGATTATAAAAAAGCCTTAAAAGATGAATTAATTTATTATAGAAATAAATTAAATTTAGAAAAAAATATTACATTTGGAGTAGAAATAGAATACGAAGATATTGTTAAAGATCACGTAGATTATTATTTAAGTGAAAATAAATTATATAATAAAAAATATGGAGACTTTATTAGTGCTTATGAACCAGATATAGAAAGAGTAAATGAGATGGGCGAAGTTATATGTGGTGAAGTAAAAACACCAATACTTACTGATAATATTACTTCATGGAAAAATCTAGAATGGACTTTAGAACTTTTAAAACGTTTAGGTGGTAATGTTACAGATAAATGTGGAACACATATAAATATAGGTAGTCAAATATTAGAAAATAATCCAATATATTTTAGAAATTTATTTCTTATATGGACATTGTATGAAAAAGAAATATATACATTTTCTAAAGGAGAATTTTCTAGATTAAGAGGATTTGAACACTTTAAACCAATAAGTAATATATTACTTCAAAACATGGATAAGATAACTAATTTAAATAATGATATATTTTCATACATTAATATAAATAGTGCTTTATTTGATAAAAAACATGCTTTTAGTTTAAGTAAATATAGTGGTGGTAAATATAAAAAAAATAATGTAATAGAATTTAGAGTACCTAATGGTACATTAAATAAAGAAATTATTCAAAATTATATAAATTTCTTTGTAAGACTTTTATTAACAACTAAACAAGATATAGATATAGAAGAGATTTTATATAAAATAAAAAATAATCAACATGATATATTATCTTTAGCACACCTAGTATTTAATGATGATTTAGATAAAGAATATTTTTTAATACAAGCACTTAAAACAAATAAAGTATATAATAAAAAATTAAAGATACATAGTAACTAATATTATGTATTTTTTTGTTATATAAATATTGCTTTTTAATTAAATATAAGTTATTATATAAATATAAAGGTAGGAATAAAATGGAAAAGATGTTAAGTAAAAAAGAAGATAATTTTGATAGCACAGAATTAAGAGATGTAATTTATGTATTTATACCATCAAAGAAAATAGGTATAAAATTTTTAAGTAGTTCACCTTCTAAAGCATTGGATACAGGTGTATATGAAACAGATATATATTCTATAGAAACAGCAGAGTGGAATGATGAAATAAACAATTTAAAAAGACCAACAATTTTTAGAACAATTCAAGGTAGAGCAGCAGTAAATACTTATATAATATCAGAACAAGAATTTTTAGAATTAGTTCATAATATACAATCACAACAGGGTAATAGAAAGATATTTATAACTATTCCTAATAATAAATTAGAAAAAAGAGAAGATGAATTATCAAAGAATAGTGTTGATTTAAATAAAATGCATAATGACTTTGTAAATTTAGTAGATTTATATGATGAAGATGACGTAAAAGGACCAAAGCTTAAATAATATATAATAAAAGTAGGGAGATTAAATAAGTAAAAAAAATAATTATAATTACTATATTAGTTATAGCACTAATTGGTATAGTATCAGCATTATTTTTAATAGTTAATAAAAATAATAAAGTTATAAATAAAAAATTAGATGAAATTATAACTTCGTCAATAACACTTGATATTAATCCAAGTATAAAATTGGAACTAAATAAAAATGATCAGGTTATAAATATAATACCACTTAATGAGGATGCTAAAGATATTATAGTACCTAATTATAAAGCACAAACACTTGATGAAGTAATTAGTTCTATAACAGATAAATTAATAGAAAAAGATTATACAACCGGTGAATTAGTAATAGTAGTAGGAACTAATGGCAGTATAACAAATGAGATTGTAGAAGAAGTAATAAGTGATAAATTAACTGAAAAAGAAATAAAGTATAATTTAATAATACCAGAAATTACTAGTAGCGCTAAAGAAATTGCTAAAGAATATAATATTACTGAATCTAAAGCTGCATATATAGAAAAAATAAGTAGTGAATCTAATTTAAATATAGAAGATATAAAAGATTTAAGTATTAATGAAATTATTACTAAAGCAAAAGAAAATGAAGAAGTAAATAATGAAGTAAATAGTACAGTATATGAGCCTTCAAATGTAAGTGATATTCCAACTAATGGAGGATATGGTTCAGTTCTTAAATGTGATAATGTAGTAAGAGCACTCTCTAATGAAGAAGCAGGACAAAAGGTAGCAAGCCTTATGGGCGCTACAATAAATACAGGTAGTTATTGTGATAAATTACCTCCAGAATCAGTTATGTTAGAACTAAATGGTACATGTGCTTATAAAGTATCATTTAAATATAGAACAAAAAGTTGTGTTTATTATATTGATGTAGAAACAGGTAATATTATAGGAGATGGAAGCTGTTCACAAGAATTAGTTGATGAAGGCGAAGCACAATGTATAATTATGCAATCAATGGGATTAACTAAAAGAGAAATGTTTTATGCAAAAAACTTAAGAGATACTGGTAGTGAATATGTATATGACGTAGAAGATGTATATGGACAACCTGATGAAAATAATCAAAGATATATTTATGAATACCATGTTTCTAAATATACAGGATTAATAACAAGTAAGAATAAAATAGATATTTTGCATTAAAAGGATTTGATATGTATGAATTTATTAGGTAGCAAACAAATAGAAACAAAAAGATTAATTTTAAGAAGATCTAAAATAGAAGAACAAAAAAGATTATGGGAGATATTAATGATACCAGAAGTAAATAAATTTTATTTAGTATCTGCTAAAAAATATGCTAATGATAAAAATCATTGGACTTGGGAGAATCAAGAAAAGTATTATGTTTCTAAAGTAGAAAAAGCAACAAATAATGATGTATTTTGCTGGAGTATATTTTTAAAGAAAGAATATACAAATAGTGCTAAAGAAGAAGTAATAGGACAAATAAGTGCTCAAGAAAGTGAATTCGATATCACTATAAGAGATGTTGGTTGGTATATAGATCCAACCTATCAAAATAAAGGATATGCTAAAGAAGCAGCACGTGCTATGATAGATTTTATGTTTAACAAAGTAGAGATAAATTCTATTTATTCGTGTGCTGTTAAAGAAAATATAGCTTCTTGTAAATTATTTGAGTCATTAGGATTTACTAAAATTAAAGAAGAAACAAAAGAATCTCCTTATACATTTTATGATGGATTATTAGTATTTTCTTATTATGAATTAAAAAAAGATAGTTATCTTAATAATAAATAAACTTATAAAAATAGAATATAATTATTTATTCTTTTTTTATATAAAGAAGGGGTAGGAAAAGATGATTGATTTACATACACATACAAAATATTCTGATGGCACATGGGATATTAAAAAACTGCTTACTGAAGCGCAAAAAAATAACGTTGAACTTTTATCAATAACGGATCATGATACAGTAAAGGCACATTTAGAATTAGAAAAGATAGATTATTCAAAATATTTTACTGGGAAAATAATATCAGGTGCTGAATTTAATTGTGTCTTTGATAATGCAAAAATAGAACTTTTAGGTTATAATTTTGATGTAAATAAAATGGATAAGTGGATTATAAAAACATATAATACAGAAAGTAAAAAACCAAATTTACTTGAGGAATTTAATTTATTAATGAATGCTTGTCATAAAAACAACATTAAAGTAGATAATATTGATTATAAAACAGACATGGGATGGCCAATAGATTATATATATGAATCTATAAAAAAATATCCAGAAAATAGACAATATTTTTCTAAAAAAGAATGGGATGATATAGATCATTTCTTTAGGTGTTGTACTTGTAACATAGATTTTCCATTATATATAGATTTTTCTTATCAGACACCAGATGCTAAATTAGTTTCTACTGAGATTAGAAAATTAGGAGGTAAAGTCTTTTTAGCACATTTGTTTACTTATCCACTTAGAGATTATAAAAAGTATTTGGATAGTTTGGTAAAAGAAAATATAATAGATGGTATAGAAACTTATTATTCAAAATTTACTAATGAACAAATAGAATTTATTAGAAATTATTGTCAAAATAATAATCTATATATGTCAGCTGGAACAGATTGTCATGGGAGTAAAAAACCAGATAGAAAAG
This sequence comes from uncultured Bacilli bacterium, assembly GCA_934141535.1. Lineage (GTDB taxonomy): Bacteria > Bacillota_I > Bacilli_A > RF39 > UBA660 > UMGS1613. The sequence continues at coordinate 36,339 of CAKPCH010000004.1, forward strand.
TTGGAATTGGATATGGAAATATGGATGTACCAATAAAGGTTGTTGAAGACTGGATTTAAAATAAGAATATAATTATTTATTCTTTTTTTTTATCTTTTTCATAATCTTTAATAGGAGGATTTTATGAAAAAAATATTTATACTTTTTATAGCTTTATTCATGTTTATACCATGTATAAAAGCAGATGAAAAGTCTTTAGCTAGTAATGCTAAAAGTGCAATTATATTAGAAGAATCTACAGGAGAAGTCTTGTATGAATTTAATTCACATGAAAAAATGCCACCAGCATCTATGACTAAGATGATGAGTTTATTATTAATAATGGAGTCAATAGAAAAAAATGTTATAAAATGGGATCAGATGATAACTGTAAGTGCTAATGCATCAAGTATGGGCGGGTCTCAAATATTACTTGAAACAGGAGAAGAAATGAGTGTAGATGATCTTGTTAAAGGTATAGCAATTGCTTCAGGTAATGATGCTGTGGTCGCACTTGCAGAAGCTATTGCTGGAACAGAAGAAAACTTTGTTACTATGATGAATGATAAAGTACAAGAATTAGGATTAAAAGATACTAACTTTAAAAATTGTCATGGATTAGATGAAGAAGGACATTATTCAAGTGCTTATGATATGGCTCATATAGCGCAGCAATTAGTACGACATGAAAAAATATTAGAATATTCTAGTATATATGATACATATTTAAGAGAAGGTACAAATAGAAAGATATGGCTTGTTAATACAAATAAATTAGTAAAATTTAAAAAAGGTGTAGATGGTTTAAAGACAGGATTTACAGATGGTGCTGGATATTGTTTAACTGCTACTATGAAAAAAGATGGTATGAGAATAATAACTACAGTAATGGGAGAACCAGATAGTACAACTAGAAATAGTGAAGTATCAAGTATGTTAGATTATGCGTTTGCTAAAATGGCTTTAAAGAAAGTACTATCTAAAAATAGTGTAGTACAAAAAGTGGATTTAACAAAAGCAAAACAAATAATTGAAATAGTACCAGTAAAAGATGTAAATGTTTTATATGAAAAAATATCTGGTGAAATCACTCCAACATATAAAATAAAATTAAAAGATATAAAATTACCAGTAAAGAATAAAGATATAGTAGGAGAATTATTATTATATAATGATTCTAAATTAATAAATAGAGTAAATTTAACAGTAAAAAATGATGTAGAGAAGTGTAATTTATTCCAACTATATATTAAGTATTTAAAAAATATACTTAAAGGAGATATAAAATTTAATAAAATAAACTTGTAAATACTTAGAATATTAATTCTAGGTATTTTTGTTTAATACTTGCTTTATAACTTTAAAAAGCAATAATAAAATTAAAATTTTAAACAAAACTTTTTTAAATTGTGTTATTATAATTATGTTAGGAGTTGATTGTTCATGAGACAAATTGAAAGAGAAATTAAAATTTTAAATATAGATGTAAATTATATTAAATCTATATTAAAGAAAAATGGAATTGAACCAAAAGGAAAATTTATACAGGATGTTTATGCTTTTGATTTGCCTACAGTAGATGAATTGTATAAAAGATATGTAGAAATATTTCTAAAAAGTCATGATATAAGAGGTTTAAAAAAGTTAATTCTTGAAATAAAACCTTGTTTTGATGAAAAAGATGTTAGTTTAATAGAGAAAAACTTAGGAACAAAAGATATATTAGATTTTATATCTGATAATAAAAATGATTTCAGTAAATTAAAATCCGATGAAATTTATGAATTGATGAAGAAAACAAATGAAAATTTTAGTAAGTGGGTAAGATTAAGACAAACAGGTGATAAAACTACTATCACTATTAAAAGAATTGTAAATAGTAAAGGAGAATATGCGTTAGATGCTGTTAATGAACTTGAATTTGATGTTCCAAGTATAGAAGATGGCAAACAATTATTAGAAGATTTAGGCTATTTTTTTGCACGCCATCAAGTTAAAATGAGAATTGCTTATGATTACAAAAATACAGAAATTGTAATTGATAAGTGGCCTAAATTAGCACCTTATATTGAGGTTGAAGGTCCTACAAAAGAAGAAATAGAAGAAACAGTTTTAATGCTTGGATACAAAGAAAAAGATGCAATAGTAATAAATACTGATGATATTTATAGTGAAAATGGTATTGATGTATATTCGAGTGAATATAGTGATTTATCTTTTGATAAAAAAGAATTAAAAGAGATAAATTCATATATGGAATAAAGATAATACGTGTTATAATATAATTAAGTTAGGAGTGTTCAAATATGAAAACAAGAATCGTGCTTACCGGCATATTAAGGGATAATGATTTATTTTTATTAGTAAGAAGAAATGAAAATGATGATTTATTTCCTGGCGCTTGGGAATTTCCTGACGGTCATTTAGAGGATGGTGAAACTTTTAAAAAAGGGTTGGAAAGAGAACTTAAAGAAGAAATAGGATTTACAGCAAAATTTCAACCAATAATCACTCATTACTACGATGAAATAAAAGAAAAAAACGGTGAACTGGTTCACTATATAGAAATTGATTTTATTTTGAATGTTGATAGTTCTAAAGTTAATATTAAGTTAAGCAATGAACATTGCAATTACAAATGGGTTACTAAAGATTCTGAACTTTTTGATGAATTTATAAAAGATAAATTATCAAATATATAGTTTAAAAATTTGTAATAAAAAATGTTAATAATAATGATAAAAGAGGAAATAAATATGAGATATAATAAAACTAAAAAGATACTTATGTTTTGGTGCTTATTTATAGGTATATGTGCAGTTTTTGGAAGTTTAGGTATGTTTATAGATCCTACTGGTAATTTAATGGGAATGAATGATATATTACCATATTTTAAAGTGTTACCTTTTAGTAATATATTATTTCAGAATTTTATATTTCCAGGTATCGCACTTTTAATTGTTAATGGCATATCAAATTTGTTAGCTTTTTATTTACTTATGAAAAATAAAAAACCTGGTATTATATTAGGAACTATATTTGGTTTTACTTTAATGCTTTGGATTACTATTCAATTCATTATTCTTCCTATGAATGCATTATCAATAATTTATTTTGTATTTGGTTTTATACAATTAATAACAGGATACATGACTTATGTATTTTATATGCAAGAGAATTTTAAATTCGATATAAAAAAATATGATAATATTAGTAAAAATAAAAATTGTATAGTTGTTTATTTTTCTAGAATGGGATATACAAGAAAAATCGCCTATGAAATAGCAAACCAAGAGTGTTCAGATATTATTGAAATTAAAACAAAAGAAAAAACAGATGGAACTATTGGATTTTGGTGGTGTGGTAGATATGGTATGCATAAATGGAATATGGATATAGAAAGCATTGATATTAATTTAAAAGAATATGATAAGGTAATAATTGTATCACCAATTTGGGTATTTAGTATATGTGCTCCTATTAGAGATTTTTGTTATAAATATGGTAAAGATATAAATGAAGTTACTTATGTATTTACACACTTTATGAAAACTAAGTTTAACATAGTAGCACATGAATTAGATAAAATTTTAAATAAAAAAAGAAGTGAATTTATATCAATTTGTATTAGATTTGGTAAGGTAAAAAAGATTTATAATAAATAAAAAGGAGAAAACATGGAAGAATTATTAAAAAAAGCAAAAGAGTTAAAAACCAAAGTAAAAGAAGGAATGACAGAAGAAGAATTAAAAAAATTAATAAATGGAGTAGAAGAAACTGCAGTATTAGCTGCAACAACAACATTAATGATGTAATATATAAATTATTTTAGGAGGTGTTTAAAATAGATTACTTATTGTTTTTGGTTATTATAATAATTTGTTGTATAATAATACCTAGAAGAAATAAATTATATTTAGAAATAGTTAAGAGAAGAAAGAAAGGTAGGAAAAGAAAAATGCCAAAAGAATTAATGAAAGAATTTATAGGAAAAGTTTGTACAATTGTTTTATTTAATGAAACATTTGGAATACAAGGTAAAATAGTTGATATAGAGGAGAATTGGATAAAAATAGAAGAAAAAAATAAAATTCGTTTGATTAATGGTGACATGATAAGAGATATATCGATAGTTCCTAATAAAAAGCAAAAATAAACATAAATTAGTAGTTTGTATAAGAGATAGAATATGCAAAAAAACTAGATAAAAAAATTATATATTATATAGAATTAATAAAAAATAATTATTTTAATGAATTATAATTTAATAATAGTACATAAAAAGGAGAATACTAATATGAAAAAGACAATTTTGACTATTTTATTATTTGTGGTAGTATTTTTAACTTTAACTGGTTGTAATGATAAAAAAGAAGATAATGGAAAAGAAAATGATATTTTTTCTTTTAAAGCTACAATAATTGAATGTGAAGAAAAATCCATGATTGTTAAACCAGACGAAGATGAATCAATAAGTAATTCTGCAAGTGCTGTAAGAGTAGAATTTGTTAATGGATATAATTCTTGTAAGGTTAATGATAGAGTTAAAGTTACTTATGAAGGATATATTAATGAAAGTTATCCAGTTCAAATTGGTACTACTAAAATTGAATCAATTAAATAATAATTAATAAGGAGAAATAAAATGAAAGAAGCTTTGAATAAAATAAGAATTCCTGATAAAAATAAAAGATAAGATTATTAGTATATTTCTAATATTTTTGTTAGGGGTAATATTGGGAATCTTTTCAAAATGGCTTGATAATTTAAGTATTAATGATTCAATATGTTGGTATGCTAAAAGTTCAAGCAAAATATCAATTATAATTAGTAGTTTTATATTGTGTGTGATGTTTATATCATCATTTAATATAGGAATGTGGTATTTTGATTTAAAAAGTGTAATTGATTTATTAATTTTTATAGGAACAATTTTTGTTTTGTATGTAAAACCAAAAAATACTATTTATAGTTTAATAATATCAATAGTATTAGCTTTTTTAATCAGTTTTATATTATGACAAAAAGGCCAGTGAAAATTTTGTATCTTTCAAAAATATTACTTGTTTTTTTGCGATATGATAATAATATATAAAAAGTAGTTTAAACATATATATACCAATAATGAATGTAAAAAAATAGTAATATGTGGTAAACTATAAATAGAAGGTAGGAGTAATATGAGATATAGAAGAAATAATAATGTAACGCTATTACTTATAATGGCTTTAGTAGGTGTGCTTGGAACAACTATAGCATTTGCAGCATTTTCTAGTACATTAACTATTAAAGGAGAAGCAAATGTAACACCAATATCAAGTACTTTTGGAGTTAAATTTTCAAGTAATAGTACAAAATTAGAGACTAATAATATAACACCTACAGGTAATGGAAGTGCAGCTATTATAAATAATGATGGTAATCCGACTATTAAAAATTTAAATGCTTCATTCACATCACCTGGCGAGAAAGTGGTATATAAATTTTATGTATTAAATACTGGTGAATATGATGCATATTTAAGCAGTGTAGTATATAATAATGCACCAAACTCAAGTACGTTTAAATATTGTGATATTCCAACTGGAACAGATACTTCATTAGCTAATAGTGCTTGTAGTTCTATAAAAGTGACAACTCAAATAGATACGTTAAGTTATACAGATACAACATTAAATATAACTGGTCATGTATTGAAAAAAGGTGCTAGTGAAGTAGTAACAGTAACAATAGAATATCCTAGCGGTTCTAGTATGGCTGATGGTCCATTTTCAATAAGGTTTGGAAATATATATTTAACATATGGTTCAACAAGTTTAAGTGGAACACCAACATTACCAGAAGAAGAACCAATATGTAAGGCGGTATTAACGTCAGATATGGGCAATGTGCCAAGTGGAAGTTATGCTGCGGGTGATGAATACACTTGCCAAGTAAATGATACAACAACACATAATTTTTATATATTAAATACTGACGGAGATAAAGTAAATTTAATAATGGATAGAAATATATGTAATGATGGTACAGAAGCGACCGCTTCTAATTTATGTACAGTATTTTGGGTTATAAAAGATGATTATCTTGCTGCAGGTGGTGATGAAGATAGATGGGGCAAATATTCTTGTACAAAAGGCCCTATAACAGCTTTAAAATATTTAGCCGAGGCAACATCAAGTTGGAGTAATATACCTTCTTTAAATGAAACATATACAGATGAAAATACATCACAAGATTGGAATTATGGTACTATATTATTAAATGGTAAAGCTAGAATGATAAAGTCATCAGAAATAAAAACTTTTAAAGAAGCTAAATATTTATTTAACTATTTAAGAAATAATCCTTCAGCTAATTTTTCAAATACAATAGATGGAATATATGGATATTGGTCACTTTCATCAGTTAACTGGTATGGTAAAACTTTATATCATATGGGAGGACCAAATTATTCAGTTGTTAATGAAAATGGATATGGTGATTATGGAGTCCGTCCAGTTATAACTTTATTAAAGTCAGATTTAGGTTAAACTATTGAAAATTTCAATAGTTTTTCTTTCCTAATTAATTTATACATGATATACTTAAAAGGGTGAAATATATGATTGGTATAATAAAGGCAGAAACTAAAGAATTAGAAGAATATACATCAACATTGATTATTTATCCGGAACAACTCATTCAGTGTCAGAGGTAAATGGTTATTGGATATCTACGCCTTATTATGATGGTTCTTTCTTTGCGTGGGATGTAGTATCTGACGGCCTGAATAGCAGCAATGTCAACGATTCTAGCAATAATGGTGTTCGTCCAGTTATGACACTTCTTTCAGAATTATTTGCGCAACCTCTTGCAAGTATATTTGTAAGTTATGATAAAGATTTATTAGAATTAACTGTAAATGCTATAAGATTATATTCATTATTTTATATTATTAGTTGGTTTAATATTTATGCTTCATCATTTTTTACAGCACTCAATAATGGTTTTGTATCTGCTTTAATATCATTCTTAAGAACACTATTATTCCAAGTAGTAGTTATATTAATATTGCCAGAATTACTTGGTATAAATGGAATTTGGTTATCAGTATTAGTTGCTGAAATATTATCATTAATCGTAAGTATAATTTGTTTTATAACAAACAAAAAGAAATATGAATATGTATAAGTTAAAGGAGTTAAAAATGAAAAAATCAGGTATAATTTTAATATTATGTTTATTTATTGTCGCGTTTATTTGTGGTATAGCAACTGGACTTTCAAGAAAGAATAACAGAAGTGCTATAGATAAAAATATGATTTATGAAAATACTATATCACCTAATGAAGATTTTATAGAAAATGATGAAGATAAAGTTTTTTATACAATTAAGATATATCAAGATAATAATATTATTAGAGTAGTAACTAGTTCAAATTCTTCATTTACTAAAGATATTAGTTATGAAATAAAATGTGAAAATAAAATAACTAAAGATGATATAAATGTAGAATGGCAAACAATAATGGGAGATACAAATTATACAAAAGAAAATCAACTTGTAGTGGCTGTAATAAGTATATCTTCTAATAAAGAAGTTATTAGTGTAAGAAAAGTTAATTTTATTAGTAAAGCAATTGATATTATAAATGAGGTTTTATGAAAATATTAAGTATAAAAAATAAAACAAGATATTTAGAAGAATATATTAAGTTATGTTATTTAGAATGGTCAAATAAAGATATGGATTTATCTAATTACATAGAATATAAAAAAAGTAAAATCTTAAAATGTGATAATGTTATTAGTATTCTTGGGTTAATAGATAATGACACTTTAATAGGATTTATATCATTGTTTAAACAAGATGGTGAAGAGAGAAAAGATTTGACTCCATGGTATGCGACAATGTATGTGAAGAAGGAATATAGAGGTAAAGGTTATTCTAAAATACTTAATGATGCAATAATAAAAGAAGCAAGATTATTAGGATATAATAAACTATATTTAAAATCTGATTTAATAAATTATTATGAGAAATTTGATGCTAAATATATTTGTAAACTTAAAAATTTAGAAAATTTATATTATATTGACTTATAGAACTATAAAACTAACGAGTGTTAGTTTTTTTCTTATAAAATAAGACTTACCTTTGACTTTAAAAAATAAATTATGTTATAATGGTTAAGGTGAAGTAAAAATGGTAAAATATGATGAAAGCTCAATAAAAATATTAGAAGGACTTGAAGCAGTTAGAAAAAGACCAGGTATGTATATTGGTTCAACTGATAAAAGAGGACTTCATCATCTCATATGGGAAATAGTAGATAACTCTATAGATGAAGTTATAAATGGTTTTGGTAATAAAATAAAAATAATACTTCATAAAGATCATAGCGTTAGTGTAGAAGATGAAGGTCGTGGTGTACCTGTAGGGATGCATTCTAGTGGTAAAAGTACTCCTGAAGTAATATATACAGTACTTCATGCTGGAGGTAAATTTGAAACTAGTGGTTATAAAGTATCTGGTGGGTTGCACGGAGTAGGTGCTAGTGTAGTAAATGCTTTAAGTAAATGGATGGAAGTAACTATTAAAAGAGATGGTTATGAATATTTTATTAGGTTTAAAGATGGTGGGCATGTTGATATACCTTTAACAAAAAGAGATAAGACATCTAAAACTGGTACTCGTGTTAGATTTATGCCAGATGATGAAATATTTTCAACTACTAATTTTTCTTTTACTACAGTATGTGAAAGAATGCAAGAAAGCGCTTTTTTACTTGAAGGCTTAACTATAGATATAACAGATGAAGAAGATAATAGACATGAAAGTTATTGTTATTCTGATGGTATTAAATCATTTGTCGATTATATAAATGAAGATAAAAATGTACTTCATAAAAGTACTGTATTTGATGGAGTTAAAGATAAAATAGATGTTAAAGTAGGTTTTCAATATACTGATTCATATTCAGAAAATATTATTTCATTTGTTAATAATGTAAAAACAAGTGATGGTGGTACTCATGAAGTAGGATTTAAAACTGCTCTTACAAGAGTATTTAATGAATATGCAAGAAATAATGGTTATTTAAAATCAAAAGATAAAAATTTAGAAGGACCAGATACAAGAGAAGGTTTAACTGCTGTAATAAGTTTAAAAATACCAGAAGAATTATTACAATTTGAAGGTCAAACTAAAGGTAAACTTGGTACACCGAGTGCTAGAACAGCAGTTGATTCAATTGTTGCAGAAAAACTTTCTTTCTTCCTTGAAGAAAATAAAGCTATTGCTACTTTAATAGTAAATAAAATGCTTAAAAGTAGAAATGCTAGAGAAGCAGCACGTCGTGCTCGTGATGAAGCTAGAAATGGTAAAAAGAAAGATAAGAATGAGAGAACTATTAGTGGTAAATTAACACCTGCTCAAGCAAAGAATCCTAAAATTAATGAATTATTTTTAGTCGAAGGAGATTCAGCTGGAGGAAGTGCTAAAACAGGTAGAGATAGAAAATATCAAGCAATTCTTCCATTAAGAGGTAAAGTATTAAATACAGAACGTGCATCTCTTGAAGAAGCATATAAAAATGAAGAAATTAATACTATGATATATGCAATAGGAGCAGGAGTTGGACCAAATTTTGATATAGAAGATTCTAATTATGATAAAGTAATAATTATGACAGATGCTGATGTTGATGGTTCTCATATTCAAATACTACTTTTAACATTCTTTTATAGATATATGCGTCCTTTAATAGAACAAGGACATCTTTATATAGCTATGCCACCATTATATAAAATTGAGTGTGGTAAAGAAGGAGAGTATGCATGGACTGAAGATGATAGACGTGCTCTACTTGAAAAATATAAAGGAAAAAATACAAAAACACAAAGATATAAAGGTTTAGGAGAAATGGATGCTACTCAACTTTGGGAAACTACAATGGATCCTAAAACACGTAGTTTAATTAAAGTAAGTATAAATGATGCTTCTCTTGCTGATAAACGTGTTAGAGTACTTATGGGCGATAAGGTTGATCCTAGAAAAGAATGGATAGAGGAGAATGTAGAATTCTCATTAGAGGATAATTATAAAATTAATTAGGAGTGAAGTATGAAGAAGAAAAATGACGAAACAATAGAAGTATTAGGCCGAATTTATGATTACACTCTAGAAGAAATCATGGGAGAAAGATTTGGAGAGTATGCTAAAGATATAATACAAAATCGTGCTATTCCAGATGTTAGAGATGGACTAAAACCAGTACAAAGAAGAATACTTTATGCCATGTTTAGAGATAAGAATACATATGAAAAAGCACATAAAAAAAGTGCTACTGCAGTAGGAAATGTAATGGGTCATTATCACCCACATGGAGACTCTAGCATATATGAAGCTATGGTTCATATGTCACAATGGTGGAAACAAAATGAATGCTATATAGATATGCATGGTAATAATGGTTCTATGGATGGAGATAGTGCAGCAGCAATGCGTTATACTGAAGCACGTTTATCTAAAATAAGTGGAGAACTTTTAAAAGATATAGATAAAGATACAATAGAATGGGCTCCAAACTTTGATGATACACTTTATGAACCAGTAGTACTACCTGCTAAATATCCTAATCTTTTAGTAAATGGATCTAAGGGAATAAGTGCTGGTTATGCAACAGAAATTCCTCCTCATAATCTTGGAGAAGTAATAGATGCTACAATAAAAAGAATAGATTCTCCAAATTGTAGATTAGATACAATATTAGAAATAATAAAGGGACCAGATTTTCCAACAGGGGCAATAGTAGAAGGTAAAAAACAAATAATAGAAGCTTTAACTACTGGACGTGGAAAAGTTATTATTAGAAGTAAATATGAATTAATAGAAGAAAAAAATAAAAAACAAATATTAATACATGAAATACCTTTTGAGGTTAATAAAGCACAACTTGTAAAAAAAATATCAGATATTATATATGATAAAAAAATAGATGGATTAATTGAAGTTAGAGATGAATCTGATAGAGAAGAAAAAGTTAGAATCGCTATAGATTTAAAACGAGATGCTAATACAGAAAATATTATTAATTATTTAATGAAGAACACTGATTTACAAATAAGTTATTCATATAATATGATTGCTATAGTAAATAAAAGACCAATGCAAGTTGGCGTTGTTGATGTTCTTGATGCTTATATAAGTCATCAAAAAGAAGTTATAACACGAAGAACTAAGTTTGACTTAGAACATGCTCAAGCTAGAATGCATATAGTAGAAGGACTTATAAAAGCACTTGATATATTAGATGAGATAATAAAAACTATAAGATCTAGTAAAAATAAGAGTGATGCTATTAAAAATTTAGTAGAACTATATAAATTTAGTGAACTTCAAGCAGATGCTATAGTAAGTTTACAATTATATAGATTAACTAATACAGATGTTGATGTTCTAAAAGAAGAATATAATAATTTACTTAAAGTTATTAGTATACTGGAAAGTATATTAAATGATGAAGAAAAATTAAAGAGTGTTATGAAACAAGAATTAAAACAAATAAAGACTGAGTATGGAACACCTAGAAAAACTTTAATAAAAGATGAGATAACAGAAATAAAAATTGACACAACTGCTATGATACCAAAAGAAGATTGTATAGTAGTAGTAACTAAAGATGGTTATGTAAAAAGAGTATCAAAAAGAAGTTATTCATCTACAACTGATAAGACTGGTCTTAAAGAACAAGATTATATTATAGGCATGTTTGAATTAAATACTATGGATACTATACTTTTATTTACTGATATAGGTAATTATTTATATGTACCAGTACATGAATTACCTGATATGAAATGGAAAGATTTAGGTAAACATATAAGTAATATAATTAAAATAAATCCAGAAGAAAATATAATAGATGCTTTAGCAATCACTGATTTTGATACTAATGATTATATAACTGTATTTACAGAACAAGGTATGATAAAACGTACATTAATTAGTGATTTAAAAGTACTTCGTTATTCTAAACCAATGCCATATATTAAATTAAAAGATAATGATTTAGTTACAAATATATCTAAAGTACAAGGTAGTGATGTATTTATAACTACAAAATGTGGTATGGGACTTAGATATTCAATAGAAGAAGTACCAATTATAGGTAGTAGAGCTAGTGGTGTTAAAGCAATAAGTCTTAAAAATGATGTTGTAGTAAGTGGTAGTGTATTTATGGGTGATGAATATATTTCTATATTTACTACTAAGAATACTGGTAAAAGAGTTAAATTAAATGAATTTGAACCAATATCAAGAGCACGCCGTGGTATACAAATAATAAGAGATGTAAAAACAAATCCATATTATATATTAAAATCATTTATAATTAATTCTAAACATAATGTAGGTTTAAAATTTAAAGAAGATATAGAAACTATAAAATTAACTGAACTTCCAATAGCAGATAGATATTCAACAGGTACCACACTTTCTAAACATCAAATGCTAGATGTATTTATAGAAAAAGAATTAGAAAATCCAATTAAACAAGAAAAAGCTATTGTAGAAGCTAAAACAATAGAAAAAGAAGATATATCTTTAGAATCTATAGATAATAAAATTATGACTATTGATGACTTTTTAGATGATATGAATATAGAATAAAAGCACTTACAATTTGTAAATGCTTTTATTTTAACTTCTTTTGATGTTCTATATCCATTTTTTTATTTATTAAATCTAATATATAATCATAATCTAAATTACAAGTTTCTAAACTTCTAATATTAATTAATATATTATTTAAATATTCATCAACCTTAGCACAAAACTTAGATTTTCTATTTTCAATAAAATTCTCATATATTATAGGTCTGTTTTTGTAGCATTCATTAACATATCTAATACTATATTTATCATTATTTAGACTAATCATTACATTTTTATTATTACAATAAATAAAATAACTAATACCATATTTATTTGTAGCAGGTTTAATATGATTATCATTAGCATACGTTACAATATATTTAAAAAGAATAGAAATGTTTTTATATAATTTTATTTTTTCTTGTTCATTTAAAGTATTCATATAATCATCTATAGATTTATATTTATCCATAAGACAAAATAAAAAAGTAAATGTATTGACTATATTTTCTCTTCTAATTTGTTTTTCACTTTTTCCTTCCATATTTTCTCCTCAATAAAACAATCCTATATTAGCACACTTTTTCTCTAAATACAATATAAAACAATATTTAAAATTATAAAATATGTGCTATAATACTAGGGTGAGGTGATAATATGACTTCAAACCATGAAAAATTAAGAGATAAATTATTAAATTTACCTATGAAACCTGGGTGCTATTTAATGAAGAATAGTGACGGCGTTATTATTTATGTAGGTAAAGCTAAGAAGTTAAAGAATAGAGTTAATTCATATTTTAGAGGTAAACACTATGGAAAAACTGCTAAACTTGTTAGTGAAATAGATGATTTTGAATATATAGTTGTAGATAGTGAAATAGAATCTTTAATATTAGAGATTAATTTAATTAAAAAATATGATCCTAAATATAATATTCTTTTAAGAGATGATAAAAGTTATCCTTATATAGAACTTACACGAAATGATGTCCCAACATTAAAAGTAGTAAGAAATTTAAATAGAAAGAAAAAAGCAGATTATTTATTTGGCCCATATCCTAATGTGGGTGCTGCAAGAAGTGTTGTTAATTTACTTAATAGAATATATCCATTAAGAAAATGTAATACATATCAAAAAAAACCATGTCTTTATTATCACATAAATGAGTGTTTAGGTTATTGTACTCATAAAGTAGATAAAGAAGTTATAGATAACATGAGACAGGAAATAATTAAATTTTTAAATGGAGATCATAGTATAGTTACAAAAAAATTACATGATAAAATGAATTATGAAAGTAGTTTATTACATTTTGAAAAAGCAAAAGAATATAAAGATTTATTAGACTATATTAATATAACTCTTACTCATCAAGAAGTAGAACTTAAAGATAATGTAAATAGAGATGTTTTTGGTTATTACTTTGATAAGGGTTATTTAAGTATACAAGTATTCTTTATTAGAGGTTCTAAAATAGTAGAAAGAAAAAGTAAAATATTTGATATAGTTGATGATATAGATGAAGAACTTACTAGATATATAGCTAGATTTTATAACGATTTAAATAAACCAAAAGAGGTTTTAGTACCATCTATAGTAGATAGTGAATTATTATCTAAATATCTAGATTTAAATGTAAAAAAACCTTTAAAAGGAGAAAAATTAAAATTAATTAATAAAGCATGTGAGAATGCTAAAATAAGTTTAGAAGAAAAATTTGAACTTATAAAACGTGATGAAGAGAAAACTATAGGTGCTAATGAAGAGTTAAAAAATATACTTGGTTTAGATAAATTATCAAGAATTGAAATATTTGATAATGCTCATCTATTTGGAACTTATAATGTATCTGGAATGGTAGTTTATATAGATGGTAAGCCTTCTAAAAATGATTATAGAAAGTTTAAAATAAGTGTTGATAAAAATGATGATTATCAAACTATGAAAGAAGTAATATATAGAAGATATTTTAGAGTACTTAAAGATAATCTAGAACGTCCAGACTTAATAATAGTAGATGGTGGTGTAGGACAAATAAATGTAGCACGTAAAGTTGTTAATGATTTAAATCTTTATATACCAGTAGTAGCATTAAAAAAGGATAATAAGCATACAACAAGTGCACTTTTAGCATTCACTCCATTAGAAGAAGTAAGTATAGATAAAAGAAGTAATCTATTTTATTTACTAGAAAGAATGCAAGATGAAGTACATGGGTTTACTATAAATTATCATAAAAAAATAAGAAGTAAAGGATCACTTTCAAGTATATTAGATAATATAGATGGAATAGGGGAAAAAAGAAAAAAAGAATTATTAAAAAAATATAAAACAATAAATAAAATTAAAGAATCAAGTATTGAAGAATTAGAAACTATATTACCAAAAAATATAGCTAATAATTTACTAGATTTTTTAAATAATTTATAAAAAATATTCAGGTGGGTTTATGGAAAAAATAATAGATAAAATAAAGCATCATAAAGTGTTAGGTGCTAATGATATAAAATATATAATAGATATACTTAAAAATAAATATGATATAAGTGATTATGTTAAAAAAGTTGAATTTCATACTCCAGATAGTTTTTGTATGATGACATATAATGTAAATATAAAAACTTTAAGTATAAATAAAATATATAAAAGACAATTAATAAATGAAATATCAAATATACCTAATTTAAGAATTTCTATTGTTGATAATAGGAATGAATATTTAATTGATACATATAATTTGATTTTAATATTTGATTTATTACATGAATTAAGACATATGATGCAGTGGAAAGAATATGATAAACATACAAATATTATTATTAATTCTTCATTAGATAGCGTAGGTATATCTAGCAAGTATTATAGTAAATATTGGATAAGTTATTATATAGAACATGATGCTAATATGTTTGCTGGTGAATATATAATAAAGTTAATTAATAATGAATTAAATGATGTATTTGATGATAAAGTTAAAGGATTTATAAATAGATATGTTATAGATAATATTTTAAGAGCTTATGGATATGAAATGGATTATAATAATTCAAAATATGAAAGAAAATATGCCTTACATAGTCCTTCTAACTTATTACAAAAATTAATGTTTATAGATTCTACATGTAATTATAAAAAGTTTAAAAAGTTAAGTAATAGAATTAAATTATTAGAACAACAAGATCTAACATATTTAGAAAAAATTAAATTAGGTTTAAATATTGATGATGATTTAATAGATTATTTAATTAGTCTTTGTACCACAAATACAAGAGTTAATAATATATTTGAAGAATTACAAAATAAAGAAGATAATAACTTTAACGTTAAAACTAAAAAAAGGATTTCTTTTTAGATATTTATTTGATATAATTGATAAAGGAGTTGATATTATGGCAAATAAAGCTATAACAAGTAGAGATATAGATTTTGCCAAATGGTATACTGATGTAGTAAAGGCTGCACATTTAGCAGATTATTCTAATGTAAAAGGATGTACAGTTTTTGAACCAAATGGATATGCCATATGGGAAAGAATACAACAAGAAATGGATAAGATGTTTAAAAAAACTGGACATAAAAATGTATATATGCCATTACTTATACCAGAAAACTTAATGAAAAAAGAAGGAGATTTAATTAATGGATTTGCTCCTGAAGTTGCATGGGTTACAATTGGAGGACAAAAAGAATTAGATGAACGTCTTTGTATAAGACCTACTAGTGAAACATTATTTAGTGATTATTATTCAAATAAAGTAAAATCATATAGAGATTTACCTTTAAAATATAATCAATGGTGTAGTGTTATGCGTTGGGAAAAAGAAACAAGACCTTTCTTAAGAAGTCGTGAATTCTTATGGCAAGAAGGACATACTGTTCATGCTACTAAAATAGAAGCAGAAAAAGAAACAAGAGACATGCTAAATGTTTATAAAGAGTTCTTTGAAAAATATTTAGCTATACCAGTTATAACAGGAAGAAAAACAGAAAAAGAAAAATTTGCAGGTGCTGAATATACATTAACTATAGAAGCATTAATGTATAATGGTGTATCATTGCAATCAGGTACAAGTCATTATTTTGGACAAAAATTTAGTGAAGCTTATGATATTAAATTTTTAAATAAAAATAATGAATTAGAATATGCTTATCAAACTTCATGGGGAACTACTACACGAATGATAGGGGCTCTTATAATGGTACATAGTGATGATGATGGATTAGTTTTACCACCTATGATAGCGCCTAATCAAGTAGCTATTATACCAATTAATGATAATGAAGAAGTTAATAACTTAACTAAAAAAATAGAAGAAGAGTTATTAGAGAATAATATAAGTTGTTATATAGATAATACTGATAAATCAGCAGGATTTAAATTTGCTGAAGCAGAAGTAAATGGTATACCAGTTAGAATAGAAGTAGGACCTCGTGATTTAAAAGAAAATAAAATAACAGTAGCTCGTCGTGATACAAAAGAAAAATATACAATAGATTTAAATACAAATATAGTAGAATATGTTAAAGATTTAATGAATCAAATTCAAAAAGATATGTATGATAGGGCACTAAATAGAAGAAACTCACAAACATTTGAAGCATATAACTTAAAAGAAGTAGAAGATATAATGAATACACAACCAGGTTTTGTTAAAGCTATGTGGTGTGGTGATGAAGCATGTGAATTAAAAATGAAAGAGATACGTGGTACTAAATCAAGATGTATATTAGAGGGTGCTAAACCAATTGATGATAAATGCGTTGTATGTGGTAAAGATGCTAAAGAACTTGTTGTATGGGGAATTCAATATTAATAAATAAAGGAGAAAATAAATAATGGATGAAATTTTAATGAATACAGAACTTGAAATGCAAACAGCTATTGAAAATATGGAAAAAAGATTTTTAAATATACGTGCTGGTCGTGCTAATCCAGCAATGTTAGATGGTGTTATGGTAAATTATTATGGTTCAGATACACCATTAAAACAATTAGCGACTATTAGTATACCAGAAGCTAGACAGTTATGTATAAAACCTTTTGATAGATCAAGTATAAGTGCTATAGAAAAAGGAATATATGAAGCAAATATTGGACTTACTCCAAATAATAATGGAGAAATGATTATTTTAAATATTCCAGCACTTACAG
The DNA here is from genome assembly GCA_934141535.1 of uncultured Bacilli bacterium. Lineage (GTDB taxonomy): Bacteria > Bacillota_I > Bacilli_A > RF39 > UBA660 > UMGS1613. The sequence continues at coordinate 54,110 of CAKPCH010000004.1, forward strand.
AAGATACTAGAAGAAGTTATGTAAAACAAGCAAAAGAATATGCAGAAGATTGTAAAATAGTATTAAGAAATATAAGACAAGATTCTAATTCAGATATTAAAAAATTAGAATTACCTGAAGATGATGTAAAAAGTGCTCAAGAAGAAGTACAAGAATTAATAAATAAATATAATAAAATAGTAGATGAAAAATTAAAAGTAAAAGAGAATGAATTAATGACTGTATAATTTGAATATTCTGATTGAAAACAAGTAAATTTTCGAAAATATTACTTGTTTTTTTGCAATACAATAATAATATAATGAAGAGTAGTTTTAACATATATATACTAATAATGACTATAAAAAAATAATAATATGTGGTAAACTATAAATAGAAAGTAGAGGAGTATATGAAAAATAAAGGTTTTACATTAATTGAGTTATTAGCAGTCATCGTAATACTAGCCATAATAGCGCTAATAGCTACACCAATAGTATTAAACATAATAAAGGATAGTAAGAATTCATCAGTAGAAAGAAGTGCAGAACTGTATTTAGATCAAGTAAAAAATGAGATAGCACGTTATAACATGACACATCCAAGTTCTAATTTTAATCCAAGTGAATGTACAGTACAAAGTGATGATAGTTTAATATGTGATGGAACATCACTTAATATAGAAATAAACGGAGATAAACCATCTGCTGGTAGTAAAATATTTTTATCAAACGGAAGTGTAGTTGCAACTAGAGATTTTAAGATAGATTCTAAAAATTTAACATATGAAAATGGAACAATAAAAGAAGGTGTTGATAAACCTTTAATATGTACAGGAGTAACTACAGCGACAACAGGAAATGTGCCAAGTGGAAGTTTTAATTATGGAGATGAATATACATGCGATGTAGGAGATGGAGAGAATAAAACATTCTTTGTATTAGAAAATAATACAGATACAGTAAGCTTAATCATGTATGCTAATATGGGGGTAGATGGAAAAGCTGTGACATCATCTTCAAACAATAATTTAGGCGTACCTTGGTTATCAAAAGAAGATTATCTAGCCGCAGGAGGAACAGAAAGTGATTATGGAGATTTTGGAAATAATAATAAAGGCCCAATAACAGTTACTAAAGCATTAAAAGAATATACATCAACATGGACAAATATAACTCAAACACAAATAACGTTACCAACAGCAAATCAAATAGCAACTGCTTCGGGTCAAATATTTAACAATTCAGGTATTACTGTACCAACATGGCTATATGATTATTTGTATAATACAACTCATCCTGTGCCAGAAGTATATGCTTATTGGACAACAACGCCTCATACCAATTTATTTAACCAGGCGTGGTTTGTTAACTTTTATAGCGACTTCAGCATCGCCACTATCATTAAGAGCTATGGTATCCGTCCAGTAATAACAATACCTAAATATATGATAAAATAACAAACGTTGGAAGTTGTATTAAAATTCAATTGAAATAAATGTAAAAAGTTCACTATGAACTTTTTATTTTACATTTAATATGATATAATTAGTTAGGTGATAATCATGAATAAAAAAGTAAATAAGGATGATTTAAATGAAGTTTTAAGTACTTCAAAAAAAATACTTAGAATTCTTTATGTTTTATTAATAGTAGTAGGGGCTTATATATTATTAAAAATATTAAAAGAATTAAGCATATTAAATATTATTGTAGATTTATTAAAGATATTAGCACCTCTTTTCTTAGGAATAGTTGTTGCATGGCTTTTAAATCCATTTGTTAAGTGGTTAGAGAAAAAACATGTTAGAAGAGGGCTTGGCATTGCTGTAGCATACGTTATATTAATAGGATGTATTATTTTACTTGTTAAAGCTATAATACCTCTTCTTTATAATCAAACTATTGAACTGGTAGATAATTTACCAAATATATTTTCAAATATAAAAGATTGGTTAGAAAATTTCTTTAATAAATTAAATACTAAAACTATAGATATTGATAGTGTAGAAAAGTCTATGTATTTAAAATTAGATGAATTTTCTACTTCTTTAGCACAATCTCTACCTTCTATTATAATTAATTCTTTAAGTACTATAGTATCTTCTTTAGGTACATTTGTAATAGGATTAGTTATTGGATTCTTCTTACTTTTAAGTAGTAAAGATATTAGTAGTAATGCATTAGAATTGTTACCAAGAAGATATCAAGAGACTACTCTTGATCTTGGAAGAAAGATTAATCAATCACTTAGAAATTATGTAAATGGAGCTCTTTTAGATGCATTACTTGTATTTGTAGTATCTACATTAGCATTCCTTATTATAGGACTTAAATCTCCATTATTATTTGGATTATTCTGTGGTCTTATGAATGTAATACCATATGCTGGACCTTATATTGGTGGAGCACCCGCAGTAATAGTTGGTTTATCTCAAGGTACTGGTATTGGTATTGCTGTATTGATTGCTATTGTTATAATACAAAGTATAGAAGGAAACATACTTCAAACATTAATTATGAGTAAAACAACTAAATTAAATCCAGTAACAATAATTATAGGGTTACTTATATTTGGACATTTCTTTGGAATAGTTGGTATGTTACTTTCAACACCTATTATAGGAGTACTTAAAGTAATAGTAAAATATATAGATGATAAATATGATATATTAAGTTTAAAGTAGGAGAAATTATGGAATTTATTAAAAGAGAATTTAAATTGTTTGTACTTTCTGGGTGCGCTAGAAGTGGTAAAGATACAGTATCTAAACTTATAGAGGAATATTATAAAGATAAAAAATCTATTAATATTTCTTATGGACATTATATTAAAGATTATGTAAAAAGAATTAGTGGATGGGATGGAAGTGAAGATACTAAACCAAGAGAATTACTACAACAAATTGGTATAGAACTTATAAAAAATAAAGTAGATGATAAATTATTTATAAGAAGAGTAATAGAAGATATAGAAATATTTTCCTATTTCTATGATGTAATAATTGTTGATGATGCAAGACTTGTTGATGAGATAAAAAGTTTAAAGAATAAATATAATTTTTGTATAAATATTAAAATAAATAGAGACTCTGATAATGGTTTATCAGATAAAGAGAAATCTCATATTACAGAAGTAGATTTAAATAATTATAATAATTATGATTATGTTATTAATAATACTACATATGATGATTTAAAAAATGAAGTATATAAAATATTAGAAGAGGTAGATTATGAATAAAATAGTAGCAATTGATGGACCTGCTGGTAGTGGTAAAGGTACAGTAGCAAAAATATTAGCAAACAAACTTAATTTAACATATATAGATACAGGTGCTATGTATAGAGCTATAGCATACCTTACTCTTAAAAATAATGTAGATATAAAAGATGAAGATAAAATAATAGAACTTGCTAAAAATTCTAAAATAGAGTTTTTAAATGATAAAGTATATGTAAATGGTGAAGATGTAAGTAGTAAAATAAGGACTATGGAAGTAACTCGTATAGTATCTCCAATATCAAGTATTGTTAAGTTAAGAGAAATATTAGTAGATTTACAACGTAATATGGCTAATGGGCTTGATGTAATAATGGAAGGAAGAGATATAACAACTGTAGTTTTTCCAAATGCTACATATAAGTTTTATTTAGATGCTTCAATAGAAGAAAGAGCTCACCGTAGATTTAAAGAGAATTCTTTAAAGGGCATGCAAGTAACTTATGAAGAAATACTTGAAAATATTAAAAAAAGAGACTATAATGATATGCATAAAGAAGTTGGAGCTTTAATAAAAAGTGATGATGCTATATATATAGATTCAACTAATTTAACAATAGATGAAGTAGTAGAAAAAATTAAGCAGATAATAGAGGTGTAACATGAATTTAAAAGATTTATATATTAATTTTTTTGTTAGTAAAGGACATAAACAAATACCAAGTGCTCCAGTAGTACCAGAAAATGATCCAAGTGTACTTTTTAATACAGCAGGTATGCAACCATTAATACCATATTTAATGGGTAAAAGTCATCCTTATGGAACTAGACTTTGTGATTATCAAAAGTGTATTAGAACAAATGACTTAGACAATATTGGTGATACTTATCATCATACTTTCTTTGAAATGTTAGGTAATTGGTCACTTGGAGATTATTTTAAAAAAGAAGCAATTACTTGGAGTTTTGAGTTTTTAACAACAGTATTAAATATACCAAAAGAACGTCTTGCTGTAACTGTATTTGCTGGAAATGATATAGTTCCTAAGGATATGGAAGCAATTAATATTTGGAAGAGTCTTGGTATAAGTGAAGATAGAATTTGTCCAACAAAAGATGATAATTTTTGGATAGCAGGAGAAACTGGACCATGTGGACCTGATACTGAAATGTTTTATTTTAGAAGTAATGATGAAATACCAGAAAAATTTGATCCAGAAGATGAACGTTGGGTTGAAATTTGGAATGATGTATTTATGCAATACTATAAACATGAAGATGGTAGTGTAACTGAACTTCCAAAAAAGAATGTAGATACAGGTATGGGGCTTGAAAGAGTTGTAGCTGTTCTTGAAGGTGTTAATGATAATTATGCTTCAAGTGTATGGAAAGATATAATTAAAGTAATAGAAGATATATCTAATAAACCATATAGCGGTAATGAAAAAAGCATGAGAATAATTGCAGATCATATTAGAACTGCAGTATTTATAAGTGCTGATAGAGCAGGTATAAAACCATCTAATACAGATCAAGGGTATATATTAAGAAGATTAATTAGAAGAGCTATTAGATATGCTAAAAAATTAAATATAGATATTAATAGTAATTGGGAAGAGAGAATTGCACTTGCTATTATGGATAAATATAAAAAATATTATAGTGAAATTAGTGATAATAAAGATGTTGTGTTAGAAGTCTTAAAACAAGAAAAAATTAAATTTAATAGAACGCTTGAAAAAGGTATAAAAGAATTTGAAAAGATGACATCTAATTTAGATGGTGATACGTTAAATAAAGATTTAGCATTCAAATTATATGATACTTATGGTTTTCCAATAGAATTAACTGAAGAACTTGCAAAAGAAAAAAATATTAAAGTTGATACTGAAGGGTTTAAAGAAAAATTTAGAGCACATCAAGAATTATCTAGAGCAGGATCTACTCAAAAATTTAAAGGTGGTCTTGCTGGAGATAGTCAAATAGAAACAAGATATCATACAGCAACCCATTTACTTAATGCAGCACTTAAACAAGTAATTGGTCCTGATGTACATCAAAAAGGATCTAATATAACAGTAGATAGAATGCGTTTTGATTTCTCTTGTGATCACAAATTAACAGATGAAGAAAAGCAAAAAGCAGAAAACTTAGTAAATCAATGGATAAGTGAAGATATTCCTGTTACTTGTGAAGAAATGAGTAAAGAAGATGCTATTAAAAGTGGTGCTGAATGTATGTTTATAGAAAAATATCCAGATATTGTTACAGTTTATTCAATAGGTGATGTTTCAAAAGAATTATGTGGAGGACCACATGTTAAAAGTACAAAAGAAATAGGCGAATTTAAAATAACAAAAGAAGAAGCATCAAGTGCTGGTGTTAGAAGAATTAAAGCTATAATAAAATAAAAAAATAAAAACAAAGTTTGTATTGCTTTGTTTTTATTTTAATCTATTTTTATTAATATATTCTTTAACACTTTCTACATCTTTATAACCTTCTGAAGTAATATCATTAGCATGTCTATATAGATTTTCTAATTTTAATAAATTAGCTTTTAAAGCACTTAGTTCATCTTTAGACATAGATTTCTTTGATAATAATATTCTTAATAAATCAAATTTACAAGATGCTAATTCTTCAATAATAGTAAAATTCATCATTATCCTCCTTTATATATTTATTTACAACATAAAACTTAATACTAGAGTGTTTAGACTAAGTCAAAAACACGCACAAATAAACATTTTACTCTTTTTATTTATAAAAGTCAATACCTAAAAATAATTGTAAAGATTGCATTCATATGATATAATTAAATAGGAAGTGATTAAATATGAATAAAAAATTATTAACAATAATATTAATGGTATTGTGTGCTACAAGTGTTATAGTAGCTATTTTTACAAAAGGTGATGAATTAGATTCAATTAAATTTAAAAAAGAATATGAATCTTTAAATGGCACTAGTGCATCTAAAACATTAAAATATAGTAAAATGAATATAGATACATCAAATCCTATTAAATATTCTAATTATGATGAAATATTAGATGTTATAAATAATAAAACTGGTATAATATATCTTGGTTTTCCAGAATGTCCATGGTGTAGAACAGCTATACCTGTATTATTAGAGGTTGCTAAAGATAATAAAATTGATACTATTTATTATTTAAATATTCTTAATGAAAGAGATTCTTACACTGTAGAAGATGGTGAGTTAGTATATAGTAAAGATGATTCTGGTAAAGAGAAAAAGGGAAGTAAAGGTTATTTTAAATTGTTAGAAGCACTTGAAGAGTATCTAACTGATTATACAATTGAGTTAGGCGATGAAGTATATGAGGTAGGAGAAAAAAGAATATTCGCACCTACAGTTATATTTGTAAAAGAAGGTAAAGTTTTAGGGATTCATGTTTCAACAGTAGCAGGTCAAGTTAGTGGATTTGATAAGTTAACAGATGAACAACATGAAGAACTATATTCAATATATGAAGATTATATAATAGATATGACAAGTAGTACTTGTGATATTGATTCTTCTTGCTAAGCACATTCTTTGTGCTTTTTTGGAGGTAATATGGAATTAAAAGAAATAGAAAAAAGCATAATTAAAAGATATAGAAAAGATATTTGGGCACCATTTATTAAAGGCATTAAAGAATATGAATTAATAAAAGATAATGATGTTATAGCAGTTTGTATAAGTGGAGGTAAAGATTCGTTTTTACTTGCTAAATGTATGCAAGAAATAAAACGTCATGGTAAAATAAATTTTGATTTGAAATTTATAGTTATGAATCCAGGTTATACAGATAAAAACTTAGATTTAATAAAAAGTAATGCAGAAAAACTAAATATACCAATACATATATTTAATAGTGATATATTTGCTACAGTAGATGAAATAAGTAGTGAATCGCCATGTTATTTATGTGCTAGAATGAGAAGAGGTTGTCTATATAAAGAATCACAAAGACTTGGATGTAATAAAATAGCTTTAGGACATCATTTTGATGATGTAATAGAAACTATATTATTAAGTATTATATATGGTGGAGAAATGAAGACAATGATGCCAAAACTTCACAGCACCAATTTCCCTGGTATGGAATTAATTAGACCTATGTGTTATATAAAAGAACAAGATATAATAAACTGGGCTAAATATTGTGAATTAACATTTTTAAATTGTGCTTGTAAATTTACAGAAAGAAATGCAAATGAAAAATTAGAAAATACATCAAAAAGAAAAGAAATAAAAGAATTAATAAAAACTTTTAGAAGTATTAATCCATATATAGAAACTAATATATATAAAAGTAGTAAAAACGTAAATATAGATGCACTAATAGAATATAAGAAAGATGGAAAAAGATATAATTTTCTAGATAGGTATTAATATGAATTATCAAATAGTATTAGATAAAATGTTAGAAGAGTTAAAAAAAGATAAAACATACAAGTTATTATTACATGCTTGTTGTGCTCCATGTAGTTCTTATGTTATAGAATATTTAAGTAAATACTTTGAAATAACTATATATTATTATAATCCTAATATATATCCAGAAACTGAATATATGAGAAGAATGAATGAATTAAAACATTTTATAAAACTGTATCCTACTAAAAACAAAGTTAGTTTTATAGAAGAAAAGTATGATCCAAAAGAATATTATAATTCAGTTAAAGGATTAGAAAATTTAGGCGAGAAAAGTAAACGTTGTTATAACTGTTATAAATTTAGGATGGAAAAGGCAGCTATATTTGCTAGTTCAAATAATTTTGATTATTTTACTACTACTTTATCAATAAGCCCTTATAAAATATCTTCTTGGATAAATGAAATAGGGGAGTCATTAGAAAAAGAGTATAATATTAAATATTTATATGCAGATTTTAAAAAAAGAAATGGTTATAAAAGAAGTCTTGAATTATCTAAAGAATATAATTTATATAGACAAGATTATTGTGGATGTGTTTATTCATTTAAAGAAAGCAATAAAATTCAATAAAAGAATATTGCTTTCTTTATTTTAATAAAAAATTATAGTATAATAAAATAGTAGGTGAAAAGTATGAATCAATTTGAAAGATTAGAGTTATTAATAGGAGATAAAATCAATTTAATCCATAAGTGTCATGTACTTGTTATAGGACTTGGTGGAGTTGGAAGTTATGCTGTTGAAGCTTTGGTAAGAAGTGGTATAGAAAATCTAACAATAGTAGATAATGATACTATCGCACTTTCAAATCTTAATAGGCAATTAATGACTAATCATTTAAATATAGATAACTATAAAACAGATGAAATAGAAAAAAGAATATTATCAATAAATCCTAATTGTAAAATTAGAAAAGTTACTAAATTTATAGATTCGAATAATATAAATGAATTATTTATAAATGAACTTGATTATGTAATTGATGCATGCGATACACTAAGTGTTAAAATGGATTTAATAAGAATTTGTAAACAAAAAAATATTAAATTAATATCTAGTATGGGTACAGGTAATAAAATGGATCCTAGTAGGTTAAAAATATTAGATATTAGAAAAACTAATTATGATCCACTTGCTAAAAAAATAAGAAAAATGGTTAAAGATGAAAAAATAAAAGGTAAAGTACTAGTAGTATGTAGTGATGAAGAAAAAAGAGTTAATATAACTAAAACAATTCCTTCTAATGCTTTTGTACCAGCAACTTCAGGACTATTATGTGCTAGCTACGTTATAAGAGATATAGTAGGTGATTTTAATGTTTAAAAGTTTAGAAGCAATATTTAAAAATTTAGAAGGAAATGTTTTAACAGTTTGTATAGATCAAGAATTAAATAATGAATTAGAAAAAAATAATAAAATTAATTTATATGCTATAAACTCTAATCAAAGTAATAAGGGTTTAAAAAGTAGTCATAATAGAAGTAGTAAAAAAATTAATAATAAAGGTAAAAAGATAAATATTAAAAAATTAAGAAAATATATTAATAAAAAATCAGTTGATTATATGTTTTGTAATATGAATGAAATGATTACATATTATAAATATTTTATTAGAGATAGCATATATTTAAATAATAATAAATTATATATATATTCTGACTTTAGTATAGATCCATCTTTTATAATAAAAAAGTATAAAAGATATAATTGTGAAGTAGAAAAAAGAGAATATAAAAATGGTTATTTATTAATAATAGATAATACTAAAAGTAAAAATAATTATATGAAAGATAAATTATATTTTTTAAGAGATACTCTTTATAATATAGCAGAATTAATAGGAAATATAATGGTTAGTTAGGTGAAAATGAAAGCAATATTTAGTGATTTTGATGGTACTTTTTATGATAAAGATTATGATAAAAATATAGAGTTAATAAACAGTTTAGATGTTGATTTTATAGTTGCTACAGGACGTCATATAAATTCTTTAAGTAAAGATTTAAAAGCAAAATGTAGGTATTATATATGTAATGATGGTGCTTATGTTTTGGATGAAAATAAAAATTTTATATATAAGAATTCAATGAATAATAATAGTGTATTAAGCATATTAGAAAAAATTAAAGAGTTAAAAATAGATGATTATTTCTTTGATTCATATACTAAACAATCAAAAGAGTTAACATTTCCTATAAATAAAATTTCAGTTAAAATTAAAGATAGAAAAAATATAAATTATATTTTAAATTATCTACTTGATGGAATAGATGATTGTTATGGATATTTAAGTCAAAACTATATAAATATATTAGATAATAATTCTACAAAGACTAAAGGAATAGATTTTGTTACATCTTTAAATAAGTATGATGAAGTTTATGTTATTGGTAATGATATAAATGATTATGATATGATTAATAAATATAATGGATATTTAGTATCAGATAAACAAGTTAAGAACTTTAATTGTATAAAATCTTTTAGTTCTATAAAAGATATAATAAAAAAATAGTTTGTTTGTTAAACTATTTTTTTATTTTTTGAAAACTATTATCTATTTTATCTTCTTTTGTTTCTTCTTCTGTTATTTCATTTAAAACACTTTTTAAATCTTTTAATTGTTCTAATTTACTTTTTTTAGGTGATTCTAACATTTTTTCTTTTTCGTTTTCTTTATCTTCTTCATTATTATCTTGAACATGAGTATTGTTATCATTATTAGTTATATTTTCATTTTCTTTTCTTGCTTGATCTATGTATGACTCTATAGTAAGTACTTGAAGTGTAATAGTTGCAAGCACACCACTTAAAGTAAAGTTTATAAGAGCTGGATTAATACCAGAAATAAATGTAAGAATAAGTGTAATAAATAAAGGCCATTGTTTTATTCTACCAATTAAAGTACTTTTTTGATCTAGATTAGGATATTTAATTTTATTATAAAAGTTAACTGTACCAATACAAAGTTCACCAAGTATAGGAAGTATTATAATAGGATTTACGATAGTTAATCCAAGTCCTATTAATATTGAAAAAAACTTATCTGTAAATTGATCTAAAATTTTTCCATATTCACTAGTACAATTAAACTTGCGTGCTACAAACCCGTCTAATGCATCACTAGAGGCTCCGATTAATGTTAAGCCACATGCAACACCTAACAAGGCACTAATACTAGTAATGGTTGCTATAATGGATAATATTACTACTATAATAGGAATTATTACTCTTGAAAAAGTTAATAAATTAGGTATTTGTTTTTTTCTTTTATCTTTATCTTTTAGGTCTTTAAACATTTCTTTAGTACCAGTTTTAAGTTTAGTAAAAAATTCTTTGTTCTTTTTTAAATCAACATTCTTCATAAATTGTTTTACCATAATTCACCTCGCTAAATATTTTATCATTTTTTTTACTTTTGTCAACATTTCTTTTAAATATCATATATTATAGCAAAAGAATGATAGTGTATGTGAAATTTTATTTTGCTTATCATTCTTTTTTCGACATATATTCTTTACAATCTATTATATATTATAATTGGTGATAATATGAGAAAAAGATTTAAAACAAAGAAAAAAATAAAGATTAAAAAATATATTATATTAATATTTATAATAATACTTTTGTTTTTATTTATTAAAATAGGTGACTTTCATATACTCACCATTAAAGATAATAAGTTCTTAGATATTATATTAAAAAGTTCAAATAAAAATGACGAATTAGATATATTTAATACTATAACAAAGTATATACAAAAAAATCTTTTTAATTCACCAACAAGTTTATTAAAAAGAGAATTAAAATTTACAAATAATAATGTTACTAATACTAAATCTTCTACATTTTTATATGGTAGTAATGATAATATACCAGATATTTATATATATAATTCACATCAAAAAGAAAGCTATTCATATAAATACTTAGAAGACTATAATATAGTTCCAGATGTATTAATGGCATCAAGTATGTTAAAAGATAAATTATTAAAGTATAATATTAATGCTTTAGTAGAAGAAAATGATATTAGTAAGTATATGAGTGATAATAACCTAAATCATGCTGGAAGTTATATAGCAAGCCGTACTTTTTTAATTAATACATTAACTACTTATCCTAACTTAAAATTAATTATAGATTTACATAGAGATGCAGCTATTAAAAGTATTACAACAGTTGATATAGATGGTAAGAAATGCGCTAAAGTATTATTTGTAGTAGGACTAGAATATGGCACTTATGAGTCAAATTTAAAGACTGCTAATGATATAAATAACTTAATTTTAAATAAATATCCAACTCTTACAAGAGGTATTATGAAAAAAGAGGGTATTGGAGTTAATGGAGTTTATAATCAAGATTTGGGTCCAAATATAATATTATTAGAACTTGGTGGTAATGAAAATAATATAGAAGAAGTTAATAATACATTAGATTTAATAGCAAATATTTTAGGAGAATATATAAATGAAAAAAAAGAATAATAAAAATAAACTTTTAAAACTTATATTTTTTGTATTACTATTTAGTTTTGTTACAATATACTTTTCTGAGTTAACAGGGTATTATGAATATAAAAACTATAAAAATACATCTTTAACTCATGAACAAATACAAAAATTTGAAAATGATGTAAAAAACGGTAAAGAAGTAGATATAAAACAATATATAACAAAAGATGAAACAAAATATGATAGCAAATTATCGCGTGCTACTGCATACGTATCAGAAACAATAAGTAATACAGTTAAAAATGGAATAGAAAAAACATTTAAATATTTATCAAAAATGATTGATGAATAATTAATAAATTTATATATTTTTATCTAATTTTATGATAAAATGTATATAGGTGATTTTTATGGAACAATTAACACGTAGTGAACTTAGAAAAAATATAATGACTATACTTTATCAAGTTAATGTTTATGAAACTAATAAAGTAGAGTATAATATAGAAGATATTATAAAAGAGGTAAATCCTATAGATAATGAATTTGTTAAAGATATAGTATATGGAGTAATAGTTAAAAAAGATGAAATAGACAAGCTTGCTAATGAATATCTAAATAAATGGACTATAGATAGATTAGGTAATACTGATCAAGCAATCATTAGAATGGCTATTTATGAATTATTATATACTAATACTCCACCTATTGTAGTAATTAATGAAGCAGTTGAACTTGCTAAAAATTATAGTGATGATGAAGTTAAAAATATGATTAATGGAGTACTAGATAAAATATATAAGGAAAGAGTAACTCATGAATAATAAGTATTTAAGTATAAGTGCTATAAATAGATACTTAAAAGCAAAATTTGATAGTGATGATAATTTAAGAGTAGTATATTTGAAGGGTGAAATATCTAATATAAAGTTTCATTCTACTGGACATATATACTTTTCTTTAAAAGATGAAACAAGTAAAATAAATGCTATTATGTTCTCTAGTAGTGCTAAAAAATTATTATTTAAGCCAACTGATGGATCTAAAGTACTTGTAACTGGTAGAATTAGTGTATATGAAGCATCTGGTGGTTATCAAATTTATGTTGATGAGATGCTAGAAGATGGTATTGGTAATTTATATATAGCATTTGAAAAATTAAAACAAGATTTAGCAAAAGAAGGATTATTTGATGCAGCTCATAAAAAACCAATACCTAAAATACCTAGTAGAATAGGTGTAGTAACTGCACCTACAGGAGCAGCTATAAAAGATATATTATCTACTATTAAAAGAAGATTTCCTATAACAGAAGTTATACTTTTTCCATCTCTTGTACAAGGAGAAGCAGCAGCACCCGATATAGTAAAGAATATTAAGCTTGCTCAAAACTATGATTTAGATGTTTTAATAGTTGGTAGAGGTGGAGGATCAATAGAAGATCTTTGGCCTTTTAATGAAGAGATAGTAGCGCGTGCTATTTACGAATGTAAAATACCTGTTATAAGTGCTGTAGGACATGAAATAGACTTTACAATAGCAGATTATGTAGCAGATATGCGAGCACCCACTCCAACAGGAGCAGCAGAAATGGCAGTTCCAAATATGAGTGATATTATTAATTATATAAATAACTTACAAATAAGATTAAATGAAGCTATAAATAAAAAAATTAATTATCAAAAATTATATTTAGATTCAATTAAAAACTCATATGCAATTAAAAACCCATTAATAATGTATGAAAATAAAAAACAAGCACTTGATATATTAATAGATAAATTAAATAAAGTACTAGTAAAAAACTATGAGAGTGCTAAACATAAATTTGAGTTATTAAAGAATAATTATATTCTAAATAATCCAAATATTCTTTATAAAGAAAAAATTGTAAAATTAAATAACTTAATAGAAAAGTTAGAACTAGTAAATCCACTTGGAATTTTAAAAAGAGGATACTCTTTAACATATAAAGATGATAAAATAATTAGTAATATTAAAGATATAAAGGTTAATTCAAAATTAACAGTAAAATTATATAATGGAGATATATTTGTTACTGTAAATGAAGTAAAGGAGAATAGTAATGGCAAATAAAGAAAATGTGAAATTTGAAGACAAAATAAAAGAACTTGAAACAATAGTAAGTGAATTAGAATCTGGAGAAATAGACTTAGACTCTTCTATTGAAAAATATACATGTGCTATGAAACTTGTAAAAGAATGTGATGAAAAATTAAAAGAAGTAGAAGATAAAGTAAATAAAATTGTAACTAAGGATGGCTCTTTAGAAAATTTTGATGTAGAATAAATACCATTTTAGGTATTTTTTTGTTTACATTGAAATATTAAATGTGCTACAATTAAACTGTAAGGTATAGGAGTAAATAAAAATATGGACGAAAAGGAAATAATTATAAAAATAAATGAACTTTTTGATAAAGATTCTAAATATTATACTGAAGAAGATATAAGAAAAAAATTAAATATAAAAGGAGAAGAACAATTAATACTTTTAAATAAAACATTAGAAGTTTTAATTGAAGAAGGAATACTTTTTGAAGGAAAGAATGGCTATTATAAATTATTTTCTAAAGTAAAAGATTTTGCTTTTGGACAAATTAATATAAATAAAAATGGAACTGGATTTGTTCATACATCAGATGGATATATAATATTAATTGAAAATTGTGATCTTAATGGTGCTCTTAATAAAGATAATGTAGTAGTAAGTAATATTTATTCTAAAAGAAAAGATTATTATAGTGGTGAAATTTATAAAGTTGTTAAAAGATATAATGAGAATGTAGTATTTGAAGTTATAGGAAACGGTAAGTGTGCTAGTTTAATACCATATAATATAAATGATAATGTAAGTATAAATATTAAAAATTATGAATTAGCAGATTTAGTTGATGGAACTTTAGTTTTAGTTAAAGTAGGATGTCAAAAAATAAATGATTTCTATGAAGCTTCTATAGTAAAAACAATAGGATATAAAAATGATCCTGATATAGATATAAAACTAATTTTAGAAAAATATGATATTCCTATAACATTTAGTGAAGAAATAGAAAGTGAAGCTAAATCATTACCAAAGGAAGTTGAAGAAGATGAATTAATAAATAGAGTTGATTTAAGAAGAGAAAATGTATTTACTATTGATTGTGATAGTACAAAAGATAGAGATGATGCTGTAAGTATTAAAAAGTTAGATAATGGTAATTACTTATTAAAAGTTTCTATCGCACATGTTAGTCACTATATAACTGAAGATACTAAATCATATGAAGAAGCACTTATTCGTTGTATGAGTCACTATCCAAGTGATTCTTGTATACCAATGCTTCATCCAATTATATCAAATGGTATTTGCTCTTTAAATCCTGGTGTAGATAGATTAACTCGTACAGTTGCTATGGAAATAAATGAAATGGGTGAAGTAGTTAACTATGAAATATATAATTCAGTTATTAATTCTAGAATAGCTATGTCTTATAGCAAAGTAAATGAAGTATTAGATGGAAATATAATAGATGAATATATTCCATATATAGAAGATTTAAAATTAATGGAAGAATTAAACAATATATTAAATAAAGCTCGTGAAAAAAGAAATTATATTAATTTTAATACATTAGAAATAGAAGCACACAAAGACTCTTATGGAGAAATAATTTCATTTACTAATAATAATTATAAAACTGCAGGTCAAATAATTGAAAATTTTATGTTGCTAGCAAACACTACAGTTTATAATCACTATTCTTGGTTTATATTACCTTATAGAGTACATGAAGCACCAAGTGATGAAAAGGTTAAAGATGTAATAAAAGTATTAAAATCATCTAATATAAATATACCTAAGATTAATAATATATCTGCTAGATCATTAAAAACTATAATAGAAAGATTAGACAATACTGAAGTAGCTTTAATAGTAAGAGAATATTTATTAAAATCTATGCAAAAAGCTACATATGATACAAATAATAAAGGTCATTTCGCACTTCAATATGATATATATGGACATTTTACATCTCCAATAAGAAGATTACCTGATTTATTAATGCATATGATAATAGATAAAATAGAAAGTTTTGATTATTCAGAAAACTCACTAAATAATTTTGAAGCATTTTTAAATGATACTTGTAAAAGAGTTAATAAAATAGAAAAAATAGATAGAATTATAGAAGAAGAAACATTAGAGATGTTAATGGCTAAATATATGGAACATCATATTGGTGAAGAGTTTAGTGCATATATCACAGATATAGGTAAAAATTCAATGTTTGTAAGAACAACTAATTTAATAAAAGGAAAAATTAAATTAAGCAATATATATGACGATAATTATTATTATGATGATAATAAAAAAGCTATAGTAGGAAGAAAAACAAAGAAAAAATATCAAATAGGAAACAAAGTAGTAGTGCTTGTTAAAGATGCTTGTACTTCTACTAGAACAGTAAATTTTGAAATACCAAATGAAAAAGTTTTAACTAAAAAAAAATGAAAACTTGACTTAAATATTAGAAATGTGCTATAGTTATTATAGCAAGGGAGGATAATTATGACATTTTATGAATTAACAAAACAAGGGAAAATAAATTTATATTCAGCAAACATTAAAAAAGCGCAAGAAGAAGGAAATCAACAAGCTATAGATTTAAATATGAAAGCTTTAAATGACATTGAATCAGATACTTTAAAATCTGTTTTATCAGAAATAGAACAACTTTGCTATTGTGCTGAAAATGATAAAAAGCTTTTAGATTTACCTTTATATCAACATTATTTTACACTTCTTACTAATGGACAACAAATATATAATGATGTAATGAATAATAAATATAGAAATAAACCTGAAGAATTAAAACAAGTTTTATGCTATGCAGCAGGTTTAACTGGCAACTTAGAAGAAATACTTGGTAATGAAGAAACTAAAAAAGTAAGATAAGAACATTAGAGATATTATTTATCTCTTTTTTTATACAAAAATTTGGTATTTTTTTCATTTTATAATTTATAACAAATAAAACATAATATAAATGTAGTCTATATTAAGGAGTTGTTTTTCATGTTTTTTAAAAATTTTAAAAGACTAACTCTTTATATTCTTCTATCTATATTTATTATTCCATTAAATATACTTGCTTATTCGGATTACATAATCGCATCTGGTGAATCAGTTGGTATTAGACTTAATACAAACGGTGTATTAGTAGTTGGTTCATATGAAATAAAAGGGCATAATACACTTGTAGAATCTGGTTTAAAACAGGGAGATATAATTTATCAAATAAATAATCAAAAAGTCTCTACTGTAGAAGAAATGGTAAATACAATAGACTCATGTAATTGTGATAAAATAAATATAGACTACATACATGAATCTAAAAAAAGTAAAACAACATTAAATATGTACGAAGATGGTGGTACATTAAAAACTGGATTATATGTAAAAGATGCCATATCAGGTGTTGGGACACTTACATTTATAGATCCAAATACAAAGAAATTTGGTGTATTAGGTCATGAAATTACTAATGTTAATACTGGCGAAATTATAGATATAAAATCAGGTACTATATTTGATTCAGATGTAACTGGTATTACAAGAAGTGAGAATGGAAATCCTGGTGAAAAGAATGCCATTTTATATAGTGATAAAAAGACCGGCGATATAAAAGAAAATACGTCTAAAGGTATATTTGGTGATTATACTGAAGAGATAATTGCTGATAAACTATATAAAGTAGCAAATATAGATGATATTAAAATCGGCGATGCCACAATCCTCACTGTAATAGATGGTCGAGAAGTTGGAGAGTTTAAGATTAAAATATTATCAGTAAAAAATACAAAAGATAAACTTAAAAATATAGAATTTGAAATAACAGATAAAACTCTTTTAGAAAAAACTAATGGAGTAGTACAAGGAATGAGTGGTTCACCAATAATACAAAAAGATAATATAGTGGGTGCAGTGACACATGTTGTTGTTGAAAATCCACATAAAGGATATGGAATATTAATTACTAATATGTTAGAAGAAGCAGAAAACTAGATTAATTTCTAGTTTTTTAATTTACACATACCATTAATAATGCTATACTAAATATGTGATATTATGAAAAAAGAATTTAAAAAAATATATATAGAAATAACTAATAATTGTAATTTAAATTGTGATTTTTGTATAAAAAACAAAAGAAAAAATAAATTTATTGATATAGAAGAATTTAAAATTTTATTAAAAAAACTAGAACCATATACTGATTATTTATATTTTCACGTGTTAGGAGAACCATTACTTCATCCAAAAATAAATGAACTTATAAATATAGCTTCTATTAATTTTAAGATAAATATAACAACTAATGGTTATTTAATAAATAGAATAAAAGATAATAAAAATATAAGACAATTAAATATATCTCTTCATAGTTTTAATGATAAATATAAAATAGATTTAATTAAATATTTAGATAATATATTTGATACAATAGATCTACTTATAAAAAATAAAACTTATATATCTTTAAGATTATGGGTTAAAAATAAATATAATAACGATATTATAACTTATATTAATAAACGTTATAATATAAATATAACAAATTTAGATAATTATAAAATAAATGACTATATATTTATTAATAATTTTCATGAATTTATATGGCCTGATTTAAATAATAATACTTATGAAAATATAGGTACTTGTTATGCTTTAAAAGATCATATTGGTATATTAGTTGATGGTACTATAATACCCTGTTGCCTAGATACACTAGGAATAATTAATTTAGGTAATATATATAACGATGACTTAGATAGTATATTAAAAAGTGATAAAGTTAAAAATATGTTAAAAAATTTTAAAAATAATAAAAAATGTGAAGAGTTATGTAAACATTGTAAATTTATAGAAAAATAAAAGTAGGGGAATTCCTACTTTTTATATGGATTAACGTGTATCATACAATGTTTAATATTTTTATCATAATTTTCTAATGCATCATGCACATTATGAGAAATTAAATGAGCTTCTTTTAATGACTTATCTTCATCTACACCAATTTCTAAATCTAGATAAATCATATTACCAAATAACCTAGACTTAATAATATCTATAGAATCTACACCATCTATAGATTCAATAACACTTTTATATTTATCAATTAATTTTTCATCACATGATTTGTCAACCATCTTATTAATAGAATCAATAAAAATATCAATAGATACCTTTAATATAAATAAACAAATTATAAGGCTTGCTACTGCATCTAAGATACCAATACCGTATATAGCGCCCACTACTCCAATTAAAGATCCTATACTTGACATAGCATCACTTCTATGATGCCAGGCATCTGCCATTAAAGCATTAGAATTAATTTTTAATGCATACTTTCTTGTATACCAATACATAGCTTCTTTAACCAATATAGAAATAATTGCCATTATGAGTGCGAAAAGAGTTGGAGTAGTAATAGATTCAGGATTAAATATAGATTTAATTCCTTTATAACCAACTAAAATACCTGTAAAAAATAAAAGGCTTGCAAGAATAATAGAAGCAACACATTCCATTCTCTCATGACCATATTGATGTGAAGCATCAGAAGATTTATTAGAAACCTTAATACCAATCATAACAATAATTGTACTTAAGACATCACTTAATGTGTGAATAGAATCACTTAACATAGCTTGAGACTTACCAATAATACCTGCTAAAAACTTAAATAAAGATAATATAGAGTTCAAAATAATAGTATTAATTGAAACTTTATATGCAATAGATTTAGTATTCATAACTCCTCCTAGTAAATACATAAATTATAGTTTATTTTTTATTAATTGTCAACATTAATATTATATGTTATAATTACTTTGGAGGTTACATATGATAAAAGAATTTAAAAAATTTATATCTAGAGGCAATGTAATAGATTTAGCAGTTGGTGTAGTTGTTGGAGGTGCTTTTAGTAAAATAGTTACTTCATTAGTAGATAATATAATAATGCCTATAGTAGGAATAATTATAGGAGGAATAGACTTTACTAATTTAAACTTAAAAATTTGGGGAGTTACAATACAATATGGAATATTTATACAAAATGTAGTAGATTTTCTTATAGTAGCATTCTGTATATTTATAACAATAAAAGCATTTAATAAAATTACACATAAGGAAGAGAAAAAAGAAGAAAAGCCTAAAAAAAGTGATGAAATAATTCTTTTAGAAGAAATAAGAGATTTATTAAAAGAGAATAATAAAAAATCAACTAAAAATAAATAGTTGATCTTTTATTATGCAAAAATTGCTAAAATAGTTGATAATACCATAGCAAGTATTAATACTATTATAATAGCCTTTTGAACTTTACTACTCATAATATCACCCAATTAATATTATAATACATTTTTATAGTTTTTGGAATAAATTTATATTTAGTTAATAGTATTAATTAGGTGATACAATGAAAAAAGTAATGGACAAACTATTAAATACAATAAAATTTGATAAAAAGTATGTTTTATTTTCTATTATAATAGTAGTACTTGGTATAATTACAGGATCTCTTTTTATAGTAATATTAAATAAAACAGATAAAACACTTGTAATAGAATATATACAAAAATTTATAGAAGATATTAAAAATAATAATTTTAATTTTATAGATACATTAAAAAATACTATTATTATAAATTATTTATTAGTAATAATAATAACTATATTAGGATTTACTTTCTTTTTATCTTTTTCTAATATATTAATATTATTTTATAAAGCTTTTGTTATAGGATTTAGTTTATCTTCATTTATATTAACTTATAAAATAAAAGGTATATTATTAAGTATTGTATATATATTTCCACATCTAATAATAAATATATTATTAATATCTATTTTAACGGCTTATATGCTTAAATTATCACATAATATGATTAAATATATTATAAATAAAAAAGAATTAAATATGAGGACTTATTTTAATAAATATTTATATATATTAATACTATTTATAATACTTTTTACAATAACTAGTCTATATGAATCATTTGTAGTTCCACATATATTAAAATGGTTAACTAATTTACTAATTTAGACTTATTATTTAACACTCCTTTACACTTGACAAATGTCAATAATGTGATAAAATTATAGTAGGTAGAGGAGGTTAAAACATGAAAATAAATCTATCTGACATATTACACGAATTAGGTATATCTAAAGTAAAACTAGCTAAATTTTTAGGTGTATCAAGACAAATGATATATAATTATCTAGAATTAGATGATATTAATAAATGGCCAAAAGATAAAAAAGTATTATTATTAAACTTATTAGGCGTTAAAAATATAGAAGAAATGGAAAAAATTAAAATAGATACTGACTATATTACTGCAGTTGAACTTAGATTAAATAGTTTGTGTGATAGCAAAAAAGAAGAAGTTAATGGAGTAGGGGGAGACTTGTTAAATGGAATAAGTCCCCAAAATCAAGAATTATTTATTGGTATTATTGATTTAATAAAAGAATATTTAGAAGATAATGGTAAAGAAGGATTTAATATAATTAATTATTTTTATCATTATTTACAAGTTATGAATAATACAAAAGAATTAAAATACATTTTAGCATATGTAGCAAAAGAAACAGGTTTTGAAAAGCCAATGGAATTCGCATTTGATGAAGATGAACAATTTATATTTGAAAGTGTAATGTTCTCTGCAATGGTATTATATAGAAGTGGTAAAGCTTCTAAAACAAAATTAGCAGAATCACATAGAAGATTTGTAAATCAAATTGAACAAAAACAAGAAGATAAATTAAGTCGTACTATGGAACTTAATAATGTTAAAGTTCAAGCATTAAAAGAACTTGGTTATACTGAAATAAATGAAAACAATGCTACAGAAGTATTTGAAAAAATAGCAGAAATTCAATCAAGAAAAACAGCTTTTAAAAAATTAGATGTATAGTTTATAACATCTTATTTTTTTGTACACTTCCCCTATTCTAAATAAAATAGCAAAATAGGGGAGTATCAAAGAAAGAAATCAATATGGATAATCATACATAAATTAGTTTGCCGATTGCTTAAAATTAACATTGTTATTAAAATTAATTTATGATATATAATAATAAATAGTAAATATTTAAAAAATATTTAAAAAATTTAAAAATAAAATTTATATATTTAAAGATTGATCAAGTAAAAATAATTAATTACATATTTATATAACAATTTATATTGTATACAAAAAATAATAAAAATATAAACTTAATTTAGATGAATAATTAACCATTAAATTAAAATTGCTTATTGTCCTACAATATATATTATGTTAACTTGTATAAAATGATTAATATGAGACGTTATCTAGGGTCTTTAAACTCTATAAAATCTATCTCATCGCCTTGCTTATCTACGTATGTACTTTTATATACTTTATCACAATTATTTATTATATCTAGATAATATAAGAACTCATTTTATACTAAATACCCAAATGAGAAAAGTTATTTGATTTCTAGAATATTAAATGAAATAAATAATATTAATTAAATATGTATATATGTTAGTTTTTAGTAAATAATATAACTGGGTGATTTAAATGAAAAAGAATAATAAACAATCAAAAACTAACATGAATAATAAAAATTATAATTCATCTAGTTCAAGAGAAAAAAGTTCTAAAACTGAATCTAATTTAGATTGTAAATAACCCACAATAAAAAGAGATACTTCATATATCTCTTTTTTGTATATACCCTACTCTAACTAAATAATATATGATTTATAATCATTAAAAGAGAACCATATATTATATATTTAAATGTATTTTTTTTATTTGTTTTTATAGCTTCTTTATATAATTCATTTATAGCTATATTTACCATCATTCCTGCTATTATAGCATATATTATTCCTAATATTGTATTATCTATATATTTAGATAAAAGTAGATATGATAGTAAAGCACCTAATGGTTCTGATATAGCTGAAATTAAAGTATATAAGAATGCTTTTATTTTACTATTAGTAGAATAATATATTGGGATTGCTATTGATATTCCTTCTGGTATATTATGGAGTGCTATAGCAATACTTAATGTTATTCCTAGCTTTATATTATTATTTGAAGTAATAAATGTAACAATACCCTCTGGTATATTATGAAGAATTATTACAAGCATACTAATTATTCCTAATTTATATAGTTTTAAACTATTTTTAGAAGTTTTTTCTACTTTTTTATCTACTATATTAGAAATTATTATTCCTATTATAAAGCCTATAATAATTAAAATGAATGTTATTGGTATAGAATGTTTAGTTATTATAGCTTTTAATGAACTAGGTATTAGATCACTAATAGATACTGTAGCCATTACTCCTACTGCAAAACCTAATGCCTTACTTATTATATCTTCCCTATTTCTTTTTATAAATATAAATAGGAAGCCAATTAGAGTTGATATACCCGCCATTGAAGATAATAAAAAAGCATATGCAGTATTAGTCATAGTATCACCAATAAAGTATATGCTTAATTTTTTAGTTAATTAAATTTTACGCAATCATTTAATATATAATTCATAATATTTATATCTGTAGTTGTATCATAATGTAGGCCATCTGGTAAATTAAACTTTAATGAACTATATGAGTCGCAATAATTCATTATATTATGAGTTTTACTTGCTACTATTCTATTAAAGTTTTTAATTTTTTTATTAGTTCTTATATTATCCCATAAATCATTAATGATATCTTCATCTATTGGATTTACTGATAAGAAATAATATGAAGCACTCTTATTATTTTTAATAAATTTTTTATATATATTAACATATTCATTAGCACGTTTTTTATAATCTATATCATAGTTTAAATCATTAACACCTAAATTAAATATTATATGATAATTAATATTTTTATTTTTTATTAAATTTTTAGCTTTAAATAAAGCTTCATTTTCTAAGAATTCTATATTAGCACCGTTTTTAGCAATAAATATAATAGAGTCTGGTATATTTAATTCTTCTCTTTTATTTTCTATTAAATACATTCTAGAATCACCAATTATTATTATATAATTTAATTTTGATATATTATTATTTATATTAAAGAATGCATTAACGCTATTTATATTAATAAAAAAGCATAGTGAACATAATAATAAAAATGAACATATTCTAAATTTTTTCTTTTTCATAAACATCACTTAACTAGTTTAGCATTTATTTTGATTTTAATCAACTATATTAAAAATATTTATTGTTTTTTTAATTTGTATATGTTATATTAATATTAGGGTGAGTTTATGGTAAATAAGGATAAAGAAAGATATTATGGGGTTGATATATTAAGGATTATAGCAACCTTTTGTGTTATTGGAGTACATTTTTTCTTAAATACTAATTATTATGATGTGGATCCTGGTGGATTTAGTATGAGAATACAAAGTATTATTAGAAATTTTTGTATGATATGTGTTCCTTTATTTATTGTTATTAGTGGTTATTTAAATAAGAATAAAGAGTATAATAAAAGTTTTTTTAAGAAATTATTTAATATATTAATTATTTGGTTTTTTTATAGTTTAATAGAATACTTTGTATTAAATATTATTAATGGTACTTATACTGATTTTAATTTAAAGAGTACACTTTACGCTATTACAACATTTAAAGGGTGTGAATATTCTTGGTATATTGAGATGTATATTGGACTTTATTTACTATCCCCTATTTTAAATAATGCATTTGATAGTTTAAATGATAAAAATAAGGATTATTTATTTATTATAGCTATAATTATGTTTATTTTGCCTTCATTTATAAATACATTATTTATTAATATAATTCATATACCTTGTTGGTGGGCTACTATCTACCCTGTTGGTTATTATATAACTGGTAAATATATTAATTATAAACAGTTCAATTTTAAAAAGAAAAATTTATTTATACTATTAGTATTAACTCAAATAATTACTTTCTCATATACTTATATAGGAACAATTAATTATGATAGTTTAACTACTTATATAAGTACTATTATTGTGTTTTTAATATTTTATAATGTAAATATTAAAAGAAACTTTTCTAAAAATATATTAAAATATATTTCAAGTATTTGTTTAGATATTTATTTAGCTTCTAGTTTAATTGATAAGATTATATATCCTGTTTTTAATAATCAAATGAATTTACATAGTATAAATCAAAGTAATTTAATAGTATTTATGCCTCTAGTAGTATTAACTGTATTTATAATATCAAGTATATATGGAAGTGTTAGAAAATTAATTATTAATGTAAGATAAAAGAGATTTTAAATTAATCTCTTTTTTTCTAATATAATATTATCTAAATCTCTTATAGTTAGTATATCATCATCTACTATAATAAAACTATTAGAACCCATTCTTGATTTAGAAATTGATCCTGGATTTATAAATAATTTATTATTATATTCTTCTATTTTACTTATATGGGTGTGACCAGTAAATATTATATTGGCATCTATTTTACTTAAATAGTCTTTATCAAATAAATCTCCATGTGTTAGAATTATTTTTTTATTATTTAGTTCTATTTCTTCTAAATACTTATTTCCAAATAATATACCTTTTAAATTGTTATCACAATTTCCTTTAACATATACTATATTATCTTTCATAAGGTTTAATCTATTAATTATTTCTTCTATATTTAAATCTATTCCATAATTAATTAAATCGCCTAATATTAATAGTTTATTACAATGTTCTTTTTGATATATATTAAGGACTGTATTTAGAGCATCTATATTTCCATGTATATCTGATATTACCATATATTTCATTTTTATCACCTTAATTTAGTTAAAAAGCTTTTTCCTACTATTGGCATTGGAACTTTAAAATTATCTGCTATAGTGGCTCCTATATCACTAAAACAATCTAACTCTTTTAAATGTTTAGGATCTTTAAATTTTTTAGAATATATAAGTACTGGTGTATTTTCTCTTGTATGATCTGTTCCCATATATGAAGGATCATTACCATGATCTGCAGTTATTATAAGTAAGTCATCATCCTTTAGGTTAGATTTTATTTCTCCTAAATAATTATCAAATTCTTTTATTGCTTCAGCATAACCTTTTATATTTCTTCTATGTCCATATTTAGAATCAAAATCATTTAAGTTAGCAAAACATAATCCATTAAAATCTTCTTTTTCTGTTTCAAGTATTAAATTAATTCCTTCTAAGTTATTACCTGTATGTGTAGTTTTTGTAATACCACATCCATTAAATATATCATTAATTTTACCAATTGCTATAACATCAAAACCATTATTTTTTAAGTTATCTAATACAGTATCTGATACAGGATCAAGTGCGAAATCTTTTCTATTACCTGTTCTTATAAAGTTACCTTTAGTTCCTATATAAGGGCGCGCTATAATTCTTCCAACCTTCCATTCTTCTTTTAATGTAAGTTCTCTTGCTATAGCACAGTCTTCATATAATTCTTCTAGTGGTATAATGTCTTCATGAGCAGCTATTTGAAGTACTGAATCAGCTGATGTATAAACTATTAAGTCTCCTGTTTTCATTTGTTCTTCACCTAATTGTTTAATAATTTCAGTACCTGATGCATCACAATTACCTATTATATGTCTTTTACAACGTCTTTCTAATTCATCTATTAATTCTTTAGGAAATCCTGTTTTAGTAAATGTTTTAAATGGTATCAAAGTTCTTATACCCATCATTTCTAAATGACCTGTTAGTGTATCTTTACCATTTGCTTTTGGATGTGCTTTAGTATAATAAGAATCTGTTTTCTCTATATTTTTATAATTTACTAAGTTTAAAAATCCCATTTTTTCTAAATTAGGATAATCAATAGGATTATATTTTAAAATATGTCCTAATGTATTAGCACCCTCACTTTCAAATTTTTTAGCATCTATTGCTTCCCCTACTCCAAGTGAATCTAAAACTATTAAAAATACTCTATTAAATTTCATAAAATCCCTCTTTCTTTTATTTACCATGAGGATGGTATTCCTCATAATTTTTCTTTAATTCCTCATGTGATATATGAGTATAAATTTGTGTTGTAGATATATCAGAATGACCTAATAATTCTTGAATCGTTCTTAAATCTGCTCCATATTTTAATAAATGGCTTGCAAATGAATGTCTTAATGTATGAGGCGATATTTCACTTTTTATATCTTTTTCTTTTGCTATTTTTTTTATTATTTTAAAGAATCCTTGTCTTGTCATGTTTGATCCATGATTATTTATAAATACATAATCACTATTTCCCTTTATTAATAATAGTGGTCTATATAATTCAATATATTTTTTTAAATATTCTTTAGCATATTCTCCAATTGGTATAATACGTTCTTTACTTCCTTTACCAAATGTTCTAATTATATCATCATTAAAATCAATATCTTGCAATTTTACTTTTACTAATTCACTAACACGAAGTCCTGTAGCATACATTAATTCTAACATTGCTTTATTTCTATAATCAAATGGTGTTATAAGTTCTATATCAAGTAGTTTTAATACTTCTTCTTCTGTTAATATATTTGGTAAAGCTTTTCTTATTTTAGGTAGAAAAAGTGAATCACTAACATTATTTGTTATAAATTTTTCTATTACTAAAAACTTATAAAAACTTTTTAGGCAAGATACATTTCTAGATATAGATTTTTCATTTAATCCTTCTTCATTTAAATATTTTATATATTTTTTTAAGTCCTCATTTGTTATATCTTTTATATTTTTATTTGAATAAAATTTAACAAATTTTTCTAAATCATTTCTATAGGATTCTATTGTATTTGAACTATAACCTTTATCTATTAATAAGTATCTTAAGAATTCTTCTTTTAAATCATTCATGTATTTTACCTTTTTTTACTATAAAATCATCATTTATTTTGTTAATACTTTTTTCTATAGCTTGTTTTATATTTTGTGGAGTACCTAATATATTATACTGTGAACGTATAAAACTACAAATATTATTTATTCTCTCATCTACTTCATTTTCTGTTTCATTATTAACGCATGATACATCTTCTACTAAAAGAGTAATATATTTATCTTTAATTTCGTTATCTTTACTATTAGTTTTAACTCTTTTATTATAATCTAAATCCATATTTTCTAAAATAGTGATTAAGTTGTTTGACCCACTTCTATTATAATATTCTTTCATCAAATCTATAAAATTTTTATTAAAATATATATCAGTAAGTATAGGCATTGGTACTATATTAGAAAATAATATTACGTTATTTATATCATTTTTAGATGTATTATAAGGAAATTCTTTTTTTAATACTTTTCTAGTTAAAAGTTCATTCATTCCTTTATTTAGTGAACATCCATATAGTGAATTTGTATTTACAAATCCTTGTTTATCTAAAGAAGTGGATGCTATAGATATTAATTCATATGTAAGTAAAGCATGATAATCTTGGCTTATATCACTTGGTAAATATAAAGTATTTGAAATACTATTATATAAAGATATTGTATCAAAATTAATTATTAGATCTTTATTTTCATTTTGTAAATAATATATTTTAATTGTACTTAAATTTTTACATAAATTATCATAAGCACCTTGATATTTATTTAAAATATAATAACTGCACTCAAATATTTTACTTTTTAATTCTAGTGGTATGTTATTATTATCTTTTATTATATTTTTTATCTTTTCCATATCATCACCATTATCATTATAGCACATTTTGTGCTTCTTTTTAAGTATTTCATGATAAAATATTAATAGGTGATGTAAATGGAACCATTAGCTGTAAAGATGAGACCAAAATGTTTAAATGATATTATAGGACAAAGTCATTTAATTGGAAAAGATAAAGTGTTAACTAATTTGGTTAAAAATAATAAATTGTTTTCTATGATATTATATGGAAAACCTGGTATTGGAAAGACAAGCATAGCTATATCTATTGTTAATGAACTTAATTTAAAATATAGAATGCTTAATGCTACTATAAATAATAAGAAGGATTTTGATACTGTTATTGAAGAAGCTAAGATGTATGGTGAACTTGTTGTTATAATGGATGAAATACATAGATTAAATAAAGATAAACAAGATTTATTACTTCCCTATTTAGAAAGTGGATTAATAATATTAATTGGTATGACTACATCAAATCCATATCATTCTATTAATCCTGCAATACGTTCTAGATGCCAAATATTTGAATTAAAAGAATTAACTGTTGATGATATAAAATGCGCTATTAAAAGAGCTATAAAAGATTATTTGACCGACATAAATATAACGGATGAATGTATAGATTTTATTGCTAATTCTTCATCAGGTGATCTTAGATATGCATATAATTTACTTGAAGTTGCTTACTACTCTACTAACAAGAATATAACTTTAGAATCTCTTAAAAGTATAAGTAATAAGCCTAATCTTTTTTATGATAAAAATCAAGATGGATATTATGATGTTATAAGTGCTTTTCAAAAAAGTATAAGAGGTAGTGATGTTGATGCTGCTTTGCATTATTTAGCACGTTTAATTGAAGCTGAAGATTTAGATATTATATTTAGAAGAATGAGTGTTATTGCATATGAAGATATAGGGCTTGCTAATCCTATAATGGGTGTTAAGGTTGATGCTTGTATTAATGCTTGTGAAAGATTAGGGCTTCCTGAGGCTAGAATCCCACTTGCTCAAACTGTTATAGAACTTGCACTCTCACCTAAATCTAATAGTGCTATTATGGCTCTTGATGAAGCAATAAATGATATTAATAAAGGTAGTACTGGTAATGTACCAAATCATATTAAAACATCTTCTAAAGATTATAAATATGCTCATAATTATCCTAATCATATAGTTAAACAGCAATATTTACCAGATGGCTTGATAGGTAAAAGATACTATATAGCTCAAAATAACAAAAATGAATTAAAATTAAAAGAAATAAATGAAAAAATAAAGAAGATTATCGATTAATCTTCTTTATTTTATAAACTTAATATAAATAATTCAAGAGCAAGTTCTTTATCCTTCTCACCTGTTTTAATGCCAATATCTAGGTTTGCTAAATCATTTAAATACTTTAATAGTATTTTAGGATTATATTTGTATCCTGCAGTTATAGCTAAATGAACAGGATATTTATGAACTTTTAATATTTCTGAAATAGCTTCTTCAGTATAACCTTTTTTAGCTAATGTACTTGCCTGATACATAAGTCTAAATTTATTAGCTAACATTATTATAATTTTTATAGGTTCTTCATTTATTTTTAATAATTCCCTATAAGTTTTAATAGCACCCTTCTTATTTTTATTTATTATATCATCAACAAATTTAAAAATATCTATTTCTACATTCTCACAAGATAAATCTATTATATCTTTATCAGTTATAATTTTATCATTCATTTTATATAGTTTTAATTTTAAAACTTCTTGGTATATTAAATCTAAATTATTACCTACTCTTTTTAACAATAAATTAATAGAGTCATTAGATATTTTATAGTCATCAAACATAGTCTTAACAGTATTATTAATATTTACTTCTTTATTATATTCTTTTATTATACCTTTTTCTTTTATTATTTTTACTATTTTTTTAACACTATCTAATTTTTCTAAATTATCTATAAATATTATTGTTGTATTAGGATTTTCATTTTTTAAATATTGTTCTAATTCTTCTATTCCATCTATTTTATTTTGTGTTCTACTAAATATAAAAGCATTATCTACTATAATAACTTTTTTATCACTAAAAAGTGATACTGTATTAGCATCTTCTATAATTTCATTTATTGTATTAATATTTAAGTCATATTTAGATATATTAATTTCTTCTACTTTTAAATTATCTATTATTTTTTTTATCTCTTTATCTATTAAAAATCTAATTTCACCATATAATAAATAATTCATGTTATCACTTCCTAATTTTTTTGTTTATCTTGTTATCTAGTAGTATATTATAAATATTATCATTTAAACTAGGTAAATTAATTTTAAAGCCATTATATGTATAAGATAAATTTTCATCAAATAATTGTTTTGTATTATTAATTAAAATATCTAATTTACCATTATTCGAATATTTATTATATAAGCAATAGAATAAGAATGTTACTGTCTTTAAATATAAATCTCTAATTTCTTTTATTTCTTCTTCACTTTTTAACTTCGTAAGTTTAAAACTTAATTTATCTAAGTTATGTATAAAGTCACATGCATTTACATAATTAGAGTATTTACTTATCTCATCTATTAATCCATATATATCCATATTAAAATATAACTTTTCCATAGTATTATGTCCAATTAATAATTCTAGATTATGTGAAAGGAGTGCTTCTATTTGATAACCTATTTTAGTACCAAAATACCTATTAGTTAAAAGATCTGTGTATCCTTCATTAATTCCTCTACCTATTCTATATTTTTTCTTATAGTTAATTAAATCAAATCCGCAATATTCAATTCTTTTAATATGATTATAAGTACCTGTTGCCATATGAAGTAATTCATGTTCTATGGCCTCTTCCTCATAACACGTAAATTCATCCATTTTAAAACTAATAGTTCCTCCATATATTGAATCATTAACTTTATTATTATATACACAAAAATTAAATTTTTTAAAGTTTGTTTTAAATCTATTTAAAGAAATAAGAGGAAAATTAAAACTTATTGTTTTTATAAAATTATTAATCTTATCAATAAATAGTTTTTCTAAATATTCATGTTCTTTATATCTATATTTAGAAAACTTGATAGTAGCGCATTTGTAGTTATTTTTCTTTATTAATTTTATCTTATTTTTTCTTTGATAATTAATTATTTTAGTTATATTAGGTTCTATCATTTAATTTCCTCTAATTTAACACTTACTAATTTACTAACTCCAGATTCTTGCATTGTTATACCATATAGTATATCTACAAATTCCATTGTTTTTTTCTTATGAGTTATTACTATAAACTGAGTTTTATCTTTTAATTTATTTATATATTCACCAAAAGATTCTACATTAACTTCATCGAGTGCTGCTTCAACCTCATCTAGTATACAAAATGGAACAGGACGAGATTTAAGTATAGCAAATAGTAAACTGATTGCTGTAAAAGTTTTTTCTCCACCTGATAATAAACTTATACTTTTTAATGTTTTACCTGGTGGACAAGCATTAATTTCTATACCTGTTTCAAGTATATTTGATAAATCTGTTAAAGTTAATTCAGCAGTACCACCTTTAAATAATTCTTTAAATGTTTTAGAAAAGTTTTCTTGAATAATTTTAAATGTTTTCATAAATTCTTGTTTCATTACTTTATCCATTTCATCTAATATTTCTAAAAGTGTTGTTTTAGCTCGTGATAAATCTTCTTGTTGATGTATTAAGAATTCATATCTTTGACTTATCTTTTCATATTCAAGTGGTGCCATTTCATTTACTGGGCCAATATCTTTAATTTGTTTCTTTAAAGAGTTTACTTTATTTCTAGCTAAATTACTATCCATATCAAGTTTATATAAACTAATTGCTTTTTCATAAGTAATAGAATATGTTTCATTTAATATATTTAATAAATTATCTAATTTTACATCTGCCCTATTAACTTCAATTTCTAATTGGTGCAGCAAAGTATTTTTTTCATTAAATAATGTATTTTCACGTTTTATACTATATTCAAACTCTTCTAATTCATTATCTAATTTAATTTTATTATTATTTAACATTTCTAATTTAGATTCAGTAGTATTTTTAAGTTCAATAGCCTCATAATACTCTTTTAATACTTCCTCTTCTTCTTTATCAACTGTATTGTTTAGACTGTTATTAGCACCATTTATTTCATTTATTAAGGCTTCTAATCTAGTATTTTTATCATTTATTAAATTTTTAATAGATATAATAGAATTTTCATTATTTATCTTATCTTTATTTAATAAATATAATTTATCTTCAAGAGCTTTTAAATTATAGTCAACTTCATTTAT
Organism: uncultured Bacilli bacterium; assembly: GCA_934141535.1. Taxonomy (GTDB): domain Bacteria; phylum Bacillota_I; class Bacilli_A; order RF39; family UBA660; genus UMGS1613. The sequence goes on from CAKPCH010000004.1 coordinate 87,302, forward strand.
ATTATTTTCTATATTCTTTTGCGAATCCTCTAAATTCTTTAAGTCTTTAATATTATTTTCTAATTCATATTTATCAGTAATAATATTTCTAGTTTTAATATTACCACCTGTTAAAGATCCACCTACATGTAATATTTCTCCATCAAGTGTTACTACTCTATATCTATAATTTATTTTTTTACTAATTATATTAGCGCTATTTAAATCATCAACTACTATAACATTACCTAATTGATTTTTAATTATACTATCGTATTTCTTTTCACATTTAACTAAAGAAGATGCTATATCTATAAAGCCATTTTCTTTTTTTAATAAGGTAAGTGTATTATCATCTATACTTTTATCTTTTATAACATTTAATGGAAAGAAAGTTACTCTACCTATATTATTAGTTTTAAGATAGTTTATAGCATCTTTAGCGCATATTTCATTATCTACAACTACACAAGTAGCATTCCCACCAAGACTTATAGATATTGCTTTAGAATACTTTTCATTTGTTTCTATTAAAGAAGCTATAGTATTATGTATTCCTCTTAATTTAGGATTATCTAATATAGATTTAACTGAATATGGAAGAGAAGAATTATTCTCTATACTACTTTTTAATGTATCTATTTTAATTGATAATACATTAATATTTTTTATAATATTATTTAAATTAAATAATAAATCGTTTTTCTTACTTTTTTCTTTTATTATAAAACTATCAATATCATCTATATCTTTAACAATATCTTTTAACTCTTCTTCTTTTATACTAATATCATTATTATATTTTTTAATGCTATTTTTAATAGATAATTCTTCTTCTTTTAAATTAATTAAATTATCATGTAACTTTGTATTATCTACTTGATATTTTTTTCTTTCTAATATTATTTGCTTTTTAGCATTTAATTTTTCTACTTTAGTTGTAATATCAAGTAATTCGTTTTGTTTATTTTTTATTTCTTTTTCTAATTCATTTAAATTTAATTTATAAGAAGAAATTTTAGCATCATTAGAACTACTAGAAGTATTTAATTTAATTATTTCTTGATTTAATTCTTCTATTTTATTTTTATCCTCTTGATATTTATAATTTATATTTGTAATATCGCTTGCTACTAAGGAAATTTCTAATTCTTTTAAAGTTTCATTTAATGATTGATATTCTTGTGCTTTAATTTTTTGTTCTCTTAATGGTTCTATTTGAGATTCTAATTCGTTTATAATATCATTAACACGATTCATATTATCATGAGTTTTATCTAATTTTTTAAGTGCTTCTTCTTTTCTTTTTTTATATTTTAAAACTCCTGCTGCTTCTTCAAATATAATACGTCTATTTTCTGGTTTACTTGATAATATATCTTCTATTTTACCTTGAGAAATTATATTAAATGATTCTTTAGCAATCCCACTATCCATTAATAGATCACTTATATCTTTTAATCTACATTTTTCGCCATTAATAAAAAATTCATTAGTACCATCTTTGTATAATCTTCTTTTTATAGAAATCTCATCATAAGCTATATTAAGATAATTATCGCTATTATCTAGTACTAAAGTAACGGTTGCTACATTCATAGGATTACGACTTTTACTACCTGCAAATATTACATCAGTCATACTTCCTTCACCACGTAAAGATTTAACTGATTGTTCACCAAGTACCCAACGTACAGCATCTACTACATTACTTTTACCACTACCATTAGGTCCTACTATACCTGCTATATTATTTTCTAAATCTATTATTGTATTATCTGCAAACGATTTAAATCCTTGAGCAATTATTTTTTTTAAATACATTAACATCACCTTACCGATATTAATATTATATCAATATTTAAGTTTAAAAACAAGGTAAATAAAAAATCTAGTTTATAAAATTATAAATTAGATTTTAAAACTTCAATTACTGGACGAACTCCGTAAGCTCCACTTGAACTTACTTTAGTTTGATAAGTTTGAGCTACTAAGGTACCACTACCGTTAGAATATCTAGAATATGTAAAACTCACTGCCCAAGCAGCATGATCTGATTTAGTATATTTTGTTAATGCACAAGAGGTTGTTGTCCAATAACCCCAAATGATTACATCTGAATTATATAAGCAACCAAAGTTTTTACAATCACTACTTGTTCTATCAAATAGCCAGCCATATTTACATCCACTTGTATTTCCTTTTTCATCATCATCATTATAATAACAAGTACTACTTGCAGTAGTTGTGTTAGTTTCAAAATAAAAATTACCTGGTGGATCAGTTACTTCATTAAAAGTTGTATTACCTGTGATTTTAGCTATCTCACCCGCAGAAATAAGCCTTGCCTTATAATCAGCATAATCAATATTGTATTTAGATTGACTGGGCTGAGCTGATTGATCTAGTGAATAAGAAGTTGGCGTTTCTACTCCTATCCAAGATGATGTATCAGTTTTTAATTGTTCTAATACTTCTTTAGGACCAGTTGTAGAACTTCCACTAGAATTCCATGCTATAGTTGATGTTGTATTATGATCAAGTATTAAATTTAACTTATCTCCACCATCATCATTAAATGCATAAAACTTCATACATCCTGATTTTACTCCAGCATTACTTTGTGAATCTGTATAATCTGTACAAGTTGTTCCTTTGTCTACATCAAAATAAACTATTTCACCGTTAGAATATGTTTTCACTCCGTTACCAATAGTAATATCACCACTTACATTAGGTATTGTCAATAATTTAGTAGTTGTATCATATATATAGTCTACATCTTTAGTTAATACTGTATCTCCCATAACAATCTTAGGATTACCTAAATCAATATTTGCTGTATATGTATTACCTTCTATTGCTTCTTTATTACAATTAGTACATGTCACTCCATCATATGTTACTTTAAATATTTGTTTATATTCAAAACCTATATTAAAACTTTGAGGTTCACTAGTTACTAAACTATCATTTATTCCATCTTTATATTTAATCGTTACATATATTTTTTTAGTTACTCCATTTGTACAGTTATCACCATCACATACTGGTATTACATCATTTTCATTATAATTATCTATTGTATAATCTAAATTAGTATCTGAACTTAAAGATGATTTTGATAATGTTATTACTGGGCGAATACCTGGTGATGTAACATAAACGAAGTCGTTACCCAAATAATTGCTATAATGCACATCCCACACACGAGTATAATCATTAATATAAAGTGAAACAGTCCAATAACTCCAACCTTCTTGAACTGGATGAGTTGCATTTCTTAAGTAGTCACATAACCATATTGGCAAACCTGAAATAGTTGTATTACTAAATGTTTTACCTGATGCTGTAGCTATCTGATATACGGTTGGAAAAATTACTTCTACTCCTTCTTTATTAAATATACTTTTTATGTGGCCTAAATAATCTTTTCCTTCTGGCGCATCACTTCCAGTGGTCGCTATATTTTTACATGTTTTTCCATTTGCTCCACCATCTGTACACCATTTTATTTTTTGCGGTACATATGAATCCATAAAGTTTTCTTTCATGATTAAACTTACTGTGTCTGTATTATTTTCTAGAACAAAGAATGTATTTGAATAATTGTCTCCTACTTGGCATGTATATTCATCACCATAATTAAAGTTCCCACTTGGTACATTGCCTGTAGTTGCTGTTGTTACTGGAGTACATATTGGAGTTTGTGTAAGTGCTCCCATTTTTACATTACCTAAATTAGTTATATCTACTTCATATTTTACATATGAATCTTTACTTGGTAATACTACATCTCCAAATATATTAGATACGTTATATTCTTCAGTTCTTGATATAGCACCTCCATTTGTAGAATTTACTTTTATACCAGTTAATCTTACTGTTTTATCTACTCTTATCATAGCTATATTTTTCATAACTAAGTTTGAACTAAATGAAGCAAATCCTATAGTTAAACTTGTTACTAATATAGCACATATTACTATTAAATATTTTGAGATCTTTTTTCTCTTTATAAAACTAAAATTATTAAATCCATAATTATTTTTATGCCTCATATTTAATTCATATCCTTCTTTTATAGTTTACCACATATTACTATTTTTTTACATTCATTATTGGTATATTTATATAAAAACTATTCTTCATTATATTATTATAATATCGCAAAAAAAAAAAAAAAACAAGTAATATTTTTGAAAAATTAAAAATTTACTTGTTTATAATTACTTATTTAATTTTATAATTATTTATATTTTGATAATATTGTTTTCCTAAATTAACTAGTCTTTTAGTCATTTCTCCACCAACACTACCATTTAATCTACTTGAAGTATCAGGACCTAGTTCTACACCAAATTCTCGTGCTATTTCATATTTTAAATTTTCTATAGCTTGTTTAGATCCAGGAACTACTAAAGAATTATTAGTCATGTTATCACCTCATTATTATTATTTACTTATATTTAAATATTAGTATGAGAATTTTTTCCAATTAATATACTAAATATTGTTAAAATAGAAATATCTACTACTAATACTCTAAAATTATTAAGCCACAATAATAATGGAATCAGAAATTCTACTATCCATTTTCTTTCTTTTTTATAAAAAAAGATAGCAAGTAATCGCTATCCATTTTCTAACTATTTAGTATAAGTGTTTCCACCTAAATGTTGTTCACCCATTTGAACTAATCTTTTAGTGATTTCTCCTCCAACTGAACCGTTAGCTCTTGAAGTAGCATCAGGACCCATAGTAACTCCTAATTCACTAGCTATTTCATATTTCATCTTATCGATTGCTTGTTTAGCTCCAGGTACAACAAATTTACTATTTAATTTGTTATTCATAATTTCACCTCCTGTACATTTATAATTTGTGTACAAAGAGGATTTTTATACAAAATTTATTTGGTAATTTTTTCTTCTATAATAAATCACTTTTTTCTTGATTTAAATTTTTTATTATTTCTACATTTTCTATACATTCATCTATTAATGCTTCATAATCAAATAATGATTCATAATATAAACATTTATTTATATTTGGATTTATTACAGGATGTGTTGGTAAAAATATAGTACAACAATCTTCATAAGGTAATATACTTGTTTCATATGTATTTATTTTATTTGCTATATCTATAATTTCCAATTTATCCATGCATGCAACAGGTCTAATTACAGGAAAATTGGTAACACTATTAATAACACCCATACTAGTTAAAGTTTGACTTGCTACTTGTCCAATACTTTCTCCATTAATTATTACTTTGCATTTATGTTTTTTAGCTAACCTTTCAGCTATTCTATACATCATACGTCTCATAATAGTAATAACATAAGTATCTTCTACATTTTTATAAATTGCTTCTTGTAATTTAGTAAAAGGAATTACATTTACTGTTATTCCAAAAGAATACTCATTAATAATACTAGCTAATTTAATAACTTTATTTTTTGCTTCTATACTTGTATGAGGTGGAGATTCAAAATATAAACATTCTAGATCTACTCCTCTTTTAAGTGCTAAATAACCTGCTACTGGAGAATCAATTCCACCACTTAGCATTAACATTCCTTTGCCTTGAATACCAACAGGATATCCACCAATTCCTTTAATTTCATTAGTATATATAAAAGTACCTTCAACTCTTATTTCAATAACTACTTCTAAATCTGGATTTTTAACGTCTACTTTACAAGGTATAGCTCTTAAAACTGCACCACCTATTATATTATTTAATTCCATACTATGAACTTCAAAAGATTTATCTGCTCTTTTAGTATGAATTTTAAAAGTATTAAAATTTTCCTTTTTTAATAAATCTATAACACAATTTTTAATATCTTCAATATTATTATTTACTTTAGTAGCAATTACTATTCCATGTATACCAAATACTTTTTTAAGTGCTTCTACTATATGTTTTTCATCATCACATTCAATATACATTCTAACTCTATCATACTTCATTTTATATTCATAATTTTTTAAAGCATTTCTTATATTATTAGCAAGTAATTTTATAAATGTTTTTCTATTTGCTTTTTTAGTTGTAAGTTCTCCATATTTAATTAATATTAATTTATTCATACTTTTCACCCTTCACCTAGTAAATTATATCTTACTTTTAAAAAAAAGTAAATTAAAAAACAAGATTAAACTTGTTTTTAAGATTATTTTTTAAATAGATTACTGTTAATCATATTATTAATATTTTTATTCATTAATACAAAGTTATCTTTTCTACCTCTTACGTTATTACAATTAGGTATAAATGTATTAGATGAAGTTTTAATATTTGGCAAATTCTCACGTGCTTTCATTAAAACTAAATTATCACGACTATGACTTATATTTTTCTTTTTTAAATTATTTATATCGTTATTATTATGTATATAAATATTTCTTTCATTAAAGCCATCAGTATTAAAATTCATTAACATATTCACCCTTATATAAGCAATACTCATTATATTTACATAATGTATCTTTATATGTATATTTGTATATCTTCTTATCATTTTTACTTAAAGAAGCAAATACATCATTTAAATTATCTTCACTTATAAATGTACCACTCGTTAATTCCTGAGTATATGAAGCATCTTTATATATTTTATAAGTATTACCTTCTACCTTAGCAAATCCTACATAATTATAAATAATAATATCATCATTTTCATATTGTGCTTTTATAAATTGTGTTAAATCATAATAAGCAACATTTTTGCTTTTTGAAGTACATAATCCTTCATATATAAAACTTTTTAAAGAACTATTATAAGTCCAAGTACCAGGATATATACTAGAATCCTCTGGAACATAAAAACTATCTAATGTATATTTAATATCTTTACCTAAAATATTTTGAATTCTAAGAGTTAAATATACATCACTAATAATTTTTGGTGTTGTAGTACATGAAACGCGTCCACTATAACTTTTTATATTAACTCCTTCTATGCCTAAGAAAGCATTATATAATATATCATTATTTGTCATGTCTGAAACAGTAAATGTATTATTTAAATAATATGTATTACTTTCATATATACTACTTCTAAACTTAGGAGTATGTATACTATCTAAAATCTCTTGTGTTACTTCTTTTTTCTCATCATTATTTTTTTCTTCTTTATCTATTATTTTTGGCATTTTTAATTTTTCTATATAGTTATATAAACTAGGTAAACAAAATACTAGTACTATAACAACTCCAAAACATATAAATATAAACTTATTATTTTTCTGCACACTATTCACCCTATATTAAACTTTTTCTAACAAAAACGTTTATCCCTTCTTTTATATATATTAAAATATCAGTACCTATTGTAAAATGAATGAAACCTAATCCTTGAATTACTAAATCTTCATCACTATTTATTTTAAATTTGTAGCACTTCAATCCATTAAAGTCACTATTTATTTTATAACTTCTATTTATTTTTAAAGCATTTGATATATAGTATGTCATGTTTGTCTTAGATAATATATCTATTTTAAATATATTATCTATAATAAAACTTTGTGGACACTTAACTTGATATGTTATAGGTTTTATTTCTTGTTTAGGTATTATTCTCTTTAAAGTCTTATCATCTACATAATTTATTATATCACCTTCATCAAGCAATCCTGGTGTATCTATAAGTGTTAATGAATCTGAAAGCTTTATATCAATACTATCAATAGTAGTAGATGGCATATTACTTGTAGTAATATATGAATCAGATGAAGTATAATTATATATTAATTTATTAATTAATGTACTTTTACCTGAATTAGTAAATCCTACTACGTATACCCTATTACTTTTTTTATATTTATTAATTTTATTAAATAATTCATCAATATTATAATTTTTCTTACTACTAACAACTATACTATCTATAAAATTAATATTTAAATATTTAAAATAGGCTTTTAATGATTCATCATAGCAAGAACGTGGTATAATGTCTCTTTTAGTTAATACTAATAAAATATCATTATTTAAATACTTTTTAATATCTATTAAATCTTTACTTATATTAAATAAATCAACTACTAATACAACTAAATCTTTACTATTATTAATGCTTTTTAATATATCAATGTATTCTTCATTAGTAGCGTTTACTTTAGATATTTCATTATAATTTCTAATTCTAAAGCATCTTTGACATAGTTTATTAGTTATATCTTTTGTATAGCCAATTTCTAATTCATTTAAATTTTGGAGTACTACTCCACATCCTATACATTTACACATAGTATCTTCCTTTTGTAAATAGGCTTTTATCTCTTAATGATTTTTGAATATGTCTTTCTTTTATTCTTTTTAATTTAGCAAAAGGAAATTCTTTTTTATTTATTTGATCTAAAAGAATAGTAGTTATTCCTATTGTATTACCACATACTACATCATCCATCATAGAATCTCCTATCATAGCTATTTCATCAAGTCCAAAACCACTTTTTTTAATAAGTTCACTAATAGATTCAATATGTGGTTTTCTAGCACTATAAATATAATCTACTTTAAGTTCTTCATGAAAAGGTTTTACTCTTCTTTTAATACTATTGGATGCTATAAAGATTTTAAAACCTTTATTTTTTAAATCTTTAAATAATTTTTTAGTTTCTTCTCTTGGTAAACTTTCAGTAATTGGTACTAATGTATTATCAAGATCGAATATTAAGCATTTTATTCCTCTTGTAATTAACATATCATAATCTATTTTGTATATATTTTCTTGATAAATATCAGGAACATAAATTTCCATCTATTACACCTCACTAACCTAATACTAATAATATTTTATCACAATAAATTATACTTATCAATTAAAAAAGAAAAACTATTGAAATTTTCAATAGTTTAACCTAACATAGATTTTGAAATTGTTATAACTGGACGAAGACCATAGTTGTCAGAATTGTTGACTTCGTCGCGATTGCTAAAGTAACCATTATAGTAAACGCCCCACGCGTAGTAAGAGTAATCATCAGTAGGAGTTGTTGTCCAATATCCATATACTGGATGGGTTGTATCTTTTAAATTATCATATAACCATATTAGTAAAGCTCCTCCTTTATTGCCCGCTGCTATATATATTTGATCTTTTGTTGGAAAACTTACTTCTACTCCATTTTTATTAAATATACTCTTTATATGTCCTAAATAATCTTTGCCTTCTACAGCATTACTTCCTATTGCTGTTATATTTTTACAAGTTGTATTGATTATGCTTCCATCTGTACACCAAGCTACTCCTGATGGCACATATGAATCCACAAAGTTTTCTTTCATGATTAAACTTACTGTATCTGTATTGTTTTCTAGTACAAAGAATGTATTTGTGTAACTATCTCCAACCTTGCATGTGTATTCATCACCATATGCATAACTTCCTGTTGGCACGTTCCCTGTTGTTGCTGTAGTTACTGCTGTACATACTGGATTGAATTGCTCTATTTTTCCATTATTATATGAATATGCTGCATCTGATACCTTAAAATTTGAAATACCTGTTATTTTCCCATTCGATAATAATATCTTACTACCTACATCTGGAGTTATTCCATTAATTTCTATTTTAATATAATCAGTAGTTCCATCACATTTTAATCCTTCACTTTCTACTACACATTCTGTTGGATTAAAGTTTGCCCCTGGATGTACCATATTATATCTAGCTATCTCATTTTTTACTTGATCTAAATATAATTCTATACTTCTTTCTGTTGAATTATTTTTACTATCCTTTATTATATTTAACACTACTGGTGTAGCTATTAATGCGATAATTGCAAGTATTACGATGACTGCTAATAACTCTATTAATGTAAAACCTTTATTTTTCATTTCATAAATCCCTCTTTCTACTATAGTAATAGTATACTATCAATCAAAAGAAAAAACAAGTAATATTTTCAAAAATTCACTTGAAAATTACTTGTATATTATCTTTTATATCTTCTAATTTTTTCTACATCACTTCTATGTAGTACTTCATCATTTTTTATATTAAATTTTAACATACTATTAAATTCTTTTATAGCTTCATTAGTATTACAACTATACATAACATCATCTTCTACATTATATAATGAATAAATTTTATTTACTTCTAGTACTCCTGTTTTTTCATTTACTCTAGATGAATATATTATAACTTTACCATTTTTATAAGCTATATTAATAGGATCTAATTCTTTATAATATCTTCCTATAAATTTTACTACACCATTTATTCTAGTAGTTACATCATAAAATCTATTTCCTCTTTTTTCATATTCTTGAATAGTTACACTATCATTTTTATTTATCATAGCTGTTATTGAATATGGCACTGGTTTGCATTCGTTTATATCGTTCATAAATTACTCTCCTTTTAAAACGCTTTCATAAATACTTATCAACTTCTTGCCAACCTTTTTTATATCTTTGGTTTGTGCTACTTTATATGCTTCTTCTGTTAAATTTGGTAGCTTACCTTCTAATATATCTTTTATTTTTTCTTCAAATTCATCTATTGTTTTTGCTTTATATACATTTACATTATCTTTCATCCAAGGTGAAAATACTGGTATATCTCTTATAAGTGCTGGTATTTTGGCAGCACATGCTTCAAGTATTGGAATTCCTTCTGTTTCTTCTAATGTTGGAAATAAATATAAATCACATCCACTATATGCCCCTCTTAATATTTCAGGCTCTACATATCCAGCAAATACTAAATTAGGTAACTTAGTATTAATAGCATCTCTTATTTTTTTAGGACTTGCTGATAATGGTGAATATCCAAACCATATAAATTTATACTCTGGTAATCTTTTTGCTAATTCTACAAAGTCTAATATACCTTTTCTTTCTATATATAATCCTACACCCATTATAACTTTATCAGTATTTTTATAATTATATTTTTTTCTAAACTTTTTACCTAATTCATCATCATGTTTAAAAAATTCTACATTAATACCATTACTAATATCAGTTATTGGAACTTTTATTCCATAACCTTCTAATAGTTTTTTAGAATATGGAGTTGGTGTTAGAATATGATCTCCTAGACTGTAGCACTTAATTATCCATTTTTTAAATAGAGGCGCTACAGCATTTGAGAATATAAAAGAATTTCTAAAATCTTCTTCAGTTGAATGAGCATGATAAATAACTTTTTTACCTTTTTTTCTAGCACTTTTAGCAAGCCTATATGATTTTGGTCCATATGTGTTTATATGTACTATATCATAATCATCATGTATATCTCTAGTATAAGGTATATTATTTTCTTCTAATGCATTCATCTGATGTCTAACTGCTTTACCAAGCCCTGATTTTCTATTCATTTTTTCAAATTCTGAATAAAGTAACACTTTCATTAAATCACCAAATTTAGTATAACACATTTTTTATTATTTGTTAACCCGTTTGCTTTTTTTTACACCAATCATACTTAAGCGATTACCTAATAACCTTGTATAACAAAAAATAGATTAATTCAATTGTAATTTAAGATGTCAATATTGATTAGCATATCAATAGAAGTGACTTATTTAATAGAAATTTTTAACAGTCTCCACCTAACAATTTATAATGACCAATAAATTACATCACTCTCAAATTTATAATCTTTGTATATTGAATACAAATCTAATATTATTTTTTTAGAACATTTTTTATTAAAGTAGCTCATTATTTTTTCTTTATTCATACTTCTGTATTTATCATGTGGAACTGCGATTATCAGTATATCCAAATCTTGCAATTTCTCGTAATTATTAAAATAGGTATTTTTGTCAAATAACATATAATCCGAAATCCTACAATCATAATTTTGTTTTTTTAACTCACGATAGATTATATCAACCTTAGTATTTCTAACATCATCTGAATTTGCCTTATAAGAATAACCTAAAATTCCTACCTTAATATTGTTATTGTTTTTTATATCAGCTACCATCTCATTCAAACTATTTACTATAAATAAAGGAATATTCTCGTTTGTTTTTCTTGCTTGTTTTACTATATTCATATTATATCCATATTTGTTTCCTAAATCAATAAGATAATACGGATCGATGCCAATACAATGACCTCCAACTAAGCCTGGAAGAACGTCAACAAAATTCCACTTTGTTTTTGCGGTTTCTAAAACATCTATTGTTGATATCTTCATTAAATGGCACAATTGTGAGACTTCATTAACAAATGCAATATTTAAATCCCTCTGAGAATTTTCAATAATTTTTGACAGTTCTGCGACTTTTATGCAACTAGCTCTATACAAACTAACATTAGATATTAAACTGTATAATTTTTCAACTTGGTCTAAAACAAAATTATTTTGCGCTGAGATAACTTTAGTAACAGAATTAATAGTATGAAGATTATCAGATGGGTTTATTCTTTCAGGAGAATATCCAACAAAAAAATCGACATTATTCTTTAACCCACTATATTTTTCTAATAATGGAATGCATATATTTTCTGTTACGCCAGGATAATAAGAAGATTCAAATATTATTAGTGAATTTTTTTTAAAATTATACCCTATTGTTCTACAGGCTTCAATAACAAATTCCAAATTTGGTCTATTATTATCGTATACAGGCGTTGGGACTGTAACTATGATTGCATCTGACTTGCCAATACATTTGTCATTATAAGTATAAACAATATTACAGTTTTTATTATTTTTGCTTAAAGTTTTAATTTTATCATTATCAATATCATATGCAAACACTTTTTTAGTTTTAGCAAATTCATTTATTAAAGGTTGTCCAACATATCCAACACCAACTACTGTTATTGTAAAATTATTATCTCCTATTTCTTTCATATTATCCCATCACTTTCAACAAAGGAGCAAGATACTTCTCACTTCCATAATTAATACCATTATAATCTTTAGCATTTCCATGATAATCCGTCCCTGCCGTTTTTATACAATCGATAAAAAGACTGTTTGTATCCAAATAATTACTAAATTCAATTGAATTTTTAGGATTAATGACTTCCAATCCATTTAATCCATAGTTTAAAAAAACTTTTACAATTGATTCAAATTCAATAATAGATGAACATTGATTTAAAAGTGTCATGGGATGAGCTAAAACAATTATAGAATTAAGTGATTTCAATATGTCAATTGTTTCTTTAACTTGTAATTTCTTTTGAACTATATATGACTGACTTCTAGAACCAATAAAGTTTTTATAAATAAAATCAACATCATCAACATTAAATTTTTCTAATAATATTTTGGCTATAATCCGTTTATTTAACAGATCTTTTGTGTACTTTTTTATGTCATTATCATCAATAACAATTCCATATTTATATTCTAATATTTTTATAGCAGCCCTACAAATGTAATCATTTTCTAACTTTATTTGTCTTAAATATCCATTAAGTTTTTTTAAATCATTAACTCCATATGCTAACAAATGAATACTTTTGTTATTATAATTACAATCAATTTCAATACCGTTTATTATAGTTATATTATTGTATAATGATGTTACACTCTCGCATATGTTATGATCAGTAAAAGATAAATACAATATATTATTGTCTAATGCTGTTTTAATTAAATCGTCTCTACTTGAAATACCATCACTTAATGTACTATGAACATGTAAATCAAAATTTATAGACATTTTTACACAACCTTTCATTTAATTCCCAAAGTGCATTTTTATTGCTATCCCATTCAAACATTTTCATTGCATCACTATAATTAACCCATTTAAAAGATTTATGTTCTTCAGATATTTTTATTTTGGCATCATCCACACAAACACCAAATGAATATTCTTTTACGATATATGTTTCTTTTTCAAACTTTGTACCTGAAATATTAATTGAAGGCATGCTAGCAAATGATGATAATTTTACTAAATTTGTGTTGTATGGAATATTACCTTCTTCATACATTTCCCTTCGTGCAGCCTGTTCTATACTTTCACTGTCCTCTACTCCACCAGCTATTCCTTGCCATACATTTAAATCCTCTCTTAAAAATAAACAATATTCAATACAATTTAATTTTGTATTCATTCTATATGGAATAACTAAAACTTGTATTGGCTTCCTCACTATTAACCTCCTTAATGATATTTATAACACTATTTTTCTTACTTAATAGCCACTTTATCATTTCAAATTTGTATTTTGCATAACTAATATCATCATCGACATCAAGACAGTAAAGGCTATTTAAGGATATATAGTTAAATAAATTCAAGCCATCTAATAAGTATTCATTAGTAATATAATAAACATTTTTATATCCCTCAAGAAAATTTTTAATATTATATAAAATTTTTGTATCATCAAAATTTTTATCATAACATATCATACTAATTGCACGATATATTTCATATTGTAAAGGAAAAATGCAAGTTTGGTCTAAATCTAGACACACTAATTTATTTGTTTTGATAATGTTATCAAGGTAAAAATCGCCGTGCACAATTTTATTGTTATATTTTAAATAAATTTGTTCAATACTCCTAAAGTCAACTTTTTTTAATAGTTTTAACTTTGACCTTAAAATTTGAATTGCCTCTGTGTTACCTGTTTTTACATGCAAACTAATTAAATTATTAATTCTATCTATATTGGGAGTGGTCATATTTAAATTTTTTGTATCATAGTTTTTGATATTTTTAATAATAGATGAATTTAGGGTTTTATGTATATTCCCAAGCAACTCTCCTAGTTTATACTGCTCTTGAGAACCCAATCTTTGTTTATTCAAATGTAGACCATCAATATATTCATATAAAACGTAATATTTATCATTATATGTAAAATATGTTCTACCATCTATTGTAAAAATAATCTTGGCTGATAAATTATTGCTCGATAAAATATTTTGAACAACATTTATAAACTCAAGCCTATTTAACTTATCAACAGCCATTTCTTTTAATAGATATTTCCTATCTTTTGTAGTTAATATCCACTTTTTGCAAGCATATCCTAATGATAAAGGCTGTTTTTCTATTATAAAAATATTATAAAAATCATTAATAATTTTATTTTTCATTTAATTCTCCCAAAACTTCATATAATGATTTAACAAATGAATTACATATATATTGATTATCTTTTTTAGACATGTTGAAATGAATGGGTAAGTTTATTATTCTCCCACCTAATTCACGCGAAATGTTTTTATATTTAGTATCTATATGTTCATCAACATATTTATGAATCATAAATGTGGGTTCATTAGCAACGGTAGTTTTTATTTGATACTTTTCTTCTAAAATTTTCATAATTTTATTTCTGCTGTTTCTAGTAAACATATCATTTAATATGATAGTATAATAGGTATAAATATGATAGTAAATTTCATCAAAAACTGGCAAAGAAAAATATTTGCTATACTTTTTTAACATATTATTTCTTTGAAGTGCTACTTTACGTCTTTTTTTGTTATATTTATCAATTTTTTTTAATTGTGATATACCCACGCTGGATTGAACTTTTGATAATTTATAATTCGAGCCCCAAGCATCCATTTTTCTTCCACCAAATTCTCTTCTTTTTTTCATTTTTTCATAATATTCATAATTATTCGTTAAAATCATACCGCCTTCTCCAAGAGTGGATATGTTTTTTTTGCTTTGAAAGCTAAAAACTGATATATCTCCCAAGCAACCGACTTTCTTTTTATCATAAGATGCACCACAACATCTAGCGACATCTTCTATTATAACGATATTAGAATCATATTTTTTTATAATATTAATAATTTTATTCATATCAGCAGATACACCATTCATATGTGTAACAACAACTGCCCTGGTATTTTTTGTTAAATTATTTTTGATTGAATTTGCCGAAATATTTAAAGTTTTATCATCAACATCACATAATACTAATTTTGCTGGAGTTGACAATATTGATAAATGTGTACCATAGAAATTTATTGCAGATGATATGACTTCATCATTTGGTTTTAATTCAAGAACTTGCATTGCAATATCAATGCCACTATTACAACCGTTTACAGATAATGCATATTTTTTCCCTATATATTCTGAAAATTTTTTTTCAAATTCTACGCGATAATCAATGGTATCACATACTTTCCAGTTGCATAAACTATGCATCGACTTAATAACATATATATAGTCAGTTATGGTATATTTAAAATTTGGAGGTTGAGACTGATAACTTTTTTTCACTATTAAACACATCCTTTTAAAATTTAAACAATTTTACTATTTAGCCTATTATTTAGTTACTATAATTAGAAAATATGTTGCTTTTATGCACTAATATTTTTGCGGTAGATAAATAAAAATCACTTTGATGGTCATTAAATTTCAATAATTCATTCAGAAAAAATTGTTCCTTAGATATAGCTGAAATGTGTTGTCTTTCTATTTGCGATATAATTTCCTCTACATCCAACAACTCATTAAAAACTTGCATGCTATTTTTTTTGTCATAACATGTAACAATAATTTCAGAAAGTTCTGCTTTTGAAACGAATTTACAATTAAAGGCATTAAGTAAATTAAAAACAGTCAAATTGAGTTTTTTGGAATCCAGGCAATTGTCAGCATTTTTTTGATATAATTCTTTATCAATATACGGTAATATAAGGTTCTTAAGA
Source organism: uncultured Bacilli bacterium (assembly GCA_934141535.1). Lineage (GTDB taxonomy): Bacteria > Bacillota_I > Bacilli_A > RF39 > UBA660 > UMGS1613. The sequence goes on from CAKPCH010000004.1 coordinate 103,921, forward strand.
TTATAATTTAATTCTAATGTTGGATATCTTAAACCTAGATTAGAAGGAAAACCATATACAATTAATTTTCCATTATAATATCTTAATCCTATTCTATCATTTCCCATATAATCATATTTTTTGGATAATAAATAAAATAATAAATTTGTCGTTTTACCACTACCACTATTGCCAATAAAAACAGTTGCTTTATTTGTTTTTTTATTTACCACTGATGCCCCATGAACAAAATAAATTCCAATATCTTCATAATATTTGGCAAAAATATCTATTATTATTCTCTTTAGATTAAGACAATGATCTGCATTAAAATGATCATAAATAAATTTAATATTATTTTTTTTATTTGAAAAAATCAATGTATTTGGCGCCATAATAAAACATTTATTTTTAGAATATTCAATTGTTTCTTCAGCAACAATATCAAGAGTAACTAATTCAGTTGGAATGTTTTTCTCATTATAATCACTAATAACAAAACACCCATTAAAATGTTGAGACATTTTTGTATTAAGATTGGGTACACTTGTTTTAATTATTATTTTTAGCCCATCTTTAAATATTTCATAGCAGTTCATTTTAAGCTTCATTCCTTTCTATTCCATATATAAGCACACAAACAAGAAAAACTACAAATGTTTTATTGTGTCCAACTTTGCCATCGACATATTACTTTGTGGCAATATTATATACTCATTATTAGGGTTAGATTTTATATAAGTTATATTATATTCTTTAAACAAATCCATATATTTCAAACTACGTTTTATACTTTCTAAATACTCTATATCTCCACGAGTTGTATCATACCAGTCTTTTTTTTTAACTCTTTCAAGTAAAACTTCCGTATCTGCTGTAACATATATTATATCAATACTAATGTCATTTAACTTTTCTTTAATTGTTTTAATAAAATTACCTCTTATGTCTGAATTCTGTCCTTTGATCAAAATAATTATATCATTTTTTTGTGAACACAACAATATAATGTCATCTATCATTTCAATTCGTTTTTCAGTAATATTGTCAGTTTTATTTTTTGATATATATTCAATACTTTTATCGAGAATAATTGTTTTTTTCAAATCAATATTTAAATTAGAATTTAATTTTTCATCTTTGCCATTATAGATGTACTTAATTAATGTTTCTTTGCCACTAGCACTACTGCCAAAAAACCAAATTAATCTATTCATTGCAATACTATTTTAAATCAGAATTTAATAATCTTTGATTTAATTCCCAAAGTGCAGTTTTATTACTATCAAATTCTAATTTCCTACATGCTTCATCAAATGGAAGCCATTCATAACAATTGTGTTCACTAGATAATTTAATACTACTATTTTTTGTAAATACTCCAAATGAATATTCTGTAACAACGTACACGTCATTTCCCCAAGTGAATTTTCCTGTTATATTAATAACAGGTATTGAGCAAACAGATGATAGTTGAAAAATATTATTTGCCTCTATATTTGTTTCTTCAAAAACTTCTCTTTTTACTGTTTCAATCAAGGTTTCTTCATCTTCCACTCCACCTGATATAGCCTGCCATATTTGCTTTTTTTTTCTATAAAATACACAATATTCATATTCGTCTTTCTTGTTTTTTCTATATAAGAATATTAATACTTGTTTTGGCTTTCTCATGTTATTTTTTCTCCTTTATTTCATTTATGCTTTTTATTAATGATTCTATCCCACCTTCATTATATATTTCATAGGCAATTTCTAATAATCTGTTTGCTCTATTTTTAAATGGATCACATACTGATGGACAAATGTCTGGAATTTTATCATCAATTTTATTTTCTAAAATTTTCCCCCAAATTTCACTAAAACTTTGTTTAATCGTCGAACCATAATTATATCCGTTTTTCTTTGGATGATAATTACATAAATAAACTTTGCCATCGGATGAAATGTTACCTATTAGATAATGGACAAAACACTTATTAAATTTTCTGATTTTGTCATCATCACTCATAACATTATGAATTTCAACTACTGAAAAGAATTCATCACATAATTCTTTTTTTACTTGTTTAATTTGTTCACTTGCAATATTTTTTTCTTCATCGTTCATGACAAGTAAAGATGCAATATCTGTTTTGAATCGCAAATAGTGAACACCTATTCTTTTCAGTTTTTTAGCTAGCCCATAAATCTGGTCATAATTATATTGGTTAATAACATAACCTACGTTAATATCTATATTGCTATTATTTTTTTTCTTTGATTCATATAAATCCTCTATATTTTTTAATATAGTTTCAAAGCTATTAGTGTTGCTACCATTACATTTTAATTTATTATATGTTTCATGATTTCCAGCATCTATACTTATTAATATATATCCCAGTTTTAATAATGTCTCATGCATTTTTTTATCAATAAGAATACCATTTGTAAATAAGCCAACACGAATATTATGTTTTGACAATTCTTCTATAGCATACAAAACAGAATCTTTTGCAATTAAAGGTTCTCCTGTTATTCCTGAAAAAGTAACATTTTCAACTCTGTATTCCTTATTACAATTATTTTTGTAATCATAACCCATTTTTTTGTAAGTTATAATATCATTTACTATCTTAATCATGTTTTTTTTCTTAACCAAGGCATTATCTAGTAATGTCTCTTTATTTTCTTTAGAGGAAACATATCCACCTATACACCATTTACAGTTTAAATTACAGATACTAGATGTGTGAATTAATATTTCATACGGTGGTAAAATTTCACCATTAAAAATATTTAAAATGCGAGAAAAATGTCTATCCAACATTTCCATCTCATTAAATCTGCCAGGTAAATCATCTCTATAAACTTCTCTTAATTTATTCATTATTAACACTCCATAAATCACTTATATGTATATATTACCATTTTTCAAAAAAAAGTCAATTGTTGTAAGGCAATCGTGTAAAAAATAATAAATAAATCTACTTAACAATTAACTATCATAGTATTATTTTAAAAATAAGTCATTCTATTCTCAAAAAATCTAACGCATTTTTTATTAATAAACAATATTTACTAATATTACATCTTCACCTATTTTTTCTATTTGTTCCCATTTAACTACCATTTCTTTTTTATTTGTAAAATAAGAAAGTAAAAATCTATGTTTTTCTACTATTAATCCTGTTGTTTTACCATTATCATCTATACTCATATCTATTATATTGCCTATATTTTTCCCATCTAATAAGTTTATTACTGTTTTATTTTGTAAATCAGACATGCGCATATTAAATCACCAGTATATTATATGAAAAAAATAGGCATATGTAGCCTATTTAATTAATTTTTTTGTTTTTAATACATCTATTACTTTTATATTATCTTCTCTATTTAAAGTTATTGCTCCATTTATTAAAGATATGTTAAAGTTATTTCCGGTAATTATTTCTCCATCTATATTGCAGCACAATTTATTATTTGAAGATATATGTATATTATTATCTTTATATACTTGAAATTCTTTTCTACCTACATGACGAACTTTAACTAATTTACTTAATAGATATAATAATCTAATTTTACTAACACTATCTACTTCACATATATCAAACATACCATCATTTAAATTATAGTTAGGATATATGTTAAATCCTCCACCATAATATCCACCATTACAAATAGTTAAAATAGTTACTTTTTTATTAACTCCATTAATATTTAAATTTATTGGTTTAAATGTTAAAAAACTACTTAATAGTGCTTTTGTATATATTTTACTATTATCTAGATTTGTACTTTTTAATTCTTCTGCTTTAGCAGCTGTTATAGCATCTATTCCAAAAGAAGCTATATTAATAAAATATCTATCGTTAACTTTACCTAAATCTATTTTATTATTGTCAATGTTTTTTAAACTCTTATAGAAATCATTACCACTTCCTACAGGTATAACATCTAGTTTAGCACTCCCACCTACTAATCCAGTAACTACTTCATTTAAAGTACCATCTCCACCTACACTATATATAATTGTATTTGGCATGTTTTTATATCTTGAAGTTAAGGTAATTGCTTCTTTTTCTTTACTTGTATATATAACTTTATAATTAATTTTTTTCTCTTTACAATAAGATTCAATAATTTTACCTGCTTCAAGTCCTTTAGAATCCCCTGATGTAGGATTTACTATAAATATATAATTCATGAAATCACCAAGAAATATTATATCATAAATTTAATAAACTAACTAATTTTATTTTTAATATTTTTTAAAGCACTCTTCTCTAATCTTGAAATTTGTGCTTGAGATATACCTATTTCACTTGCTAATTCCATTTGTGTTTTACCTGTTATATAACGTTCTTTAATTATATATTTTTCTTTTGTATTTAATGTTCTTATTGCTTCTTTGAGTGCTACACTATCATCTATATTTTTCATTTCATTTTTCTTATCTTCTAATTGATCTTCTAAATATATAGTATCTCCACCATCATTATATAATGGTTCAAATAAACTTACTGTATCTTTCATACTATCTAGTGCATTACTAACTTCATATTCTGTTAAATTAAGAGCTTTAGATATTTCACCTATACTTGGTTCTTTATTATATTTATTAGTTAATTCTTCTTTTTTTAATAAAGCATGGTATGCTATATCTTTAATAGAACGTGCTACACGTATACTATTATTATCTCTTAAATATCTTTTAACCTCTCCTAATATCATAGGTACTGCATATGTACTAAATTTAACATCAAATTTAAGATCAAAATTATCTATAGCTTTAATTAGCCCTATACAACCTACTTGAAATAAATCATCCATATTATCTATTCTATTATTATATTTTTTTAATAAACTTAATACTAATTTAAGATTACCATTTACTAAATCTTCTTTAGCAAACATATCTCCTTCTTTATATCTTTTAAATAATTCTACCATCTCACTATTATCTAAAACTTTTAAATTCGCAGTATTCACGCCACATATTTCTACTTTATGACGTGCCATAATATCTCCTTTCTAAGATATATTGGACATTTTATAAATTTCTAAACACTTTTTATAAATTAATTACGAATATTTAAAGTTTATAGTATAATTAATAAGGATATATTTGATTTTGGTGGATCAAACGCAATCCCTTAAGGGTATGCATCTGAAATCAACAGTTGTTGAAATCAGATGCTTTTGTTATTTTAGGAGTAAAATAAAACAAACAAAAAAAGATTGAGTTTTTCAATCTTTTTTTAAAATAAACCTTTTATTTTTCCTTTAGAATCTATATCCATATTTAGATAAGCACTATTTTTACCTAAACCTGGCATTGTCATAATATTACCCATTAATACAATAATAAATCCAGCACCACTACTTATTTTAACATCAGTAACAGTCATATCAAAATCAACAGGTGCGCCTAATTTCTTAGCATCATCAGTAAATGAATATTGCGTTTTAGCTATACAAATAGGTAAATTACCCATTCCCATGCTTTCAAATTTTTTAATTTTTTCCATAACGCCTTCACTTATTACTACATTGTTTGCTCTATATATTTCATGTGCGATAGTATTAATCTTATTTACTATTGTATCGTTAAAATCATAAAGAGGTTTAAAATCAATATCTCTATTACATATTTCTACTATTTTTTGTGCTAAAGCAATAGCGCCCTCTCCACCATCTTTAAATGATGTTGAAATTTCTATTGGATAGCCCATATCCTTAACAAAACTTTTTACATATTCAATTTCACTAACTTTATCATAATCAAATTTATTTAAACATACTATTATATTTTTTGTATATTTACTCATGTTTTCAATATGTCTTTGTAGGTTAACAATACCTCTTTTTAATGCCTCTAAGTTTTCTATATTTATATTTGTTTTATCTACTCCACCATTATATTTTAAACTTCTTACTGTAGCATTTATAACTACACAATTTGGTTTTATATCTGCTACTTGACATTTTATATCTAAAAATTTTTCTGCTCCTAAATCAGCACCAAATCCAGCTTCTGTAACTACATAATCAGCAAGTTTTAAGCCTAATTTAGTTGCTATAATAGAATTACAACCATGAGCTATATTAGCAAAAGGTCCTCCATGTATTATTGCTGGATTATTTTCTAGTGTTTGAACTAAATTAGGTTTTATTGCATCTTTAAGCAATAAACTAACAGCACCCACACAATTTAAATCTTTAGCATATATAGGTTCATCATTCATATTATACCCTATTAAAATATTACCTATTCTAAGTTTTAAATCATCTATGTCTTTTGCCATACAAAGTATAGCCATTATTTCACTAGCAACCGTTATATTGTAATGATCTTCTCTAATTAATCCTTTATTATCATATTTAATATCTACATTACGTAAAGCTCTATCATTTAAATCTACACATCTATTAAATACAACTTTTTTTATTCCTAATTCATTTCCTTGATATATATGATTATCTATAATAGCACATAATAAATTATTAGCAGACTCTATTGCATGAATATCACCAGTAAAATGTAAATTAATATCTTCCATAGGTACTACTTGAGAATATCCTCCACCAGCAGCACCCCCTTTTATACCAAAAACAGGTCCTAAAGAAGGTTCCCTTAATACAACTAAACTATTTTTATTTAATTTTCTTAAAGCATCATTTATACCTATACTCATAGTTGTTTTTCCTTCACCAAATGGTGTTGGATTTATACTTGTTACTAAAATTAATTTACCATGATTATTAGTATTTATATTTAAGGAATTAATTTTTGCTTTATATTTTCCATATAATTCTAAATCTTCTTCACCTATATTTAATTTACGCGCGATATCTTCTATTCTTTCCATTCTACAATTATTACTTATTTCTATATCTGTCATGTTTTCACCTCTATTTAATTATATCATTTTAAAGAAAAAATAACAAAACAAATTGTTATTTTTTTAAAAACCACTTCTTCTTCTTAAGAATGAAGGAATTATATCATCTGGATCTTCTGAAATATCAGTATAAGAAGGACTATCAGATTGTTTATCTAATTTTATAGTTTTATCTTCATTTTTCTTTTCATCTTCAAATCCAGTAGCTATTACTGTAACAATAATCTCATCATTTAAATTTTCATTAATAACAGCACCAAATATTGTATTCATATCTGTTTTAGCACTATTTCTAATTACTTCAGCAGCTTCTTCTACTTCAAATAAAGTTAAGTTATTTCCACCTGTTACATTTATAATAGCATCTGTAGCACCATCTATACTAGTTTCAAGTAATGGACTTGATATTGCTTGTTCAGCAGCTTCAGTAGCTCTATTTTCTCCAACTCCAATACCAATACCAATAAGTGCTTTACCACGTTTTTCCATAACTGTTCTAACATCTGCAAAGTCCAAATTTATTAAACCTGCTACAGCTATTAAATCTGATATTGATTGAACACCACGTCTAAGTACATTATCTACTTCTTTAAATGATTCTAAAAGTGGTGTAGATTTATCTATTATTTCTCTTAATTTATCATTAGGTATTACTATTAATGTATCAACATTTTTCTTTAACTCTTCAAGACCAGCAACTGCTTGATCCATTCTTTTCTTACCTTCAAATGAAAATGGTTTAGTAACTATACCAACTGTTAAAGCACCAAGTTCTTGTGCGATATTTGCGATTACTGGAGCAGCTCCTGTTCCAGTTCCTCCACCCATTCCACAAGTAACAAATACCATATCAGCACCTGATAATGCTTCTTCTAATTCTTTCTTACTTTCAAGTGCTGCCTCTCTACCAATTTCAGGTTTAGCACCAGCACCTCTTCCTCCAGTAAGATTTTCTCCTATTTGTATTTTTGTTGGAGCTTTAGAACAATTTAATACTTGCAAATCAGTATTAGCAACTATAAACTCAACACCTTTTACTCCTGATTCAATCATTCTATTAACAGCGTTATTACCACCGCCACCAACACCTATTACTTTTATTTTAGCTACTTGATCCATTTCTAATCCAAACATATTATCCTCCTCTATTCGCTAAAGAAAAATCCAAAAATTTTTCCTAGCATTGAATCTGATGTATTTAATTTTTTAGATGTAACAGAAGTAATTTGGTACATCTCGTTATCACTTATCATACTATAATCTTTATTTTTTAATTTTAACTTACTTATAAAATAAACTATATTCCCAATACACGCAGAATATCTATTATCTCTAATACCAAGCATTTTTATGTTACCTATATTGGCATTTTCACCAAATACATCTTTGACATTATACTCAATACCAGACATATTGCTTGTACCCCCTGTAATTATAATATAATCTATTTTTCTACTTGTCAATAGGTTAATCTCTTTTTTAGCCTCATTTAGTATTTCATTTATTCTTTCCATAACTACTTCTGATATTTCAAACTGATTTATCTTTAGATGAGGATCATTAACACTTTTAACCTCAACTATATCATTAACACTCGCATATTTCTTATGAGAGAGTGCAAATTTATGTTTCAACATATGGGCTGTTGGAATATCTAGTTTATACACATAAGATATGTCATTATCTATATTTTTACCACCCATATATATTAAACTACTCTTAACTAAAACACTCTTATTATAAAGAGATACTTCAGTAATATCTTCTCCTATATTTACAATAGCACCCACTTTATCAGCAAAGTTTTTATTATTAAATGAATATAAATCACCTATACTATTTAATGATATATCAACTACTTCAATTCCAATATTTTCTAATAATCCTATAACAGAATATACATTTTTCTTAGGAGTTGTAACAAGAACTGCTCTACATCCCAATGTAGTACAAGCAGTACCAATAGGATTTTTAATAAAAGCTTTATCATCTGTGCTATAGTCTATTGGTAGTATAGTAACCATTTCTCTTAACATAGAAGGATTACTCTTAACAGCAATCTCTAATACTTTAATAATATCTTCATTTCTTACAATATTATCTGGGTTATTTATTTTTAAACTCCCCTTTATAACTTGATATTCTGCATTAAATGAAGGTACTGATGTAACAACTTTTTTTATTTGTATCCCAAGCATATCTTCTACTTCTTTTATTGCACCCTTAATAGATTCAGTTGCAAGTTCAACATCTGTTATAAGTCCTTTTTTTATCCCTTTAGATTTAAAAGAAGAAGCTGCAAGTAAATTTAACTTGTTTTGATACAATTCACATACCACTATTTTTATAGAACTAGAACCAATATCAAGACTAGTATAAATGTGCTTCATCATATCATCTCCTACAATCTATATAATATTATACTATAAAAAGAAAAAAAAGTAAAAACTTTTTTTAAATTTCTTGAATTACAATAATAATTACAGGTTTACTCTCTGTTTCTTTATAAAAATATTTACCTAATTTTTCTCTTATACTTAATTTTAGCTTATTATAATCTATATAATTTTCTTTTACATTAGATGTAATAACATCACTTACTATATTTTCTGATTCTTTAATAATATCTATATTATCTTTAACATAAATAAATCCTTTAGTTATAACATTAGGTTTATTTATTATTTTTCTTGTTTTTTTATCTATATTAGCATTTACTATAACAATACCACTATCACTTAGCATCTCTCTATCTTTTAATACTAAATCTCCTACATCTTCACTACTTTTTCCATCTATTAAAATTTCATCTACTTTAACAGTTTCTGATGTATCAGTTAAAACACCATCTATAAATGTAAGTACTTCTCCATTAAGTGTTAAAAGAATATTTTCTTCATTTATATTTAATTTGCGCGCTAAAAGAGCATTTTCTACTTGAAATCTATAATCTCCTGTAACTGGCATATAATATTTTGGTCTCATTAAATTTATCATCATCATTATGTCTTCTTTTGATGCATGAGGAGATAAGAATTTTTTAGATAAAATAATTAGTTTAGAACCTATTTTAGCTATTTTATTAAATATTTTGGTTGCTGTTATTTCTGAACCTTCATATACTGGAGATAAGAATGCTACAGTATCTGTTTCTTTTAAAGTAACAAATTTATCTGAACCTCTTAATATTCTTTTTAAACTAGAATATGGTTTTTCTCTTTCATTAGATATTACAACTATAATATTTTCATCATTTACATGACTAATTGTTTTAATTCTATTAATATCAAATTTTATATAATCTAATTCTATACCTTTTTTTATAATATTCTCTAATGATTTACCCATTATTACTATATTTCTATCTGTTTTCATAATTTCATTAAATAATTCTTGAAGTCTATATATTTGAGTTTCAAATATATTAAAGAATATTCTTCCTTCATTCTCATCTAATGTAGTTCTTATTATTGAAGATGCTTGATGATTTGGAGAAGTATAACCTGTTTTTTCTGAATAAAGTGATTCATTCATAAGGCATAATACTCCTTGTTTTCCTATATATGCAAGTTTTCCTATATCCATAGAATATGGACCTGTCATTGATGGATCAAATAAATAATTGCCAGTAAAGCATATAGCACCATCTTTTGTATTTAAGACATATAAGAAACTATCTGGTAAAGCATGAGAAACTTGTATTGGGAATATTTCTTCATCACCAAATGATATTTTTTTATGTGCTTTTACTTCTATTAAATTTGCACTTTTTATTCCACTTTCTTCTAAATCTTGTTTTATTATTTCAAGTGTGAATTTACCACCATATATTTTAACATCTTTTAAATCTTCTAAAATGTCAGCTAAAGCTCCCATTTGTTCATCATGTCCATGTGTTATAAATATACCTTTTATTCTATCTTTATTTTCTATTAAATAATCATAATTTGGAATAATATAGTCTACTCCAAGTAATTTATCATCAGCATATTTTAATCCTGCTTCAAAAACATATATATTTTCATTTACTTCTACTACATACATGTTTTTTCCTATTTCATTTTGCCCGCCTAAGGCAAAAATTTTAATTTTACTCATAAATTCTCCTTTCTTTTATTTTTTATATTTATATAAGATTTGAGTGCTAAATAATTATACCATTTAATGTATAAAAAATCAATTTAAAAGAATAAGTAGTTATTTGCTTATTCTTTTATTCATCAAATACATCAAAGTATTCACCACTATCTAAATAAAGTATACCTTTTTTATTATCAAATGATAAAATCATTTCAAAATATTTATTTAGTGTTAAACCTCTATTTAATGTTATATAAATATAATTACCATCATTCATAAGTATAAAGAATCTCTCATCATCTACATCATTTGGTTTATACTCTATTTCAGACATTCTATTTAATATGTCTTTATTGATACGTTGCATAAGATTTAAAAATTTATTATAAACTGTATCTGGTATTTTATTAATAACTGTTACTACAGTACTTTTATCATCTATTTTATATCCATTATATAATACATATTTATTTTCTGGTTGATAGTAAAATAATGGATAATTTTCTTCTACTTTTATATGTACTTTATTAATAAAACCAGTTTTATAAACTTTAGCACTTAATATATAAGTATTATTCTCTAATCTTTTTTTTATTGTCATTGAATTATTATTAAGAGAATTAGGATAATTCTTTATGTTTGCTATATCTATTATTTGTTGATCACTTAAAAAGTCATTACCACTTATATATATATTTTTTATTTTTACATTAACTATACCATATATAAATAAGATAATAAGAAAAACAAAGATTATAAATTTAAAGAATCTTTTTTTATTTAATTTTCTTTTGTTTTTCTTCCCTTTTTTACTCATAGTATCACCTAATCTACAAATTCTTGTTCAACATGTAATTCAATATTATATTTTTCTTTTACTTTATCTTTAATTTCATTAATTAATTTTTTTATATCTTCACCTGTTGCGTTACCATTATTTATTATAAAGTTAGCATGTTTTTCACTAACTTTAGCGCCCCCTATACTTTTTCCTTTATATCCTATATCTTCTATTAATCTACCAGCAAAGTCATTTTCTGGATTTCTAAATACTGATCCAGCACTTGGATATTCAAGAGGCTGAGTTTCCATTCTCCTTGCTTTTCTTGTTTCTATTAATTCCATTATTTCTTGTGGATTTCCTTTTATAAGTGTTATATTAACTTCTAAACAAATATAATTTTTATGTTTTTGTAAGAATGATGTTCTATAATGAAAGTCTAAGTCTTTATTTTTTAATATTTTTATTTTATAATCTGGAGTTAATACTTTTACACTAGTAACTATATATCCCATATCTGTTTTATATGCACCAGCATTCATATATACTGCACCACCAACAGTACCTGGTATACCTGTAGCAAACTCCATTCCAGTAAATCCTAATCTAGATACTCTTAAGGCTAATTTATTTAGCATATAACCAGCACCCACTGTTATCTTATTACCTATTATTTTTAAATCAGTAAAATTAGATAATTTTATAATAACTCCTTCATATAAAGAATCATTAAAAATAACATTAGAACCATTACCTAATATTTTATGTTTTATATTATTTGTAGTTAAATATTTTAATAACTTAATTAATCCATCTTCATCATCAGGAATTACGAGCGCTAAAACCTTACCACCTACTTTATAAGTAGTATAATCTTTCATATATACATTATCTAATACTTTTCCTACATGTAATTTTTTTAAATTATCTATTAGTTGCATATCTATTTCCTATCTATAAGTGATACTATATTTTCATATATAACAGTAGCACTATTATCTACACTTAATTTTTTTAAATTTGTTTTAATTTTATTTATTTTTTCTTTATCATTTATTATATCATCTATTTTTCTTAAAAGTATATCTCCTTTTAAATCTTTTTCTTCTAATATAATAGCAGCTTCATTATTTACTAAATCCATGGCATTCTTATATTGATGATTATTTGGAACATATGGACTTGGTATTAATATTGAAGGTAATTTAAGCGCTATTATTTCACTTAAAGTAGAAGCACCTGCCCTAGTAACAATAAGATCTGTCCTCTTCATAATTCTTGTCATATCGTCTATATAAGGAACTACTTTAACATTATTTGGAAATTTATTTTTAATTATTTCATCATAATAATTCTTACCTGTAACAAACAAAATTTCATAATCTTTATTATTAAATAAAGACATGCTTTTAACCATAAACTCATTAATTTTACTAGATCCTAAAGAACCCATTACTATTAAAACTAGTTTTTTAGTTTCTTTTAGACCAAATACTTTTTTATCTATTGGCTCTTTTTTTATAGCATCCTCACTACATGGATTACCTGTAAATACTACTTTTTCTTTTGGAAATTCATTTAAGCTTGATTTAAATGAAACTCCTATTCTGTCTACTTTACTTGATAATGAAAGGTTTGCTTTACCAGCTACACTATTTTGTTCATGTATAAATGTTTTAATATTAAGGGACTTAGCAGCACTTATAACTGGAACAGTTACATAACCTCCAACACCTATAACAATATCTGGTTTAAACTCTTTTATTATATTTTTACAAGTTTTTTTAGCCTTAACTAAACATTTTATTGTTCTAAAATTATTAAGTAAATGTCTTCTATCAAATCCATATATTTCTATTGATTTATAAGGTATACCATATTTTGGTACTATATCTTTTTCCATTCTATTATGTGTACCTATATATAAAAACTCACTTTTAGGTTCTTTTTCTTTAATCTTATTTATTATTGCGAGTGCTGGATAAATATGTCCTCCAGTACCACCTGCACTTATGACTACTCTCATATAATCACTCCTACTTTATTATACCATAATTATATGCAATTACAATAATTAATATAAAGAAAAAGCCCTAAAACAATTTAAAGCTTTTATTAATTTAATATTTTAATATTCATATTTTTCTTTATTAAGCATTAATGTATTATAGTTTTCTTCATTAAGAGTAATTGTTATTTTTACTAAAGAAGAAGTATTATAATTTCTTATAGTTTTATTTTTTATATCTTCTATAAATGCATGATAAATTTGATTATATGGAAAATCTTGTCTAGTAAAATAGAAACTTATTACATTATAATTTTCTTCATATGTTGAACTATTATATAAAACAAAATCAAAATCACTTATATAATCTATATCTACTTTAATATTATTTATACTATTATCTATTATATAATTTGTATCATAATAATGCATATTAATTAATTGATTTTCTCTCATATCTATATAGTGAGTTACTATATGATGGTCAAAAGATTCATAAGCACTTGTATCTACATACTTAAAATCTAAAACAGATAAAAATATTAATCCACTACTTATACCAAGTGATACTAATCCTATAATAAACATAATAAATAATCTTTTTAAACTTTGATGTATATCAAATAAAAATTTTAATATATATTCTATTATTATATAAATTAGGAGTGTTATTGATAATATAAAGATTGCTATTAATAGAAATAATATACTTTTATCTATATGATATATTGATAAAACACTTAAAAATATTGATATTAAGAATGAAAATAATATAGGAAATAGTATAAGTGCAAAAAAGATTTTTAGTATTATTTTAGCTACATTCTTTAATGTATTTGCAAACTTTAATGATGAGTGATTAGGATCTCTTATAACTATTTTTTCACTATATTCACCACTCACATCTTTATTTGATACTTTAACTAATTCATCTATTTTCTTTTTTTCATCAAATGTAAAATAATTTAAATATCTTTCTTTAAATAGATGAAATACTACTATTATACCAAAGATAAAGAGTGCAAAAGAGATACTAGAACTTAATGCTTTATAAAAGAAATATCCATATGTATATGAGAAAGTTGTTAAAATTCTATATATTAAAGAATCTGTTACTAAATTAATTATATTTAAAAGAATAAATACTACAAGTGTTATAATACAAAGTTCAAATATACATTTAAACTTTCCTTTAAGTGTCATAGATTTTAACATATCATATGTTTTTGTAATTGTGTTTAATATTTTAGTAAATATATTTTCTTTTTTATTTTTAATAGGGGTTGAGCTCTCTCCAATAACACCATCATCCATAATATCTTCTAGATTACAATTTAAAACTTTACACAGCTGTATAATTTTTTCCATATCTGGATATGTAGAACCAGATTCCCATTTAGAAATTGATTGTCTTGATACTCCCATAATATCTGCTAACTGCTCTTGACTAAGATTATTACTTTTACGTAGTTTAGCAAGTTTATCACAAAACTTCATTTTTTCACCTCCAAGTAAATTATATAATATATATAATGTGTGCTACACCAATTATCATTTTCTTTTTGTAAACTTTCGGTTGCACATATCTTATCACATTACTTATTTTTTTTCAAGAAAAAAAGCTTTCTTTAAAAAGCTTATTCTGCATCTGTTCTAGATAATATAGAAGCAGGTGTTTTTCTTATTACGTTAAATACTGGTATAAGACCTACTAATAAATTAAATAAATATACTATAAGAATAGATAATATTACTATTAATGGATTTATAACAAATGCATTACTTAAATATTTAATCTTAGAAATCATACTTAAGCAATATGCCATAAATAAAATTCCAGGAAGAGATGCTATTGTAGTTATAGCAAATATTTCTCCATAAAACATTTTATAAATATCTTTCTTTTTAACTCCTATTGCCCTATATGTTCCTATTTCTTTTATTCTAGATAAGAATGAAGATCTACTCATTAAATACATTTCTATTAATGAAATTATAATCATTATACTAGATACTATTAAAGTATTTTTATTTTGTTCTTTTAAAGATTCTTTATATTCAGATTTACTTAAATCATAACTATCTTTTATATTTAAATTATAATTTCTAAATTCATCTATTGCACTTTCTTTATCTTTAGCATATATAGTCATATTTTTACTACTTAAAATTAAACTATATTTTATAGTACTAGTATTAGTTAGATAAAAATCATATCCATCAGAACTAAAATAATATCCT
Organism: uncultured Bacilli bacterium; assembly: GCA_934141535.1. Lineage (GTDB taxonomy): Bacteria > Bacillota_I > Bacilli_A > RF39 > UBA660 > UMGS1613. Next base: position 119,903 of record CAKPCH010000004.1, read on the forward strand.
ACTACTTTTAGTTTTCTATCATTAATTTTCTGATCTATTTCTTTATCTAATTTCATACTATCTTTGTTATCAATATTTACTATTATTTCATAATCTTCAGTTGGATATTTACCTTCTTTTAACTCAATTTTTTCTTTATATAAATCATAATCAATTATACCAGTAGTAGATTCTCCAATATAATTATCGTTATTATTTTTTGAATTATACAATATATTTATAAAATCACTTGAAGACGTATATATAGAAGGACTATCTAAGTTAGTAATACCAACTATTTTATATTCACCCATGTTATCTATTGATACATATCTATCTAATATTTGATTTATATCTTTAATACCTACCATTTGCATTTCTTCACTATTATTTATAGCTCTTTTAAGTGCTAAAGAATCTATTACTATTTCATGATTATTACTTGGCATAGTACCTAATATTAAATCTTTATCATCTATCATATTTATATCTGATAAAGATCCTTTAATAAATGCAGTAGTATTTGTTGTTTGATAATAATCATTTAATTTTAATTTTAAATTAATTATAGAATTACCTGGTAATATATAATTTACTAATGGATTATTTTCATATGTACCATAATCATCTAAATTAAGTTTTTTCTGTTCTATAGTCAAATAATTTTTATTATATGTTACAAAGTTTTCATCTTTATATGTTAGTGTAGCACATATACTACTAACTGCATACATGATAAATGCTCCAGATATAATAAACCCTATTAATAATATTTTCTTTAATACTGAGTAATCAAATACTTTTTTAAATCCATTTATAAGAAGTGTAAAAGGATTTAATATTGAAGAATATTTTTTCTTTATATTTTTATTTATTATATCTGTAAATTTAAATTCATATTTATCAATATCACTTTTATTTATTTTCTTATAGTGATCATCTATAAATTCAATACTAGAATTATCATCAACTATTTCTATTTTTTCTTGATTTTTACTTTTGATATAAATGTTGCCATTCTTTAAAACTATATCTAAGTTTAGTTTTTCTTTATCATCACTATAAACATCAATATCAACATTATTTTCTTTTAATTTACTATTATTTTTAAAATCTTTTAAGTAGAATGAATTATCCATTCTATAATCTAATTGTTCATCTACATCATTTAAATAATCTTTTACTATAACACCATCACTTACTTCAATTATTCTTGATGCATAAAATTTAGCTAAATCTTGTTCATGTGTTACTAATATAACTAATCTTTCTTTTGATATAGATTTTATTATTTTCATTATTTCTAATGAATTTTTACTATCTAGGTTACCAGTTGGTTCATCTGCAAGTATTATAGCTGGATCTTTTACTATAGCACGCGCTATTCCTACTCTTTGTCTTTCTCCACCAGAAAGCATAGCTGCTGGTCTTCTTTTATATCTTAACATTCCTACTTTATCAAGTACATATTCTACTCTAGTTTTTATTTCTTTTTTATCTTTTATTCCAATCATTTTAAGAACTAAAGCAACATTATCATATACGCTAATATTATCTATTAATTTATAATCTTGAAAAATATAACCTATATTTAAGTTTCTTATTTTATCTACTTTATATGAGCATCTACTACTTATCTTTTTATCATCTATATATATACTACCGCTTTTAATTTTATCAAGACCACCTATTGTATTTAATAGTGTAGTCTTACCACATCCACTAGGTCCTAAGAGTGCTACAAGACCTGTATTATCTAATGTAAGAGAAGTATTATTTATAACATGTACTTCATTCTTTTTACCTTTATTAAAGTATTTATTAACGTTTTTTAAAGTAATCATATTATACCTCCTCTCCAAGTGTTGTTATAGCACTTTTCTTAAATAGTTTTTTAGAAAATTTACAACTTATTAAATATGACATCATAATTAATATAATATATAGTAATATATAATCTTTTAAAGTTAAATAAGTTAAGATTGTACTAACAAAACCTACTTTAAATACTTTTATATAGTTTAGATAAATAAATATCATAAATGAGAAGAATGCTATATTTGAATCTAATAATAATTCAAGTATAAGTAATTGTCTTGAAACTTTTTTTGTAGCGCCCAATATTCTTATTGTTGAAAAATATTTATTTCTAGATTTTAATATAACTCTTATAACGAAATATGAAATAAAGAATAAAACTACTACTAAAATAATTGTTACAACAGTACGTGCTATCTTAAATATTTGTACTCCATTTGATGAAATTAAAGTATCTTTAATAGTTAAAGTAGTAAATCCTAAATCTTCTAAGTTTTTATTTAATTCATCAATATTGCGGGAATCTTTAACAAATACACTACTTTGATAATTACCTTTATTAAATAATCTATTATAATCGCCTGTATTTATAAATATAGAGCCATTAATTTCTTCATAATTATCAATTCCAAGTAAATATCCTATATTCTTTTTATTATAAGTATTAGTTACTGTTAAATCTAATACATCTTTATAATATATATTTTCTACTTCTACGCTTAGTGGTTGCCAAATACAATTTTCATTAGGACATATAAAATTATTATCTTCACTTATATATACTTCTCCACTACCTACAAAATCACTGGCTATTACTTTATTTGATATATCATATGAAGAAGTTCTATGGTATTTATATAAAAATTTATATTTAATAGTACTATAGTTCTGATTTATTTGAAAAGCAAATTTAGATATTTCTTTATTACTAATATAAAATTTTACACTATAATCATTAGAGTTTTCTTTATATTTTACACCTACTATTTTAATAGGATTTGACTTATCAAGTTCATTAGAGTTTAAGTTTTCAAAATATAAATTTTTATCTAATAAGCTATCAGTTTTCCCTAAATAATAATCATTTATATTTCCTTCAACTATTATTTCATTATCATTATTAGGCATTCTACCAACAGATAATTCTCCTCTAAAATCATCTATTGTACCTACACTTCCACCTAACCATAAGTTCTCGTTATCAGTTAAATTAATATATGAATCAAGTAATAAATCATTTTTTACTACATAATCTATATTCTTTAATTCTTTTATTTTTTCGTATTCTTCATCAGTTATAGAAGTTTTATCTTTCTTTTTAATTATTATTCTTTTATCACTTATATCACTAAATATGTAATTATAACCAGTTTTAGATTCTATATATTCTTGTTCTTTAAATGATGCATATTCGCTTATGAGTGCTACAGTAATAAACAAGTAAACAAACATTATAAGTAAAAATTTAGGTATTATATTAAATGTATTTCTTAAAGCTAATCTAATTTTATTTAGTGGAGTAATTGTATCATATGTTGCTTCTTTTACTTCTTTTACTTCATCAACTTTTTTAATAATCTTATCTTCTAATATTTTACCATCATGCATTTTTATTTTCCTTGTAACATAATCTTCTACTTGTTCAAAATTATGAGTTACAATAACAACTAGTTTTTCTTTAGATATTTCATTTAATAATTTTATTATTTCTTTAGCACTCTTGCTATCTAAGTTACCTGTTGGTTCATCTGCTATTATAATTGGAGTATCTTTAGCAAGCGCACGTGCGATTGCTACTCTTTGCTTTTGTCCTCCTGATAATTTAGATACTTTTGTTTTTCTAAATTTATAAAGACCAACTTTCTTTATTAAATCTATTACCTCATTTTTTATTTCTTTTTTCTTTTTACCATTTAATAGCAATACTAATTCTATATTTTGATATACTGTATAACTATTAATTAAATTAAAGTTTTGAAATATATTTCCTATATAACGTCTTCTATAATTTTCAAAATCTGATGTAGTATAATGGCTTGTCTCCTCGCCATTTATATACATCTCTCCTTCTTCGTATGTATCAAGCCCACTTATTACATTAAGAAGTGTTGATTTACCACTACCAGATTCTCCTGTTATAGCTACAAACTCTTTAATATTAAGTTCTAAGTTAATACGATTAATACCGCTTGCTATAACACCTTTTTTATAATAAAACTTTGATACATTTTTTAATTTTATTATACTCATAAATTTCCTCCTTTGTTTTATTAAACAATATATTTAAATTTTATTCAATATATATTATATTAATTCTACTAATACTTTACATAAATAAACTTTAATTCTACAATGTACTATTTATAATACTTTTTAATATTTCTACACATTTTTTAGAAGAATACTCTAGAAATTCTTCAAATTCTACTTTAGATGATCCATCTAATTTATCAGTAATTGATCTAATAATTATAAAAGGTATATTTGATAAAAAACATGTTTGAGCAATACTTGCTCCTTCCATTTCTATACATTTAACATTAAAAGCATTCCTAATAAAATCTTTTTCTTCTCTTTTATATACAAATCTATCCCCACTAGCAATACCACCTATTATTACATTTTCATTATTAAATATACTAAGTAGTTTATTATCTGTTTTTATATACTCTCCTATATTTTCTATCTCGCCTAATTTTCTTCCAAAAATAGTAACATCAAAATCATATTGATATAGTTTATCAGCAACCACTACATCACCTATATTTAGACTATTATCTACACTACCTGCTGTACCAATATTAATAACTAGTCTTACATTAAATTTATCAATTAATATTTGAGTAGTACGTGCACTATTAACTTTGCCTACATTACTTTTAACTAGTACTATATCTTTATTATTAATAGTACCAATATAAAATGTTTTATCATATATTTCTTTCTTTTCCTTTATTGTTAAACAATTTAATACTGCTTCTAATTCTTTAGTTTCTGCAGTTATTATACCTATCATATATTTCACCCTTTTAAGTATATCATGTATAAATTAATTAATAAAGAAAAACTATTGAAATTTTCAATAGTTTAACCTAAATCTGACTTTGATAAAGTTATAACCGGACGAACTCCATAATAGCCATATCCATTACTATCAACATTTGAATAGTTTGATCCACCCATATAGTATAAAGTTTGCCCATACCAATTAGTTGACGAAAGAGACCAATATCCATATATTCCATCTATTGTATTTGAAAAATTAGCTGAAGGATTATTTCTTAAATAGTTAAATAAATATTTAGCTTCTTTAAAAGTTTTTATTTCTGATGACTTTATCATTCGTGCTTTTCCAGTTAAAGATATAGTACCATAATTCCAATCTTGTGATGTATTTTCATCTGTATATGTTTCATTTAAGTTAGGTATATTAGTCCAACTTGATGTTGCTTCATCTAAATACTTTAAAGCAGTTATTGGGCCTTTAGTACAAGGATATTTACTCCATTTATCTTCTTCGCCACCTGCTGCAAGATAATCATCCTTTATCATCCAATATACTATACATAAATTAGAAGCAGTCGCTTCTGTACCATCATTACATATATTTCTATCCATTATTAAATTAACTTTATCTCCATCAGTATTTAATATATAAAAATTATGTGTTGTTGTATCATTAACTTTGCATGTATACTCATCACCTTTAGCATAATTACCTTCTGGTACATTACCTAGAACAGAAGTAGTAACCCCAGTACAAATTGGACAACCTTCCTCTGAATAATTATATAAATACTTACTACCATTAACTTTTATGTTTACTACGCCATTCAAAGGCTCTTTAGTTTTTGGATCTTTTACTTGATTTCCTTTTAGATATCCTCGTTCAATTAAAGTTTCTAAACTTACACATCTAATTTTTTTACTCCTGCCCTCTTGTAAATAAAACGTTTCTGCCGCATGTTCTATTATGTCTTTTTGTGTTTTAGATAAACTCTTTTCTGAATCATTTATTGTTCTACCTACTATTATAACCGTTATTGAAAATATAATTGCTAATATTACTATGACTGCTAAAAGTTCTATTAATGTAAAGCCATTCTTTTTCATATACCCATCTACTTTCTATAATTATTTTATTATAAAAAAAAGAAAAACACAAGATTTTTTGTGTATTCCTTTATATTTAATTATTGTATATCTGATTTTGAGAGTGTTATAACTGGACGAACACCATATTTATCCGCATTAATATCTGTGCTTTGAGTGCCTCCGTTATAATATAATGCGTATGCTACATATATTCTGGAATCGGCTGTTGAAGGTACAGGCGCTGTTATTGACCAATAACCATATATACCACTTATTACTTGTTGAGTTTTTGAGGTAGAAAACTGAAGTTTATTTAAATAATTAAATAAATAAAAGGCAGAAAAATAAGATTTAAGTTCTGAATTTTTAGGTAATCTTGCTCTTCCTGTTAAACTAATTGAGCCATATCGATCATCAGTATATATTTCATTTAAACTAGGTATATTAGTCCAACTTGATGTTGCTTCATTTAAATATTTTAAAGCAGTTATTGGACCCTTATTATTATTTCCATGAGTACCCCAATCACTTTCTGTTCCTCCTGCTGATATATAATCTTCCTTAGTTATCCATTGTACAAAGCAAGTATTAGATGAAGTAGCCTTCGTTCCATCACTATATATATTCTATCCATTATTAAATTTACTTTATCTCCATTAGTATTTAATACATAAAATTTATATACTACTTTTTCGCCAGGTGACGTGAATGAAGCATTTAAATTTTTAATAGTTGGATTACCATCATTATTTATAATAGCTGCACTTCCATTTCCTGTAAGTGTTATATTATTAGTCTCTAATTTTGTACTATTACTTGAAAATTTAACTCCAAAAGCACTTGATATTGGCGCTACATTTGCTTCACTCTTAATGGTCAAAGTGCTTGAAAATGCAGCAAAAGAATTATTAAAGAATAATATACCAATAGATATTATAGTTAAATCTACTGGTCTTACAGAAAACGAAATTAACAGCATCTAAAAAAGAATTTTCTAATTCTTTTTTTGTATAATAAAAAATCAAGATTATTATTCTTGATTTTACATATTATACCCATATTTCTTATTAAATCTATCAATCATAGAAATACTTTTAACTTTTTCTTTATCTTTATTAAATAACTTAGAATAATCATAAGTTATTATAGTTGGTTCTTTACCTTCATAATTAATTGTAGGATACATAGATATTATATTATTAGTATTAGGTATAACTACTACTTTTAAGTAGTTGCACACATTCTCCTCCACTAATCCTATATTAGGTATACAAAAGTAATGTACTTCTAAAATTTCATCTTTATTTATTTTAGTACTATTAATTAAATTATTTCTTATTAGTTCAAATAAATATTCAAGATTTAATTGAGCATTGAAATTAGAACTATTAATTGATGATTCTTTATGTTCATTTATATGTTCTAAAGCTTTATTAATATCATAATTAATTATTTGGCTTGCTATATAATCGCAACGAGCTTTTGAATTAAAATTCATTTTTATACCTAATTGCTTTTTCATTACTAATTCAGAAAGTGCTATAGAATATTTATTTACTACATCACTATTATAAAGAAATGGTAATAAATCTATAGCTTCTTTATATTTGTTTAAATAATAATATGTATAATATAATTCTAATATAGCATATGTATTATTTTCTTTTTCTATTAAATATTTTAAGTCAGAAATAGCTTCATTAAATAACTCTAATTCTTTATAAGATTTAGCTCTCATAAATACTACTTTAGGATAAGGATAATACTCATCTATATATTTTGTGGCTTCTTTTATTACCATATAATACTTTTTATTAGCAAACAATTCTTTTATTTTATAAAGTAAACTATCTTTTTTTCTTTTTTCATAAGTATTAGACATTATATCACCTGTGTGATATATATTAACAAAACTAGTATTCTTTGTCAAATTTTAAGTTTTACTATTGTACAACCTGTATTATTAAAGTGTAATCTATAAGATAATACATTTTTTGATAGTTTTAACGTTTTATGTACTTCTTCTTTTAAAATACCACTACCTATACCATGTACTATACAAATAATATCATTTTTCATAAGTATATTATCATTTATAAATTCTAATACTTTTACACGTGCTGTATCTCTATCAAGTCCATGTAAATCTATACTAGGAAGATTATCTACAAATATTACTTCATTTAATTCCATAAATCACCAATTACTATATACTTTTTTGTTTAACAATAGTGCTGACTAATTTTAATGTTTCAGCATCTATTCTTTTATATCTTCCTTCTTTTTCTTCATTAGTTAATTCATTAAAATATTTTTTATTTTTTATATCATAACTTATACTATCTAGTGTTCCACCTTTTAAAGATTCTTTATTATTTCTTTTTGAAGTAAATAAGAATGGTTCTTCATCTATCACTATTGAATAAACATTACCAAGAGAATCTATAAGTGCGACACCAGTTTTATAGTGTGCTAAACTTTCACTACCTACTGTATTTAATTTATTTATATAATAATTTATAATTTCTTCATCACTTAAATCTTCTCTTCCCATTACTCTTCTTACAAATAGTCCAGGTTGTTCTTCTTTACTAAACTTATCTACATAAAGTCCTGAATCTTCAGCTATAGTAGCAAGACCTGTTTTTTCATAATAAGCGCGTGCTTTTTTAATAGCATTCTCTTCTACTGTATTTCCATCTTCATTTATATTAATTTTTACTCCTATTTGTTTAGGCATTAATACATTAACATCCTCTAAACTAGCTAATCTTCTTTTCATTAAATTGTACTTGTTTTCATTTCCTGTAGCAAACAATAAATCCATAAATATACATCTCCTTTTATTACTTTGTTTCACCATTAAGTATTTTAACTTACTTTATTTATAAAGTCAATTACGTTAAATAAAAAAGACTAAATATTATAGTCTAAATTTTATAAATCTCCTTTGTAAAAATATATTTTCATAGCATTCTCTGTATACTTTGGTTTAGAAACATCTATATCTAAATATTTTCCAATATAGTATATAATAAATTGGGATGCTATAAGCAAATCAAATTCTGCTAATATTTTATTATATTTACTTTCTATAATTATAGTATTTTTATCAAGATAATTTAATAAGTCTTCTTCATATTTATTAACTTTTGCTTGTTTAAAATAAATTGAATAATCATTTTTTAAGTTTTCATAGTTAACAAATCTGCCATGAGAAAAGTTTTTCTTTTCATGAATAATACAACTAAATATTCCAGATTCTATAATTTTACTTTCTAAATCATAACTTGCAGTATCTGTATAGTCACCTCTAAAAATATTTATTATTCCTTTATTTTTTATTTTTGTTATTAAATCTTTGTTAAATATTTTACTTATTTCGGTATTCCAATACTTTATTGAATTTTGGATGAATAAACATATATCAAAATCTGGATCTATTTTATTATAATAATATTTTAAGAAAAGTGATGCGGGCGCTACTGTACCTTCAAATGATAAAAATCCACGTTCTTTTGACTTACTTGATGGAGTTTTATAGCACAATATATTCTTTTTTAATATATTAGTTTTTGTTACAATAGTTTGTAATTGGCCTTTAGTAATAAGATAAATATTTCTATTATCAAAATCTTTAATACTATTAATAATGTCATTTGTTGTTCCTGAATAAGAAAACAAAATAAATTTATTTATATTACTATTATTTCTATATATAACATCTCTTGGATACATTGAATAAGTATTACATCCATATAATGAATTAATAACTTTAGAAGCAAAATAAGCACCAGCATAAGAACCACCAGTTCCTATAAATAAACAGTTACTATTATTTTTAAATCCTATATCATCTATTTTTTCAGAAACAGATGAGTTAACAGCATTAATAATTCTTGTTTCTAAATTATTTATATTGATATTACAACGTTTAATTTGCTTTCTTTTTATACATTCAAATTGATTACAAGTACATTCATCTTTTACTTCTTTTATTTTATATAATGTATTAATATGGCCTCTTGCACCCATTTTAGAAACAACTTTTGCTGTAAGTTTATTTGAATTATCATACCATTTTGAAAATAAGTTAGAATCATATATAAAATTATTTTTAAGACAATCTTTTATTATGCTAGAAATAAATGCATCACCAGCTCCTGTTGAATCTACTACATTTCCTTTAAATTTTAAATCAAAATTATATATTCCATCCTCACTTATAAATGTAGCACCCTTATCGCCACGTGTAATAGTCATTAATTTTGGCTTTATAATATCATATAATTTTTTATCATTTGTTAAATTCAATCTATTTAAAAGATACTTAGTTACTCTCTCATTAAAATTAATTATTTCAAATTTATTTGCCAATCTTTTTAATATTTCTTGATTATCCATGTTCTCAAATTCAAAATATTGTCCTAAATCTATTATTTTTTTATTTGAAGTACTATCAATTATTATTTGGTTTTGATTATTTAAATTATCAAACACTAAAATATCATCTGCTTTAATATTAGAAATAATAAAATTAGTATCTATTAAACTTTCATCATACCATTTTTTATTATTGCAAAAAGGGCACCTTTTTTTAGAAGTAAAAGTCAATTTACCATCAGAATCATGATATGAAACATGAAAACATCTAGTCCTAACATTTTCTATAATTTTAATGTTTTCTATATCAACCTTAAGCCTTTCTAAGCTATCAATAGCAATTCTACCCTGACAATCATTACCGCAACATGCAAACACTGAAGTTTTTATTCCTGCATGTGCTAAATTAGCAATTATATTATGAGATGTCATTCCTCCATTTACACCTATTAATTTGTCATCTTTATAATAATAATCAGTTACAAGATCTCCTATACTTATTACTCTCATTTTACTAACATCCTTCCGTATTCTTATTTAACCATTCATATAAATATTTATCTTTAAATGCATGTGACGTAAGATAATGATTATCACCTTTTATGACTTTTAATTCAATATTTGTTGCACCAATATCTTTTAATTTGTTGTAAGCCATTATACTTTGATTTAAATCTATAACATCATCATTATCTCCATGATAAATTAGGATTGCTTTTTCTTTTAAAGGAAGCATAACTTGGTTTATTGGAAGCATTATTCCACCTGCTACTGATATAATCCCCTTAAATAAATTAGGCCTTTGCATCAAATAATTCCAAGCACCATAAGCTCCCATACTTGAGCCCAATATAAAAATATTTTTTTTATCAAATTTAAATTTATCATACTCAATTTTTAATATTTTTTCAACATCTCTTAAATGATAATCCCAAAAATTACTTTCTTGACATTGTGGAGCAATTACAATATATGGAATGTCAAACCTATTCATATATTTAGGTAATGCATATTTCTCAACATTATCAAGATTATCTCCTCGCTCACCTATACCGTGCAAATAAACTAATACTGGCATATTTTCCTTAACATCTTTTGGAAAATAAACATAGTACCCAAGCGATTTTTTATTAGTGCATATTTTTTGTCTTCTTTTTAACATTTTCTAACTCCTTCACTTGAAATTCTAAATTTATATTGAAAATATTATTTTGTAATTCATTAATTAACATTGCTATATGAATACCATCTTGAAATTTTTTTTAGGCCTATTGTTTATATTAATTTCTTTTTTTCATTTAATGATTCTTCTTTTATATTCCCCTACTTCACTTTCTATATTATAATCATGATTTTTAATTAAACATTCTATAATCTTTTTTCTATTTAAATCAAATACACCCAATGTATCAGTATAATCAAATTTTCCATTTTCTTTTTTCCAACTATCATCTTTCCAACTATAGGGACTATTAAAACACAAACCATATATATAATTGAAAAATAAATTATAATCTACTGCAGATGGATTATCTAAAAACATCTGATCGATTCTATTAACACTTGGATATCTAACAATGCAAATGTTATTAACATTAATATTATAATCATATAGTGAATTAATAGCTAATTGTAATGTTTTTCCTGTTAAAACATTATCATCAAATAAAGCTACATTAGTATTTGTTAATTTATCACAATTAATCAATCCACCAAAGTTCTTTATATTAAAATTTCTTAAATCGATAAGTTGTTTTGTTGTATATCCTGATACATCTTTGTTGAATTTTAATAATAGTATTTCTTCTATCTTATCTTGATTTATTATCTTTGCAAGTATAGGTAATTCTATACCGCCATAACTTAATCCACAAGCATTTATTAATTTATTATTGTTATTGTTGTCATTATACAAAGAAACAGCTATATAATTTTCTGCAAAATTATCAATTTCTCTGTATGCTCTATAATCTTTTGAATAGTCTGTTTTGTTTAAAACTTGTAATTCTTGTTTTAAATTTTTATTTAAAATATTTATAATTTGATTTATACTTTCAGTAATACATTCTTTATCTATAATATAATTTAAATGAAAACAAATTCTATCAATGTAGTCCTCTATTTTAAATAAAACGCTATATATATCGAAAACACTTTTTTCATCAAAAGAAGAAATATTTAATAAAATACTTTTATTAGAATTGTTTGAAACTAAATTATGATTTAACAAAATTAATAAAACATTTCTACAATTATCTAAAATTCCTAATAACAATTTTCTATTTGTCAAGTTATTTATATTATTTGTAAGTAAAATTGCTTGGATAGAATTTGTTAAAAATGATAAATAATTATTATGCCATTCTATAATATTTGCTTTACTAGTAATGTCTTTACCATTATTACTAATTCTGTTTGAAATAAAATAATAATATGTACTGGAACCTCTTAAAAGATAATTATTATTATCTCTAATTAGGTAGGCATAACATCCATTATGTGTAGTCGACCAAAATTCTTTTAAAGCTATATCATCAGACAATTCCCATTCATACATAGGAATTATAATACTTCCACTGCATTTATCAAACAAACTATCTATTCCATTATTATCATTAAAATTAATATTTATTAAATTATTATATTTATTTAGTAATTTATTTCTACCTAAAACTATATTTTTTTCAACTAATGCAAAATTGTGCTTATAGTTATTCTTATCAGCCTTTTCCAAGCACACAGTTGGTAATATTTTTGCTTGCCTTATCAATGATAATGTCGCATTTACACCCTTTATTATATTTCCATTATCATCAAATACAGGGAAACAAGAATCCATTGACCCACTTGTTTTATCTACACTATAACCTTGTTTACAATTAAGCATTGCATAATCATTTCCTTTTAAATCTCCGCAATCGCCAACTCGCATCATAGAATTTCTAGGAACTCCGATTAATTTTTCTGCTCTTTCTATCGCTTTATCCTTTGTTGTAGTACCCATTTGAAAAACTATTTTATCTTTATATATCCCTCTAGTTAAATGAATGCCTTCAAATTTATTATGAATTATATAAAGTTGAATTTGCTCAAATATTAAATCAATTAAATTAGAATTTTTAATATTAAAAACCATTCTTATATTTATAATTTTATTTGTTTCACTATCCTCAGAATACCCCAAGTCAAAAAAACTTCCATATACTTTACTACTTTTTAACTTAATTATTAATTCATTAACTTTTTCAAGTTCCTTTAATTCAGAATCTGTAGAAATATATGTATTGGCAACCAAAAATTCTTCAAATGATGCCCCTAAACTATAAAACAATCTAGCTCCGTCGTTAGTCAATATATATATTCTTTTTATATCAGCATCAGTAATTTCTTTAGAATTAATTATATCATTATATATATCACTTTTTAAATCTTTTAATCCTGTTTCTCCACGTCCAGTGATAAACACGATTGGAACTTTTTTCTTCAATAAATCTACAATCATTTTTATTGCTCTACGATCTATAGATTTCGAATTTTCAGTGGTTAGAGTTCCATCAATATCAAAACAAACTGCGTTATATTTTTGCTCAAGTGATTTAATATAATTTTCAAACAATAATATATTATTCATATACTTACCTCTTAATTAAAAATTCCAAACTCTTCACTTTATCATTATCATTTTGACTAAGTGATTTATCAAAAACAACTCCTTCACCACCATTAGCAATCCATAAGTTTATATTCTTTTTGGAATCATCAATAAGCAATTGCCCATTTGGTATTACTACATTATGTTTTTTTATACCTGGTGGTACAAAAAATATAGGGCACTTTATTTTTCTATTGTTTCTTATATCTTCAACTTTAACTTTCATTTCATATAATGTATGAATTTTTGTTAAAATTGCTATTTTTTTTTTCATCCTTTCTAATTCTTTAATTATTTCAACAGAATTATTTATTGAATTAGCTTCCCTTATAATATAATCCCATTCTTCTGGGTGTAAATTAGTATAGTTAAAATATTCATCATATTCCTTCTCGTCCATGTGATTATGGAAACCTACACTATATTTTCTACCGAGCATTCTTTCTTCAGAATCAAGTATAACACCGTCAAAATCAATATAAGTATAATTGTTATTCATATGCAATCCTCCTCAAATTAATTATAACATGCAATTTTGAAATATTTCGTCTTTTTTATTTGACATTTATAATTCTGTTAAGTTCAAAATGCCTTATGGTATTTCTTAATTCACAAAAAGCTGTTACATAATAATTATCATTATATTTAAATATATAAATAGGATGAATAATTCTCTTAGAATTTTTACCATCTATATTATTATATATTATCTCCATTTTCTCATTTTTGTTTATAGCTTCTCTTATCAATTTTTCTATTTCACCTGTAGAATTTATATCTACATTTAAAATATATTTACTTGTTTCTTCAAAAATCGAATACATTCTTTTTGATTTGTCTAAAAATTCACGGTATTTATATAAATATTTAAAATTATTCTTTAATAATATGTCATAAATACTATCTAGCAGTTGAATATCATATTTATTGATACTTGTATAATTTTTAACTTTATCTATCATGAAATATCCACCATTAGGACCTTTAAATGATTCAATTGCAATACCATTATTACAAATTTCATCCTTATAGTATCGTATCATTCTTTCTGTTACACCTATTTTTTCTGCTAATTCCTTTATTGTATACATATTACCTGTATTTAGTAAATCAATCATATACATCATTTTTGCTAACTTACTCATACATTCATCTCCTTGAAATTTAAATAAAATATACAGTGATAATTTTTAACTCAATATTTTTTTCTTAATACTTTAACAAATTTATCAGGTAATTTATCAAATGCATCTTCGTTTTCTTTTTCATTCATACCATATAGTGCTTCTGCCATAGAACCTACTATACAACAATTTGTATCTGTATCCCCACCCATTAATAAAGTCTTTCTTATTGCATCTTCAAAATTATTTGAAATATATAAAGCATATAAACAATTATTTAGTGTTTCATAACATGTTGTATTAAATTTTTTAAAAGGTATGTATGACGGACTTAGATTCAATAATCTATATGATTCTTCTTTTGATATACCATTTCTAAAATAATAAATTAAACTAGTTATTGTTATAGCACACTCTATTGCTTCTTTTGAATTATGAGATGGAATAGTTGCTAAAATAGTATTCTCTTTTATATCTTTTAAATTATCAAATAAATAACCTACTGGCGATATTCTCATTAAAGCACCATTACCTATACTATCATTTTTTTGACTGCCTTGAGCCCATTTTATAGTACCTAAAGAAAATGGATATTTAAAATATGGTTTATAGTCTGGTTTATAATTTATATATTCAAGTATATATTTTTTTAATGTTTCACCATAATCTTTTTTATTTAATATGGAATCCATTATAGCTATTATTTCTATTGTATCATCACTAAAAAATGATTCATGTGTTATTAACTTATCAGGATTAATACTAGTTATTTCTTTTATTTGACTGTATTCATATATACTTCCTGCTTTATCTCCATATATTCCGCCTAACATACTCATCACCTAAATAAATTATAACATGAAAAAAAGACAAAATATTAACATATTTTGATTATTTAAAAGAAACTATATTTACATTATATTTTTTTAAACTTTTTTTCTTCATTTTTTATTGCTTTTTGAATTAAATCTGATACATATAAAGCTTTAATACGTTTATATTCTTTTCTATCTGTCACACCACTTTTAATAAGATTTTTCTTAAAATCTGAATAATCTTTAGCTTCTTTTGGATGAGATAATAAATAATCCCTTAAAAGAAGAAAGTCATCAATTCTTTTTGTATTTTTTAGTACAATATGAACATGAACATCACCATCATGTGTTTCACCTAAATAGGGTGCAAAAAACATATACTCATCACTTCTACTCTTTTCACTACCAATAAACCCAATTTTCTCTAATCCTTTAATTGCAGTATTAAAATCATCACGATTATTAACGCCAACTAAAACATCTACAATGTTTTTTCCATACATTTTAGGTATTGCTGTTGAACCCACATGTTCAACTATAATATCTGCATCAATGCTATCAAGTATTTCTCTTTTTGCTTTAGCAAATCTTGCTTTATTAATTTTTAAATTTTGCCTTACTAATTCTACCATTGTTTTTTCTCCTTTATCTTTTACATTATAACTTAAAATATAGAAAAAGCCAAGATAACACTATCTTAGCTTTAATCTTTATTGTTTTCCCTCATTTAACATTTTTTCTTTGATTTTATCTATATCTGTAAAAAATAAATTAATACCTCTTTGTTTCAATTTCATTAAATTAGTAAAATTATATAATATAATTTCAGATAGTTTTTCTGGTACTTTCGCAGGTCTGCCATCAACAGTATGTACATGATCAATATATTTTTCTAATGTGGGAAATGCATTTTGAAGCAATATTGCTGCTTGTTCATCAAAAATTTTTTCTATTAATATAGTATTACAAAAGCCATATTTTTCTTTTTTAGTTTCTATTATTCTTTTATATTTATCAACCTTTGAACTCAAAGGTATAAACCATAATATATTTTTATCCTTAATGGTAAAATATGTTGGCCTTTTTTTGCCACGCTCATGATTAGTCATTAAATTTTCATCATTCACTACATCAAAAAACTCATCCTTAATATGATATAAGTATCCTGTTTTTATTTCCATATATACACCAACTCCATATATAATATATCATAAAATAAAAGAAAGCTCCATCATATGATGAAGTTTTTCCTCATTTTCAACTGGGATCACTTATTACTCGCTAGCCACCCAGAAGCGAGAAACATTGTCGACCGGGATTATTTATTATTCGCTAGCCACCCGGAAGCGAAAAACATTTTCGCACTTTTCAAGTGCAATATAAATATACTACATTTTTATGAAAATGTCAACTATAGTATACATTAATAATATATTCAGTTATAACATTATTATTTATATGTACATAATATATTTTAAAAAAACTAGGATGACATTTATTATTAAATTTCTATCGTTAAGATTCTTTTTTACATTTACATTTTATTTTAAAGTAATCTTTTAACGGACAATTTTCAGGATTATGTTTATTGCAAAAATATCTTTTATAATAAATAAGAACTAAATGGCAAAACCATGTAGCATTCTCATAATTTTCTACTTTAAGTTCTTTGTATCCATTTTGTTTTATTATTTTTTCCATATTGTTATCTTTTACTAATGTTTCTAATTTTTTTCTTAAAATATCATGACCTAATGCATTTTTATATTGTTCAAATCCTAGACAAGGTAATTCTACATCTTTCATACCACTATCAACTGGCATTATACCTGAATAATATCCTCTTACGTATAAAACACAACATTGTGCTACTTTGTAGGATGCTCCACTAACGTTATCAGCAATTAGTTTAATCAATTCATCATTAGATAATTCTCTTATTTCTTTATCATATTTTTCTATAAAATTAATCATTGATGACAAATATTTATATCTAGTACTTGATAACCCTAATCCTTTAATTATATTAATGATTTCATCTTTTTTCATGTTCTTAATTTGTTCATATGTGTAACTATTTAAATTATTTATTACTTTTCTATAACTATCTATCATATTATAAGAAATTCTAGTAGAAAGACCAGCAATTAATAATCTTTTTCTATAATCTTCTACTTCTAATGGCCACCATAAGTTATTATTGTGATTTTTTATTACAGCACTTCTTACTTCTTCTTGCTTACTACATATATCAATAATTTTCTTAAACTCTTCTTTTTTCATGTTTATCTCCTGCTTTTTTATTAACTATATTATAACATAATTAAAAACTTTTTTTATACATCAAAAAACTAAGATTTTGAAATCTTAGTCTAATTTTTTATTATTTATTTAATTTTTCTTTTACTACAGCTTGTGCAGCAGCAAGTCTTGCTAGAGGAACTCTAAATGGACTACAAGATACATAATCTAAACCTACTCTATGGCAGAATTCAACACTACTTGGTTCTCCACCATGTTCACCACATATACCCATATGGATATCTGGACGAGTTTCATGTCCTAATCTATGAGCCATTTCTATTAATTTACCAACACCATTTTGATCTAATTTAGCGAATGGATCGTTTTCAAATATTCCTTTTGCATAATATTCATTTAAGAATTTAGCAGCATCATCTCTTGAGAATCCATAAGTCATTTGAGTTAAGTCATTTGTACCAAATGAGAAGAATTCAGCTTCTTTTGCTATTTCATCAGCAGTAACAGCAGCACGTGGTATTTCAATCATTGTACCAACATGATATTTAAGTTCTACACCATTATCAGCTATAACTTTATCTGCAGTATCAGTTACTACTTTCTTAACATATTTAAGTTCATTAACATCTCCAACAAGTGGAATCATTATTTCAGGAGTTATGTTCATACCTTTTTTATTTACATTAATTGCTGCTTCAATAACAGCTCTTGTTTGCATTCTAGCAATTTCTGGATAAGTGATTGCTAAACGGCATCCTCTATGACCCATCATTGGATTGAATTCTTTTAATGATTCAACACGTTCTTTTAAAGCTTCAAAACTCATTCCAAGTGATTCAGCTAATGGTTTAATTTCTTCATCTGTATGAGGTAAGAATTCATGTAGAGGTGGATCTAAGTAACGAATTACAACTGGATCTCCTTCCATAGCTTCAAATAATCCTTCAAAGTCTTTTCTTTGATATGGTAATATTTTTTCTAGTGCTTCTTCTCTCATTTCAACAGTATCAGCAGCTATCATTCTACGGAAATTAAATATTCTTTCTTCTTCAAAGAACATGTGCTCAGTACGGCAAAGACCAATTCCTTCAGCACCAAATTTACGTGCTTGAATAGCATCTCTTGGTGTGTCTGCATTAGTTCTAACTTTAAGTCTACGAACACTATCTGCCCATCCCATAAATGTTTCAAAATCTCCACTTATTTCTGGAGCAACAGTTTTAACTTGTTCACCATATACATTACCAGTTGAACCATCTAAACTCATCCAATCTCCTTCATGATAAACTTTACCATCACGAGTTCTAACAGTTTTAGCTTCTTCGTCAATTACAAGTTCACCACATCCAGATACACAGCAAGTACCCATACCACGAGCAACAACTGCAGCATGACTTGTCATACCACCACGTATAGTTAATATACCGTGAGCTATATTCATACCTTCAATATCTTCTGGACTAGTTTCAAGTCTAACAAGTAAAATATCTTTTTCTCCATTTTTAGAAGCTTGCATAACATCTTCTGCAGTAAAATAAATTTTACCAGTTGCAGCACCTGGAGATGCAGCAAGACCTTTAGCTACTACTTTAGCTTCTTTAAGTGCTTTTTGATCAA
Organism: uncultured Bacilli bacterium; assembly: GCA_934141535.1. GTDB lineage: Bacteria > Bacillota_I > Bacilli_A > RF39 > UBA660 > UMGS1613. Next base: position 139,648 of record CAKPCH010000004.1, read on the forward strand.
AATTTGGATGTAATAATTGATCTAATTGTTTAGGTTCTACTTTAAGTAAAGCTTCTTCTTTACTAATCATTCCTTCATTAACTAAATCAACAGCAATCTTTAAAGCTGCTTGAGCTGTTCTTTTACCATTTCTTGTTTGTAACATGAATAATTTTCCATTTTCAATAGTAAATTCCATATCTTGCATATCTTTATAGTGATCTTCAAGTATACCACAAATCTTAACAAATTCATCATAACATTCTGGCATTGTTTCTTTTAATGTAGCAATTGGTTGAGGTGTACGAATACCAGCAACAACATCTTCACCTTGTGCATTCATTAAATATTCACCAAATAAAGCTTTTTCACCAGTAGCAGGATTTCTTGTGAATGCTACACCAGTACCACAGTCATCTCCTCTATTACCATAAACCATCTCTTGAACATTAACAGCAGTTCCCCAACTAGATGGAATATCATTAAGTCTACGATAAGTAATAGCTCTATCATTATTCCAACTTCTAAATACTGCTTTTACAGCTTCCATTAATTGAACTTTAGGATCTTGTGGGAATTCTTCACCAGCATGATTCTTATATTCTGATTTATAAATTTCTACAACTTCCATTAAATCTTCAGCAGTAAGTTCAGTATCAAACTTAACTCCCTTTTCTTCTTTAATTACATCGAACTTTCTTTCAAAAGAACTCTTTGGAAATCCCATAACAACATCTGCAAACATTTGAATAAATCTTCTATAACTATCATATACAAATCTTGCATTATTTGTAGCTTTAGCAAATCCTTTAGCAACTTCATCATTAAGTCCTAAATTAAGAACTGTATCCATCATACCTGGCATAGATGCACGAGCACCACTTCTAACACTTACTAATAATGGATTTTCTTTATCACCAAAAGTTTTACCAGTTTCACTTTCTAGTTTTGATAAATGTTCTAATATTTCATCTTTAATTTCTTTAGAAATATCTTCTCCATCATCATAATATTTAATGCATGCTTCAGTAGTAACTGTAAAACCTCTTGGAACAGGTAGACCAATACCAGTCATCTCAGCTAGGTTAGCACCTTTACCACCTAATAAATTACGCATGTCTTTGTTACCTTCTTTAAAGGCATAAACATATTTTGTCATATTATCCTCCTTTTAACATACGATATTATTATACCATGAATGAAAACTTAAGAACAATAACTTTTTAATAAATTCATTAAAAAGTTTACAAATAATAAATAAAAAAATAGGTATTAAAACCTATTTATTTCCTAATAAGAAATATCCTACTACTAAGAGTGCGACAACAACAAATACTCCAAGTAATAATGATAATTCACTTTTAGATTTAGCTTCTTTTCTTTTTTTTATAACTTTCTTAGAAGGTCTACCTCTTTTAGCCATATTACACTATCAACTCCTTATTTTATAAATTATTTCTAAATTCTTTTAAAGCATTAAGAAATTCTTCTTGTCTTTTTATTTCTTCTGTTAATTCATTGTAATCTTTAGTATTCATAATATCCATAGTAGTTTCTACTTTTTTTACTTTAGGATATTCTAATCTAGTATCCATAACTCCATATATTGGTGAAATAAAATCACTTTGTTTAAATTTCTTAGGTTCTTCTTTTACTGAATCTTTTGATATACTTAAAATAGCACTCTTTACCATTTCAGGTGTTACACTAGATTCTTCATTTATAGTAATTGGTTCTTTAACCTCATCATCTAGTCCTTCAACAAAATTTATATTTCCTTCTTCGTCATCTACTACTTCAATTTTACCTGATTTAACATTATCTACTAATTCTTTATAACTTATAATTGCTTTTTCTTCTTGCTCTTCTTCAAACTTTTTAACAACATCTTCTGGTTTTACATCAATATCTTCTTGCATTTTCTTTAAGATGTTTTCAAGTTCATTTGGTTTCTTTTCTTCTTCCATTTTTTTAAACTCTGTTTCTACTTTCTCTGCTTCTATAAAATCATCTTTTATCTTTCTTCTTTTTTTCTGATTATTACAAACAATAAGCAAAATAGTAACAAGAATTATTAAAGATATTATAATGCATATATAAAGATATATATTTGATATTATAAAATTGTATAAAGTAAACATTATAATCACTCCATTTTTTATTTTTGATAGCACGTATCTCTATATTTATTGTAGCACACATATTCTACTAAATCAAAGAAATATATTATACTTCTTTAAGTTTTTAAAAATTTATGTGCTACACCTTATAATTAAAGGTGTAAACTATGTAAATTTGGTGTAAACTACTGTATAGTTACATCTTTTATTTTTCCCTTTTTAATTAATTCTAAAGCATTTTCTTTAGTGATAACCTTTTTTTCAATCATTAAATTTAATACTCTTTGATTATATTCTTTCATATTATTAGTTTCTTCATATTCATCTTTTAACTTAACTATTTCATTAAATGTACTTAGAGTATTATCACATACTTTAGACATTATTGGTGTCTTATTAAGTATTGTATCAGCAACACTAGATTCTTTTATCATAGTAAAATTTATTGTTGGTAAACTTAATATATATAAAACTATAAAAGTATATAAAATATTTTGTACTACTCCTAATATAGCTCCCAATATTTTAGATGGTATTCCAAGTACAATAGTAAGTGTTAAAATACGTTCAAATACACTAGTTAAAGATAAAAGTATCTTAAATACTATTGTAAGAACAAAAAATACTACAAAAAATGCGATTACTTCATAAACTAAAATATTTATTACTGTAACATCTTTAAATATTCCACCAAAATTAAAGAATGGTAAATTATTATATAAAAATACACTTACAGGATTTTTAAATAAATAAGATAATATTATAATAGCTACAATACCAACTAAAGATACTAATTGCCTTGTAAATCCTCTTTTAAATCCTAAGAGTGCTCCAAAAGCTAAAAATATTAAAATTATTATATCTATTATATTCATAAGCTCATCTCCATTTTAATTATATTATAAATTTTAATAAAAAGAAAGTAATTTATAAAAATTTATGGTAAAATGTATATGGGTGATATTAATGAATAAAAGTAAGAATAAAAATAATGTAATATCTTTTGTGGCTAGTGAAGAAACTCAAGAGTTAATGAGTAAGGAGCTTGATTGGTGTAAAAGAGAAACTACTCCACAGTATGCGAAATGGCAAGCTAAAGATGGAGATACTGTAATAACACTATATAATTCAGGTAAAGTTGTATTTCAAGGAAAAGATGCAGATCTTTCAAGTGATTTTTGGATAACTACAGAAAAATTAAATAGTGGTAAAGTTGATGTTAAAAATAGTGGTGATAAAAAGACTGCTAAAGACAAAAATACATCTGATTTTATAAATCCTTTAATATATAATTCGAGCGCTATAGGATCTGATGAAGTTGGTACTGGAGATTATTTTGGTCCAATAGTTGTTACAGCAAGTTTTGTAAAAAAAGAAAATATTAAAACATTAGAAGAATTGGGAGTAAAAGATTCTAAAAAATTAAATGATGAACAAATACTTAACTTAGTACCTAAATTTATTGATTTAATTGAATATGAATCTATAATTCTCTCTAATAATGAATATAATCAATTTTATTCTACTGATATAAATATGAATAAAATAAAAGCTATACTTCATAATAAAGTGCTATATAAATTAAAAGAAAGAATTAAAGATTATGATTATATAATAGTAGATCAGTTTGCTAAACCTTATGTATATTATAATTATTTAAAAGATACACCTAATGTTGTTAGAAATATTACTTTCTTTACTAAGGGTGAAGATAAACACTTATCAGTAGCATGTTCCTCTTTAATAAGTAGATATATATTTATTAAAGAATTTAATAAATTATCTAAGCAATTAAATATTGAACTTAAAAAAGGTGCTGGTGAAGAAGTAGATATTACTGCAACTAATATAGTTAAACAATATGGATTTGATAAATTAAAAGATGTAGCTAAATTAAATTTTAAAAATACTGAAAAAATAAAAGAATTGATTAGTGAATAAACTAGTCAATTCTTTTTTTAGATATTGCTACTCCATCTCCTAAAGAATAAAATGTAGTTTCATATCTATTATTATTTTTTAAATATTCTATATATAATCTTATTTTCTTTACTAATTGTTTAGTATTTCTATTATGAGTTTTAGAATCATCTTCTACTAATCCATGAAATGATAAATTATCACTTACTACTACTCCATTTGTTTTTAAGCATTTATCAAAGTGCTCGAAAAATTTAATATATTGACTTTTAGCAGCATCTATAAATATAAGATCATATTTTTCAGATAAATCTACATTTAAAGCATCATCATTTATAATATGTATTCTATCTTGCATATTAAATAAATTAATATTTGAAACTGCTAAATCATATCGATCTTTATCTTTTTCTATAGTTGTTATTTTTACATCATCGCTTACACTAGCCATCTTTATAGCAGAATATCCAATAGCACTCCCTATTTCTAATATATTTTTTATATTATTATCTTTAATATATTTAGTTAAGAATTCTATTCCATCTTTTTGCATTATAGGAATAGAATTTTCTTTAGCATATCTTTCTAAATCTTCTATTCGTATGTGTACCATAATCCTGCCTTTATTAAATCATTCTTTGTAGATATATGTTCACTATATGTTTTAGAGAAATATGTTTTTCCAGTTTTATCTGCTACAAAGTAAAAATAATCACTTTTTTTTGGATTTAAAACTGCTTTTATAGAATCTATACTAGGGTTAGATATAGGACCTACTGGAAGCTTACCTGCTAAATAATTACTTCTTGTATTATAAGCATTATTATCATTAATTTCTGATTTATATAAATCTCTTTCATTCATTTCTATTTTAGCAGCATAATAAGTAGTTACATCACTACCTAAACTCCATCCTGCTTCTAATCTATTAAAGAATACTCCTGCTATACCACTTCTATCACTTCCTTTAGCACCCTCAAGTTCTACTATAGATGCTAAAGTAAGTATTTGATGTACACTATAAGTATTATTTAATATATCACTTTTTACTTCTGTTAATTGTTTATCCATTTCATCTAACATAACTTTAAATATTTCTTTTACAGTTACATCCTTATTTTTAAATTCATATGTATTTGGATATAAATATCCTTCTAATGAATAATATATATCTTTATTTTTTATATCAGTAGTTATAAACCAATATTTATTTATAAGCTCATCTAAATATTCATTATCATTTAATAAATTATATACATCATCTTCAGTATTTGAAGTAGAGGTTGCTATAACGTGTGCTATATTTCTCATGTTCTTACCTTCTTTAAAAGTAATTACTATAGCATCCGGATTATATGTATTACCTTTATTAAATTCTTTTACTATATCTTTAACACTCATATTTTTATTTAATTTATAAGTTCCTGCCTCTACACTATTTACTTTATGTAGTTTTATATATATTTTAAAACACAATTCATTTCTAATTAAACCTTCTTTTTTTAATTTAGAAATAACCCCATAATATGTACTACCACTATCAACCATAAATTCTACTTCTTTAGAACTACTACTTACGCTTTTTAATCCTATATTATAAAAAGTACAACTGCCTATTATAATTAAGGCAATTATACTAAATATTATAATTATTATTTTCTTTTTCATAAAAAGAAATGAGGATTACTCATTCTTTCCTTCAGTTTCATTTTGTAATTCTTCTAAAATAGTTTCTATTATTTTCCATTCTTTTTCAGTTTCTATTGGTAGTAATTTAGTTTCATCCTCATCAGGATTATAAATTGAAGCATATACTCTAGTATTACCTTCAGAATCTATTGTATTATCTGTATATACTATATAGTTTTTTTTAGTTTCATCTGATTCAAATGTAAATAAAACTTCACATTCTACTTCTTTTCCTTCATCATTAAATACTTTAAATGTCATTGTTTCTTCTTTCATAATATCCTCCCTTTTCTTTATCTAAATATGTTTGAAGAATTATATTAGCAGCCAAAGCATCAATACTTTTCTTACGCTTTTTTCTTGATAAATCTGCCTCTAACATATAATTAGTAGCTTCTACTGTTGTAAGTCTTTCATCTTGAAGCACAACTTCTATATTTAAGTTATCTTCTATTAATTTTTTAAAACTTATTGTGGTAGCGCATCTTTCTCCCATTGTATTATTCATATTCTTAGGTAATCCTAAAACTAATTTTACAATATTCTCTTTTTCTATAATATCTTTTAAAATTGGTATTAAAGACTCATAATCAGAGTCATTAAATCTTATAGTTTTATAAGAGGTTGCTATTGTTTTTGTTGTATCACTAATAGAAAGTCCTAAAGTTCTTGTACCTAAATCTAAACCTAAATATCTCATTTTAAGAAATTTTCTATTAATATCTCTAATATTTTAGTTCTATCTAATTCAGTTATTTTACTTCTAGATTCTTTATAATTAGATATATATCCAGGATCTCCACTCATTAAATAACCTAGTATTTGATTTACAGGATTATATCCTTTATCTTGTAAATTAATAGCTACTTCTTTAACTACTTGTGATACATACTCATTTTGAAATTCACTTGAATCATATATTTTAGTGTCATTCATTTCATCCACCACCTTATGAATACAATATTATTTTAACATAAATTATATCTTTTGTAAATAATATTAAAACACGTTTGTTTAACGTGTTTTATCATGTGAATAAAATTCTACGTCTAGATTGTCTATGTATTCTTGATATTTAATACCTATCTCTTCATTTGGAGCAAAATCAGGTTCATCATGTGTCCAAACACTTACACTTTCTACTTGACTAACCTCTTCTTTTATATCAAACATATCAAGTTGCTCACCCTCTGTGTATTTTATATTGTTTTCTTTTTCTAGTTCTTTACTCTTTTTAATTTCTTTATTATATTCACTAATTAAATATCCTAAATCTCTTAAAGCATAGTAATCAGCACTTCCATATTTAAAAACAACATAATCAAATAATTTACTTAGAGAATCATCTAAAAATTCTAAAGTATCATCTGTTATAGTATTATTTCTATAATGTCTTAAGTAATCTACTATTCCAGGAAATCCTGCACCCTCTTTATTATATTTTCTACCACTACCACTATTATAGTGATCAAATAATTTACTTAAGAAATTAATATCTCTTCCTCTTTGAAATAATTTATATTTTGCTTTTATTACATCTATATAAGTTTTATCACCAACAGTAAGAAAGCAATCAAGATCCTCTCCATACATAACAGGAAGAATTTTTTTAGTTTCTTTTTTATTATTAAAGTGAAGTAATCTAAAATTATTATTAAATTCTTCTTTTGTTATTAAGTTATTAGAATATAAATAATATTTTAACTCTGTTTCATTTTTAAATGTGCTCATTATACTATCAAATTGCCTAATACCGTTTATTGCTTTTTTATTAAATAATGATCCTATATCAATTAATCTTCTCATTCTTTTATTATACATTTCAAGTTCACATCTAGACATATAATCCTCCTATCTAACTCTTCTTGTTGTATGAACATCTTCATATTCATTTAAATTAATTAGTTTAGAGTTTAATTCATATTCTAATATGCTTATTTTCTTTAATAAAATAGTTAAATATTTTTGATCTAAATATTTCTTATATTTATATTCTACTATACTTTTATATCTAGATACATCATTAAGTGCTTCTCTTAGTGCATCTCCATCATCATTATCTTCAGTATCTATAAATTTTATTATTAGTTTAAAATATAAATCTAATTTTCTTTTTATTTTTTTCTTTAATATATTCTCTATTAGAGATGGTTTTATTATTAAAAGTTTATTTACAATAATACCATCATATTTAACATTATTTCTAGGTACAAAATTAAATCCTTTTATTTTATTATAATTAAACTTACATGTTGTAAACTTATTTTTTTTATAAACTTTATAATGTTTAATCATAAAATCATCTCTTTTCTAGTAAATCAGGTCTTCTTTCTTTTGTTCTTTTTATTTGTTCTTCTTTTCTGTATTTAGCTATATTTGCATGATGTCCTGATAAAAGAACATCTGGTACTTTCATTCCTCTAAAATCTGTTGGATGTGTATATACTGGATAATCAAGTAAATTTTCATGAAAAGAATCATTTATATGAGAATCAGTTTTTATTACTCCATCTAGTAATCTTATTATACTATCACTAATTGCCATTGCTGGAATTTCTCCACCAGTAAGGACAAAATCGCCAATACTAATTTCCATATCAGCAAGACTTCTTATTCTTTCATCGAATCCCTCATAATGACCACATATTATTATTAAATGTGATTCTTTTGATAAATCGTATGCTAAAGACTGATTATATTTAACTCCTTGTGGTGTCATTAATATAACTTTAGTATTCTCTTTTTTTAATGCTTCAACAGCATCAAATATAGGTTGTGGCATTAAAACCATACCACTTCCACCACCTATACTATAATCATCAACTTTCTTATGTGGATCTAGTGAATAATCTCTAAAATTATGTATTTTAATATCTACTTTATTTAATGTACGAGCACGCAATATAATAGATTCGTTTAAAAATCCATCAAACATATTTGGAAAAAGTGTTAATATATCAATCTTCATTGTCTAACCCCTTAATATAATTAATATAAATCTTTTTATTATTCATATCAATATTTTTTACAAAATTTTCATTTAAAGGTACCATATGTCTTTTAATTCCATCTACTACTATAACCTCACTTGTATGAAGTTCTATTACATCAACTATTTTACCTTTATATATCTCATTATCATATACATCAAGTCCTATTAAATCAGTATTTAATATACCAAAATCATAATCATTTCTATTTACATATACACTATACCCTTTTAATTTTAAAGCATCATCTATATTTTCTATTTTATCTAAAGTAACCATATCAAAATTTTTATGAGGTCTATAAGATTTTATAATATATAGATTATTATTTATATAAATTTTATTATTAATTTTAAAAACTTTATCTTTATATTTAAATGTACTAAGAATTCTAACTTCGCCTTTAAGTCCATGTGTATTTACTAATTTACCTATATTTATTAAATCCATAAAATCACCTATTTATCTAATTCGTATAATATTATAGAAGTAGCAATTGCTACATTAAGACTTTCACAAGATGAAGACATATCAATATATATGTAATCGCTACACATATCTAATATTTCTTTTTTTACACCTATTCCTTCATTACCCATTATTATAGCAAATTTTTCACACTTTTCAAGTGATTTTAAACTTTTCCCACCATTTACCTTTGTTCCATACACTTTATAGTTTTTATTCTTTATATCAGAAATAAATTGTTTTAAATCACATCTTATAATATTCATATTAAATATCATACCTTGTGTAGCTCTTATAACCTTAGCATTATATAAATCTACAGTATCATTACTAAGTACTATTGTTGAAATATTAAATGCTACAGCACTCCTTATAATAGTACCTAAATTGCCTGGATCTTGTATATTATCTAATATTAGTATTCTATTACCTATATCAGTATTATCTATTTTTTTACATATACCTAGAATAGTTGGAGGATTATCTAATTCACTAATATATTTTAATACATTAACTGTTACATATATTTTTGGAATATCTATATTTATATCAGTATTTTCTTCTAATATTAATTCTTTTAAATACCCTTTTTTATATGCTTCAAGTACTAAATGTTCTCCTTCAATTAAAAATTCATTAGATATATCTCTATATTTTTTTGTATTTAATTTCTTTATTTCTTTTATTTTTTTATTCTCTGTTGACGTATATAACATAATACCACCAAAATTATTATACTATAAATTAGATAATAAAAAAAGAGATAAAACATATCAAATGTTTTATTTCAATTAAATCTTAAATATTTTTTACTCTTAACTTACTAAAGATTTTGATATTGTTATTACTGGACGAAGACCATATTCACCACCAGAAAAGCCAACACGACTAAAATCTAAATTGCCATAATAGTAAACATGCCATGCACTTGTAGAATAGTCAGCATGTGGTGTAGCAGTCCAATAACCATATATTTCTTTTAAAGAATGTGTCGCATTATACATATAATCATATAACCACATTGGAAAACCTGATGTTTTATTACCTGCTGCTGTAGATAGTTGATCATATGTTGGAAAACTTACTTCTACTCCTTTTTTATTAAATATTTCTTTTATATGGCCTAGATAATCTTTTCCATCTGGAGCTTCTGAACCTGTTGTACTAATATTTTTACAAGTATTATCTGATCCTTCATCTATACACCAGCCAGTTAATTTAGGAACGTATGAATCTGTATAGTTTTCTTTCATGATTAAACTTACTGTGTCTGTATTATTTTCTAACACAAAGAATGTATTACTATAACTATCTCCTACTTCACATGTATATTCATCTCCGTAGTTAAAACTTCCACTTGGAATATTGCCTGTTGTGGCAGTTGAAGTTGCTATGCATACTGGATCAACTTCTTCTGGCAATGTTGGTGTCCCACTTAAACTTGTTGAGCCATATGTTAAATAGATTTTCCCAAATTTTATTGTAAATGGGCCATCGGCTACACTTGAACCACTTGTATATTCTATTGTTACTTTTACTAATTCACTATTATTTTTCTTTAATACATGATTTGTTATATTCAATGTGGTAGAAGTATATGCTGTACTTAATACTGTTGTTGTTACCTTTATTCCATTACAGGCACTTGCTACTAAAGAGGATGTTGTACCTGTTCCTGCTACGCACTCTTTAAATACTGATTTGTTTTTTATATTATCAAATACTACACTACTTAAATATGCATCATATGAACCTTCATTTCTTGCATAGAATGTATACTCTACTTTTTCTCCTGGAGATGTAAATGATGCACTTAAGTTTTTTATTGTTGGATTACCACTATTATCTATTGTTGGAGTTCCTGTAGTTGCATTTCCAGTTTTACTTACACTCACATTAGTTGTTGAAAGTGATGTACTACTACTTGAAAACACTACTTTAAAGTTCCCTGAATCTGGTGTGATTGTCGCATTACTCTTTACTGTTAGAGTACTTGAAAAAGCTGCAAAAGCAATTGATAAACCTAATACACTTACCAATGTTATTATTAATATTAATGTTGTATTTTTTTTATTATATCCCATATTTACTCCTACTTTCTATTTATAGTTTACCACATATTACTATTTCTTTGCATTCATTAATAGTATAGTCGTGGTATTACTACTCTTCATTATATAACTATCATATCGCAAAAAACAAGTAATATTTTTAAAAAATATGAAAAAAGTTGTCAGAAAAAAAAGGATTTTCAAAAGTTTTATATAATAATATATATGAGGTGGTTTGATGAAGAAATTTTATAAGTTAAAAAATGATGCTGTTTTTAAAGCTGTTTTTTGTAAAGAAAAGAATAAAGATTTATTTGAGTTATTATTACAAGAAGCTTTAAAT
>CAKPCH010000005.1 GCA_934141535.1 uncultured Bacilli bacterium
AGATGAGTTTTCCCATTCTTTAAGAAGTAAGATCCCTTGAAGACTACAAGGTTGATAGGCTGGAGATGGAAGCGTAGCGATACGTTGAGTTGACCAGTACTAATAGATCGAGGATTTAATCCTATATTAATTATTCTTAATTTGATAGATTACACATTATCATGTTTTCAGAGAATTATTTCTCTAATATTTATTGGTGACGATAGCAAAGAGGATACACCTGTTCCCATCTCGAACACAGAAGTTAAGCTCTTTTACGGCGAAGATAGTGTTAAAGCGAAAATAGCGAGTTGCCAATTTTTTTTTGTAATTTTTTCCTTGAAACAATGGGCTTCAAGGATTTTTTTGTTTTGAATATTGCTAAAAATAAGATTATAATGTATACTAATTGTAGAAAGGTTGGAATTATGCAAGATAAAAAATATTTAAATGAAGTATCATATCACAAAACTAGAAATAAGATTGTTTTAATTGGAGTTTTAATTATGGCTGTAGGCTTATGTATAGGTGGTTTTTTAATATTTAATGGTATATTTAAACCTAATTCTTCTAAAGTTGAAACATTACAAACAAAATTAGAGAATATGAGAAAAGAACTTGAAGATAGTGGTATTGTTTATGATTCTACTGCAAAATATACTGATGGTGATAAGTATACTTTAAAAATAATAACTAATGCTTTAGATCCTAGTTTTGATTATTGTGCTTTTAGTGAGTATAAAAACAATAGTATTACGAAAAGTTATTGTTCTGCTAAAAACAGTGTTGGTGAATTTGCTTCAACAGGTTCCATTATGCTTGGAGTGTTTATTTGTATTGCTACTTGTATGTTTGCTATACCAATACTTATATCTACAAAAGGTAGAGAACTTATGGCATATTCTACTCAACAAGTTATGCCAGTTGCTAAAGAGACTATGGATGAAGTAGCGCCTACTATTGGTAATACTTTTAAAGAAATAACAAAAGGTATTAAAGAAGGATTAAAAGATGAAGATAAAAAATAGTTACAAAATGTAACTATTTTATTATGCTATTTATTACATAATATTTAAGTAATTTTATTATAAAATCAACGATGTAAATAAATTAAAGATTTATATTATTTTTATTGAAAATTTTTCTTTATTAATGATATAATAATAATGGTGATTGAAATGGAATATAAAATAACTACAAGAAGTGAAAGAGAAACAATTGAAATAGCTCAAAATTTTGAATCTGAAAAATTTCCAAATATGATTATTTGCCTAGATGGAGAATTAGGAAGCGGCAAGACAGTATTTACTAAAGGTATAGCAAATGCACTTGGTATAGATGAAACTATAACTTCCCCAACTTTTACTATTATTAAGGAATACGAATCTGGTGAAATGCCATTGTATCACATGGATGTGTATAGACTTGATGGTGTTACTGAAGGTGTTGGAATTGAAGAATATTTTAACAAAGGTGGTATTGTTGTTATTGAATGGGCTAAGACAATAAAAGATATTTTACCTGAAGAGAGATTAGAAATAAAATTTAAAATAATTGATGAAAATAAACGTGTTTTAATAATAACTCCTTATGGTAAAAAATATGAAGAGTTATGTGAGGCAGTTTTATGAAATATTTGTTTATAGATACGTCTACTTCAAATTTAAACGTATCTATTTTAGAAGATAGTAATGTAATATATAGTTATAATAATTTTATTTTAAGTGATATGGCTTCAAAAATTATGGTTATTATTGATGAGGCATTAACTAAATCAAATCTTTTATTAAATGATATAGATAAGATTTTTGTTGTAAATGGTCCTGGATCTTTTACAGGAATTAGAGTAGGAGTAACGGTTGCTAAAACAATAGCTTGGGCTTTACAAAAACCTATAATACCTATATCTAGTTTAGAGGTTATAGCAACAACTTCTTTTAATACAAAATATTGTATTTCTATGATAGATGCACGACGTGGAAATGTTTTTGCGGGTGTATATGATAATGAATTAAATTGTATAGAAGAAGATAAGTTAATTTCATTAGAAAGTATATTATCTAATAAAAATAAAGATTATACTATAATTTCATATGACAATATAGCTGATTCAATTAAACCTCATATTAATGTTTCTAAAATAATTTTAAAACATAAAAATGATAAACCTTTAGTAGCACATTCTTTAAATCCACATTATTTAAAATTAACAGAAGCAGAGGAAAATAAATTAAAAAATGATTCGAAAAATTGAATTAAATGATATACCTATAGTAAATGAAATGTTGGAAATATTTAATTATAAGATAGATGATAATATTTTTGATAATGCATTTAGAAATGTTATTTTATATGAAGAAAACGATATTAAAGGTGTATTAGTGTTTGATCTAATATACGATAGAATAGAAATAGATTATATATTTGTAAAAGAAGATTTTAGAAGAAAAGGTATTGCTTCTAAACTTCTAAATTATATAGAAAATAATAATACTTTAAAAAATATATCATTAGAGGTTAGAACTAGTAATACTTCAGCAATTTCTTTTTATAAAAGTAAAGGATTTGAAAAGGTTGCTGTAAGAAAGAATTATTATAATGATGAAGATGGTATTTTAATGATAAAAAGGATAAGTGAGTAGTATGAAAGATACTTATATATTAGGAATAGAAAGTAGTTGTGATGAAACAAGCGTTTCAATAGTAAAAAATGGAACAGAAGAGGTAGCAACCGTTATATTATCTCAGATGAATACACATGCTTTATATGGTGGAGTAGTTCCTGAAATAGCAAGCCGTATGCACGTTGAAAGTATTACATTAGTTATTGAAGAGTGTTTAAAAAAAGCTAGTCTTACAATGGAAGATATAACAGCAATAGCAGTTACTTATGGCCCTGGACTTATAGGTTGCCTATTAATAGGAGTGAGTGCTGCTACAACATTATCATATATTTATAATAAACCATTAATACCAGTTCATCATATAGCTGGTCATATATATGCGAATAATTTAGTAAATAAAATGGAATTTCCTTTAATAGCGCTCGTTGTTTCTGGAGGGCATACTGAATTAATATATATGGATAGTGATTATTCATTTAAAAAAATAGGTGGAACACTTGATGATGCAGTAGGAGAATGTTATGATAAAGTTGCTCGTGTTATAAATGTTCCATATCCAGGAGGACCTTTAGTTGATAAAATGGCTCATGAGGGTAAAGATACATACAATTTACCATTACCACTTGATGACAATTCATATAATTTTTCATTTAGTGGTATAAAGAGTGCAGTAATTAACTTAGTACATAATGAAACACAAAGAGGTAATGAAATAAGAAAAGAAGATATTGCTTGTTCATTTCAAAATAGAGTTGTAGAAATTTTAACTAAAAAAACAATGAAAGCATTAAAAGAATATAAAGTAAAAAATTTAATAATAGCAGGTGGTGTATCTGCAAATAGTGGTATTAGAAGTAAATTTATAGAATTATGTTCAAAAGAAGGTATAAATTTAACTATACCGAATATAAAATATTGTACTGATAATGGTGCAATGATAGCAGCTGCTGGGTATTTTGCCTATAAAAAAGGTATTAGAGCAGGTATTGATCTAAAAGCTAAGGCTACAACTAGTTTATTTGAGAAAAATATATAAAAACTATTGACAAATAAAGTAAATAAAGGTATAATCAATACATATGAAAAAGGAAAGCGATGTATCCACATCCACCCGATTACTTAAGTGATGGGTAAATGCCGATAAATTTTATTTGTAGGTTAAGTGGATACTATTGGTATGCACTTTTTTCATGGTATAAGATATTGGAGGTGTTTGTTATCGCAAACAAAGAAAGAGATTTGTTTATAAATGAACAAATTCGTGCTAAAGAAGTTATGGTTATAGGCCCAAATGGTGAACAGTTAGGTATTAAATCACTTAAAGACGCTATCACTTTGTCAACCTATGCAGGTTTTGATCTTGTAATGATTAATCCAAATGGTAATCCACCAGTATGTAAAGTAATGGATTATAATAAATTTAAATATGAAAACAAGAAAAAACAAAAAGAAAATATAAAAAGACAAAGAGAAGCTAATTTAGAAATGAAAGAATATCGTCTTTCTGTAGCAATCGATGTACATGATTTTGATACACGTGTAAAAAACTCAAGTAAATATTTAGAAAAAGGTCATAAGGTAAAAGCTTCTATACGTTTTAGAGGTAGAGAAATGGCACATACTGAACTTGGAAAAGATGTATTATTAAGATTTGCAGATGCTCTAAAAGATGTAGCTGATATTGAACAAAAACCAGTTTTAGAGGGCAGAAACATGACTATGATACTTATGCCAAAAAAAGAAAAATAGGAGGAATAATATGCCAAAAATTAAATCACATAAAGGAACACAAAAAGTGTTAAATGCAAGAAAAAATGACGTTAAAATAGGTCATCCAGGAACTAGACATAATACTGGTAAAAAGAACACTGCTTCAAATAGAGCAGGAAGAATGGCATCTTCATTAAGTAAAGCAGATGCTAATAGATTTAAAAAAGTACAATTTTAATTAAATAGGAGGAAAAAACATGGCAAGAGTTAAAGGTGGAAATATTCACAAAAATAGAAGAAACAAAGTTTTAAAATTAGCTAAAGGTTACTTTGGAAGTAAACATAAACTATATAAAACTGCAAAAGAGCAAGTTATGCACTCTTTAAAATATGCATATAGAGATAGAAAACAAAATAAAAGAGAAATGCGTAAATTATGGATAACTAGAATTAATGCAGCATGTCGTATGAACGATATTAGTTATTCTAAATTTATTTCAGGATTAAATAAAGCTGGAGTTGCTATTAATAGAAAAATGTTAAGTGAGATAGCTATTGATGATGCTGTAGCATTTACAGGATTAGTAGCTATAGCTAAAGCAGCTTTAGAAGGTAAGACTGTTAAACAAGAAGTAAAAGCTCCAAAAGCAGAAAAAAGTACAGCTAAAAAAGAAGTAAAAAAAGAAACTAAAGAAGAAAAAGAAGATTTATCTAAATTAACAGTTGCTGAATTAAAAAAATTAGCAAAAGAAAAAAATGTTGCTAATTACACAACAATGAAAAAAGCTGAATTATTAGATGCTTTAAAATAAAAAATACACAATTTAAAGTGTATTTTTTTTAGTATCATTATTTTCTAAAATTTCTGAATGTTTTATATCTAGTGTTACTATAGCATCACATATTTTATAGTAATAAAATTGAATTATATCTTTAAAATCATTATCTCTAATAGCTTTAATTAATACTTTTTTATATTCTTGTCTTTCTTTAGCAGGAATATATATAGGTGGAATATTTAATAATTTTAATTGTAAATTGAGTAATGATCTAAAAGTTCTTTTATTTCCATCAGCAAATGGTTGTAACTTAATTAATTCAACATTTAACTTTATACAATCTTCAATATATCCAAAAATATCACCTTTTTTATATTTCTCTAATATATAATCTTTTTTAGGTATATAACTATTGAAAACTTTTTTGGCAATATGTGCAGGAACTACATCAATATTAACATCATTTAAAACAGCAGTGGAATCTCTTAAACATCCACCAAAACTACCATCACCACAATGACTAAATAACTTCATATGTATAATTAAAGAAGTAGTAAAAACATTAAATTCATCTTTACTAAAATCAAAATCATTAATATAATCATATGTGTCTGCAAGTCCTTGTTGTTCTTCTATAGAAAAATTAGGTTCAACTTTAGATTCACAAAGTATATAATTCCTTTTATATAAACTGATAAACTTATTAAATGATGGTCTTTCTACTAAGTTTAAATATTCAATTATTATAATCTTAGGTATTCTATCATCTCTTGAATATAATCTATTTTCCATTTTTCTTTTTCTATATCCATCAAATAATAATCCTATTATTATTCTATTATCAATTGAGTTATTACCCATTCTATCACATCCGTATTCATATATTAGCACATTCTAAAAAAATAAGCAAATTCCATTTGAAAATAACTTATAAACATGATATACTTATTAAGTATGATAGAGGTGGTAATATGTATATAGATGCTATTATAATTGTAGCACTTATTATTTTTGCATTTGGTTGGTTTAGAAAATTTTCTAAAGTTGTATATTCTGTAGCAGTTATAGATATATTTTTAAGATTGCTTCATTATATATCAAAAAATATAGGTATAAAAGGTTTTTATCCTTGGGTAAAAAGCATATTTCCAAAATCTATACCAGGATTATTAAGCAATTATATGAGTGGTGTAGTACTTACTGTATTTACTTGGATTTATGTTTGTATAATGGTTGTATTTTTGTTTTATATAACAAGAACTTTAATCAGAAAAAAATAACTTGACTTTATAATAATAAAGTATTAAAATTAATTTGTAAATAAAAATTTACCTTATTAAGAGTGATGGAGGGAACAGGCCCGATGAAGTCCAGCAACCTATTTAAGTTAGGTGCTAAATCCTGCGATACATTGTATCGAAAGATGAGGATAATCATATGCACATAGATTATTCTATGTGCTTTCTTTTTAAGGTAAAAAAGGGAGGTAATTATGAAAAAATTATTTACATCAGAATCAGTAACTCCTGGACATCCAGATAAGTTATGTGATCAAATTTCAGATAGGATATTAGATGAGTTTATTAGAAAAGATCCTAATTCAAGAGTAGCATGTGAAGTGTGTGCTAATAAAGATAAAATAGTTGTTATGGGGGAGATTACAAGTAGTGCTGTTGTTGATATAGAAAAAATAGTGCGTGATACAGTAATTAATATAGGCTATGATAACGATAAATTAGGTTTTAATGGAAATAACGTTAAAATTGATTTAGACATTAACAAACAATCTCCTGATATAGCACAGGGAGTCGATAATTCAAGTGATACTAAATCTATTGGAGCTGGTGATCAAGGCATGATGTTTGGATATGCTACAAATGAGACTGAAAACTATATGCCTTATCCACTTTATATGGCTCATTTATTATCTAAACGATTATATCAAGTATTTAAAGATAAAGAAATTAAATACTTAAGACCAGATGGTAAAACACAAGTAACAGTGCTTTATGAAGATGATAAACCTAAATATATAGATACAATAGTTATATCAGCACAACATGATCCAATAGATTTAAATATATTAAAAGAAGATATAAAAAAATATGTAATAGATTATGTAGTTCCTAAAGAAATGATAAATGAAAATACAAAAATATATATAAATCCAACAGGAAGATTTGTAATAGGAGGACCAGTTGGTGATAGTGGTTTAACAGGAAGAAAAATAATAGTAGATACATATGGAGGAGTTTGTGGCCATGGTGGAGGTGCTTTTAGTGGTAAAGACCCATCAAAAGTTGATAGAAGTGCTTCATACTATGCAAGATATGTTGCTAAAACAATAGTAGCTGCTAAACTTTGTGATAAAATAGAAATACAAGTAGCATACGCAATAGGAATATCAAAGCCAGTATCTATATACATAAATACATTTAATACTAATAAAATACCAGAAGAAAAAATATTAAATATAATAAACAAAGTATTTAATTTTGAACCAGAAAATATAATACGCGAATTAGATTTAAAAAAACCAATATACCATTTAACCACTTGTTTTGGCCATTTTGGTAAAAATAATTTAAACTATGAAAAATTAGATAAAGTAGAACTTATAAATTCTTTAAAAGACTAGAAATACTAGTCTTTTTTATGGTAAAATGTATATGGGTGGTAATAATGAATTATATAGGTTCTAAATTTTCAATATTAAGTTATATAGATGAAGTTCTAGAAGATTTTGTAAAACCTAAAAAATGTATAACACTATGTGATATATTTTCAGGAACAGGTATAGTATCAAAATATTTTAAAGAAAAAGGTTATAATATAATTTCAAATGATATACAATATTTTAGTTATGTTACTTTAAAGGGATTAATAGAAAATAGTGATGAGTTAAAATTTGAAAAGCTTTCAAAAAAACATATTGATCCATTTGTTTGTTTAAATGGTTTACACGGTAAAAAAGGATTTATTTATAAGAATTATACATTAGAAGGAACAAAGAAAAGTGAGTTTAATAGGAATTATTTTACAAGTGATAATGCACGTAAAATAGATGCTATAAGAATGAAAATAGAAAAATGGAAGAAGAAAAAAATAATAAATGACAATGAATATTATTACTTATTAGCATGTCTTATTGAGGCAGCTGATAAAGTAGCAAACACAGCATCTGTTTATGAAGCATTTTTAAAAAATACTAAGAAGAGTGCTGAAAAGCCAATTGTATTAAAACCTTTAGAATTAGTATTTAAAAATAAAAAATATGAAATATATAATGAAGATTCTAAAGATTTAATAAGAAAAATTAAGGGAGATGTACTTTACTTAGACCCTCCATACAATACTAGAAAATATGATACAAACTATCATATGTTAGAAACTATAGCACTCTATGATAAACCTAAAATAAAAGGGGTAACAGGTACTAGAGTAGATGAAACTAAAAAATCTAATTATTGTTTAAAAAATAAAGCAGCACAAGAACTTGAAGATTTAATAAAAAATGCTAATTTTAAATATATATTATTAAGTTATAATGATGAAGGAATAATACCTATAAAAGAAATAGAAAATATAATGAAAAAATATGGAAATTATAAAAGATATGAAAAAAGACATAAACGTTTTAAATCTGACAACGATAGGGAGTATAAAAAGAATTTTACTATAGAATATATCCATTGTTTAAAAAAATTTCATTAACAATCTAATTTTAAAAGAAAAACTCTAGCTTATTCAAATTTATCTTGCAAAATTATTACTGCTGTGATATATTTAAAGTGGTGATAATATGTCAAAAAAGCAAGATGCAGTCGACTTAATTAAGAGAGTAATGGCTGGTGATAGTTATTTAACTTATAAAGAAGTAGCGCAAATTACAGGCTATCATGAAAAGTATCTTCTAAAGTTAAAAAAAGAAATAGAAGAGGGTACTATTAGTATGGTACATGGTAACACAAATAGAAAGCCAAAAAACACTATCACAGATGAAGAAAAAAAATATATAATAGAATTATATAAACGTAGTAATACAACAATAAGAAAATTTTGTAAATTTTATGCTAAAAGAAGTTATTCATGTATATGGCATGTTTTAAAAGAAGAAGGATTAATATAAAAGCACTATTGGTTTAAAATAGTGCTTATTATTTTTATAACTTCTTTTTTCATAACATCATAATTAATAGATTTGTGTTTATGATAAACAATTTCATGACAATAATTTTCAACAATCCCAATTATAATATGAACTTTTTCAAATAAGTTATCTGTATTAATTTGATTTGATTTTAGTACTTCAACTATTCTTTTTGTAGTCATTATTTCTTTATCATGAAAAATTTCTGCTATATCTTCATCTAAGTGAGATAAAGCAATCATTTCTTCATGAGCTTTTTTTGTTAATGTATGTTGTTTTATAAAAATATTTAACATTTCATCTAATATTTTATCTAAGTTATCAAATTCCATTTTATTATTATTTAACACTTCTAATATAGGAAACATAATATTATCAGAGTAATTTTTGATACCTTCAACAAATATTTCTTTTTTATCATTAAAATATTGATAAATAATACCTGTAGATACTTCAGCATATTTTGCTATATCATTAGTATTAGTATTATAGTATCCATTATTACACATTAATTCAAATCCTTTTTCTATAATCTTATTACGTTTTTCTATTGATCTTTTTTGAGTAGGAATTCTAATTTCTGACATGTTTTCACTTCCTTGATGACATTATTATATAACTTTATTAAAAAAAATTCAATAATATGATAAAAATATCACATTTTTTTATTGACTTATATTTTATATGAATGTATAATCAAATAAGAAATGTGAAACAAATATCACATTTGATAGGAGAATGATGAATGGAAGAGTTAATAAGTTTTAAAAATGTAAAAAAAACCTATATAGTAGGTGAGAAGAAGTTTAATGCCTTAGATGGAGTAAGCTTTAATATAAATAAGGGTGAATTTGTAGTTATTTTAGGACCTAGTGGTGCTGGAAAGTCTACTCTTTTAAATTTACTTGGTGGTATGGATATGGAAATTCTACATACTATGAATCTACTATCATAGGATTTAATAAAGATCCACAAAATCAAAATATAACAATGACAAGAGCTTATATGGAAAGTTTAGGTCTTGATTATAAACCTGATTCTTTATATACTAAGTCAGATTTATCTAATGTAAAAGAAATAAAAGGAATAGAATTAATCAGTAATAAAGATTCTTTAAAAAATAGTATGCAATCTATGTTATCAATGATGAAGAAAATGATATTATTAATAATAGTATTTGCTAACTTATTAGGTGCTGTAATAATATATAACATGGGTATACTTTCATATAATGAAAAACAATATCAATTTTCAACTCTTAAAGTATTAGGATTTAGTGATTCTAAGATAAAGAAAATATTTATACAACAAAATATTTGGATAACAACCATATCTATAATTATTGGCCTTCCAAGCGGTTATTATTTGACTTCATGGTTATTCAAAGCTTGCTTAGATGATAATTTTGATTTTGGTGTTCATATTAATATTAGTACTTATTTAATAGCAATCATAGGTACATATCTTGTATCTTACTTAGTATCTTTATACTTATCTAAAAAAATAAAAAAGATAGATTTGGTATCAAGTTTAAAAATGAATGAGTAGCACTATTAAAATTCTCAAAAATATAATATAATCATAAAGTGAGGTTGATCATGAAAAAATATAGATATAATATAAATAATTTAGATTGTGCTAATTGTGCAAGGGCGATCGAAGATTCATTAAATAAAAATAAAGATTTTTCAAATGTTGTTGTTAATTTTAGTTCTTCAAAACTAACTTATGAATCAGATAAAGAATTTAGTGAACAAGAATTAAATAAATTAATCCATAAAATTGAACCGGATGCTAGTGTCTCAAAAGAAGAAATAGAAGTTAAGAAAGAATTTAATTTTTACATACTATTATTAGCGCTTTTTATAGGACTTTTAGGATATTTTCTACCAATACCTAAAACAATAAAAATAATTTTATACATTATTTCATATGCTATGTTACTTTATAGAACTTTTATAAATGCAGTAAAATTACTAATAAAAAGTGCTACAATAAATGAAAATGCACTTATAACAATTTCCTGTTTAGGAGCTCTTATACTTGGAGAAGTAATAGAGGGTATGATGGTTATTACATTATATACAATAGGTAAAATTTTAGAGGAGAAAGCTATTAATAAATCTAGAAAGTCTATTAAAAACCTATTAGATATAAAGCAACCATTTGCTAATAAAAAAGTAGGTAAAGTAATAGAAAGAATAGATGTAGAAGATATTAAAGTAGGAGATATATTAGTTGTAAAAAAAGGTGAAAAAATACCAGTAGATGGAATAGTTGTTAAAGGATCAACATTACTTGATACGTCATCTCTTACAGGAGAAGCAGATCTAGTAGAGAAGAATTTAAATGATGAAGTTTTATCAGGATGTATAAATGAAGAAGATGTAATAGAAATAAAAGCAACTTCAATGTTTTCAAATTCTACAGTAGCAAAGATATTAGAATTATTAGAGAGTGCTACTGATAAAAAGTCAAAAACAGAAACAGCTATTTCTAAAATAAGTAGAATATATACACCAATTGTAATTCTTTTAGCACTCTTTATAATAATATTTTTTCCAATATTATTTAATATAACATTAGATGATAGTATTTATAGAGGTTTAACATTTTTAGTAATATCTTGTCCATGTGCTATAGCAATCTCTATTCCTCTTTCTTATTTTACAGGAATTGGAGTTGCTGGACGTCATGGTATTCTAATAAAAGGAAGTAATTACTTAGATAATTTAAGTGATACAAAAAATATTATTTTTGATAAGACAGGTACACTTACAGATGGATCATTTACAGTTACAAAAGTTGAAGTAAATGATAAAAATTATACTAAAGAAGAAGTTATAGATATTTTAGTTAAAGGAGAATCATTATCAAATCATCCAATAGCAAAATCTATATTAAAATTATCAAATAAAGAAATAGATAATAGTAATATAAAGGATTTTAAGGAAAAAGATGGAAAAGGTATTTTCTTCAAACTAGATAACAAAGAAATTTCAATAGGTAATAAACAATCATGTAATTGTGATATTGATGCTTTAATACATTTAAATATTAATGGAGTACATGTTGCATCTATTACAATAAATGATGGTATTAAAGAAAATGCTAAAAAAACAATAGAAGAATTAAAAGACATGAATATAAAAACATATATGTTTACAGGTGATAAAAAAGAAGTAGCACTTGCTATTGGTAAAAAGTTAGGTATAGAAAAAATAAAATATGAAATGTTACCAACTGAAAAATATGAAGAATTTGAAAAAGTAGCAAATGATGAAGAAATAACAGTATTTGTTGGAGATGGAGTAAATGATGCACCAGTTTTAAAAAGATCAGATATTGGTATTTCTATGGGCGGTGTTGGAACAGATTCTGCAATTAATGCAAGTGATGTTGTTTTAATGAGTGATGATTTAAGTAAAATAGTAGGTGCTATAAACATATCAAAGTACACAAAATATATAATAAAACAAAATCTTATATTTGCTATAGTAGTTAAATTATTAATATTAATTTTAAGTGCATTTGGATATGCAAATATGTGGTTAGCAGTATTTGCCGATACAGGAGTAACATTACTAACAATTTTAAATACATTAAGAATAATGAGAAAATAAATAAGGGTCGCTTATTTATTTTTCTTTTACTATAGGATCAAAGTTTTTAATAGCATTCATTAATTTAGGGTGTCTAATAATAAAGTGAATAACAGGATTAGAATTTTTAGAAACAATAACATAATTATTCTCTACAATACTTATTGTAATATTTTTAAAAGTTTTATAATTACTAATAACTAATTTATAATTACAATTATTTTTAGCAAACTCTTTTGTTGAATTTAAATGTGCTAAATACTCTTCATAATTATATTTAATTTTTTTATTATAAAATATATTTTCTAAAGAAAGACAAATGTTATCTTTTTCAAATTCTTCTTTTTTAACTATAAATATAGTATCACTTATTAAATTATTTTTTAATAAATATTTGATATTCTTTAATTCTTCTTTTTTATATTTTAATATTAGATCAATATCGTTACTTGAAATATTATTTCTTTCTAAGATATTTAGTAACAACTTATCATCTATTGTAAAAAGTGGTAGTGAAGATAATGTTCTTATTCTATTTGATTGTATATCTTTATCTTTTATTAAAAATTTATTAAACTTTTCAATATTATCTTCTTTGTATATGTCCATAAGTGATTTAGCTTTTTTTAATAATAAACTACTTCTTTCTTTAAAATATTCAATTTCTTTTGGTTTGTTTGTTAAATAGTATTTTCCCTTGTTATGATATCCTTTAATACAATCTCCAGAAAGTGCAGCTGTGCTGCAAGTATAATTTAGTTGTTGAAAAAGGTCGTTTCTTATATCGTTAAAATAGAATGGAGAAATTTGTCCTGTCATATATATAGGAATCCAACTTTCAAGTCCTAGCATAAGTTCATTAAAAGGTCTATCTAAATTATGTATTATATTTAAGTGTAATCCTTTTTTTAAACTCATAGCAATCCCAAACATCCATTTTTTACCAAAATCAATATCTTTTGCCATATCTTCCATAGGCATGTTACTATACATAAAAATATCATCTTTATTTTTTGATAATACTGCTATTTTAAAGAAATCTAATTCTGCTTGTTTCATTTCTTCAATACCATAATAAGTTTTAGTTTTACCTTTATAAAAAGGTATATTAGGTACTTTTAATGTATCAAATTTAATAGCTTTTATATAATCATCTAAATTAAACTCATCTAAAGTTTTTAAGAAATTACTAGTTTGATCATTTTCAATATTTTTATTATTAATAATCCATTTTTTTATATCATTTAAAGCTATGTTCTTTTTCTTTTCATCTATTAGTTCATTTAGTATTTCTTTATAATCATCTGTGTTATATTTCTTATCTATAAAAGTAGCTAACGTATTTATAAAGTCTTGCTTATTAGATGGAATTCTTTCTCCTTTTCTAATTTTAGATAGGTAAGAAGCGTCAAAATTTAAGAATTTAGCTAATTCTCCTGCATTAATATTAAATGTTTCAATTAATGTATTTAAATTATTTTTAACATCATCAAAATTTATACTAACTCTATTTATACAATTATAAAAATCACTTTCTATTTTTTCAATACTATATTTGTTGTTAGATAATACTTCAAGAGCATTACAAATTTTTTTCAAATTTACATCATTAGGAATTCTACTTCCTGTTTTATATCTACTAATTATAGATTCAGATAAAGAAGATGTACGAGCTAAGTCTTTTGCACTGCACTCACAAAGCTTCATATATCTATTTAATTCTTCACTAAACTTCATATATATCACCAATAATAATATATCAAAAAAATAAACTTTTTTCAATTGACAAAATGTCATTGACAATTTGGTAAATTTTATTTTAAAATATAGATAGATGTATTATACTTAACTTGGTATGTAATATATAAAATTATAGATTTGAATATAGAATAAATTCTATATCATAATATAAAGTAGGAGGAATTATTATGGCTTTAATAAAGTGCAAAGAATGTGGAAATAAAATAAGTGATCAAGCTGAGACTTGTCCAAAATGTGGTTATGAGTTAAAACCAAAACAAGATAATAAAATAGTTGAAAAAGTTAGTGATAAAATAGGTGGTAATAAAAATTTAAAATACCTATTAATTGCTTTAGTAGTTATAGTTGGTGGTTATTTTTTATTTTTTAACAATAAAACAAACAATACAAATACAGATGGTGGTACAACAACACCAACACCTTCACCAAGTAATAATGGTAATTATGTATTTAATCAAAGCGGTATGTATTTTGAATATCCAAGTAATTATCAAACCTATGTTGATAAAGAAGGAAGTTTATATGTAGCTCAAAATATTGATAAACAAGGAGCTTTAATACCTTATATAATTATTGATAGATATAAAAGTTATACTGATCCAAAAGCATTAATTAGTGATTTTACTACAGCGATTGCTAATGAATATCCTGATGCTGCTATTACAATTAATATGTTATCTAACTATATTGGAGATAAATATGTTTATGGTATTCAATATACATATACTTCAAGTGGTCATGTTGTAGTTGATAATAGATATGCATTCTTAGTAAATGGTAAAATGTATTTAATAGGTACAAAAGAAGAGAATGTTAATACAGATGAAATTAATAATACTACTAGATTAATAATTGAAACATTAAAGGAGGTAAGTTAATATGGCTTTAATAAAGTGCAAAGAATGTGGAAATGAAATATCATCAAGTGCTAAAGCATGTCCTAATTGTGGATATAAGAATGACAATTCTACTTGTCCAGAATGTGGTGCTAAAGTAAAATCAACTGATGAAAAATGTGAGAGTTGTGGATTTCCATTACAAAAGAAAAAAATAAATAATATAGTAACTGAAAACTTAGATAAATTAACAGGAGCTAAATCTAAGAGTTATGTTACATTTAAAGATTTGTTTAAAAATACTTTTAAAAAACATACTGAAGATGAATTAGATGAAGTGTTTGTTTGTGGTTCAAGTAAAACAACACCTAATATCAAAGATATTAATCCAAATAGAGCAAGTGCCTGGGTATATTTTAAAATTCTTGTTTTCTTTTTAATTGCCTATATTCCAACACGTATTGGATTTATAAATTATGGTAATGAAAACTTTTTACCAGCAATGATTATATTAGCAGCATTTGCTATACCTGTAACAATACTTATATTTTTCTTTGAGATTAACGTATTTAGAAACATACCATTTTATAAAGTTATTAAATACTTTGTACTTGGTGGTGCTTTATCATTAATACTTGCAATATTATTCTTCTCACTTGATTTTAATACTGATATAAGTACATATTCAGGTGCTTTAATGGTAGGACTTATTGAAGAAGCTGCTAAAGCTGCTATAGTAGCACTATTCTTATTTAAAAGTAAAAAGAGCAATTATATTTTAAATGGATTGTTAGTTGGAGCTGCGGTAGGAGCAGGATTTGCTGCTTTTGAAACTGCAGGATATATACTAAAATATGGTATAAGTGGCGGATTACAAGTTATGTTAAACGTTATAAAATTACGTGGATTTTTAGCACCTGGAGGACATGTTGCTTGGGCTGCTATTGAAGGCGCAGCCTTAATGTACGTTAAAGGATTTGAAAAATTAGATAAAAAGCATTTAAATGATAAAAGATTCTTACTTGTTTGTTTAATTCCAATATTATTACATGGAATTTGGGATATGCCAATTCAAACTCCATATTATTTATTACAAATTGGCTTATCAATAGCTGCTTGGATAGTAATAATATATTTTATAAATTTAGGTTTAAAACAAGTAGATGAAGCTAAAGAATTAGAAAGCGCAAAAAAATAGGGTGAACCTATTTTTTTATTTATATTTAATAATTTTCTTTTCTATAAAACTTACAATATAATACATGATAGCTGCTACTATACACAAAATAAATATACCACTTATAACTAAACTTAAATTAAATACCTGTGATCCATATAAAATTAAATATCCAATTCCTCTTTTAGATACAAGAAATTCTCCCATTATTACACCAATTAAAGACATACTTACATTTATTTTTAGTGCATTAATAATTGTATTAATACTATTTGGAAGTATTAATTTAAATAATATTTGTTTTTTATTAGCACCCATAGATTTCATTAATTTAATTTTATTCTCATTAACATTATTAAATCCTTCATATACATTTATAATTGTTATTATAAGAGATATTAAAAGTGCCATGAAAATTATAGATTTAATACCTGCACCAAACCAAATAATTATTATTGGTCCGAGTGCTACTTTAGGTAAACTATTTAATATAGTAAGATAAGGTTCTATAATTTTTTGCACTTTTTTATTATACCATAATATTATAGCAATTATTGTACCTAAGATAGTAGCTATACTAAAACTTAATATAGTTTCATAAACAGTGGTCCATATGTGTAAAAATAATCCTTTATTAGTTAAGTTTATTATAGTGTCTAATACTTTCTTAGGACTTGAGAATATAAATGTATTAATAACTTGTTTATCTGCTAATATTTGCCATAAACTTGAGAAAAAAACAAGTATTAATATTTGAAATATAAATATAAATATTTTTTCTTTTTTAAGTTTTTTTAAATAATTAATATGTTCTTTACTATACATGGAAATCAATATCCTTCCATATAGCATCGTAATAATAATTAAATTTTTTATCTTTTCTATTATTTATTGGTGTAGATGGATTATCAAGTTCTATATTATAAATATTTTTTATAATTGCTGGTCTTTTTGATAAAACAATAACCTTATTACATATACTTATAGCTTCAGCTATATCATGAGTAACCATAATCATTGTCTTTTTTTCTTTCTTTAAAATATTATAAATATCATCAGAAATGGCAAGTCTACTTTGATAGTCTAGTGCTGAGAATGGTTCATCTAATAACAATAAATCAGGATTACTAGCAAGTGTTCTAATTAAAGCAACTCTTTGTCTCATACCACCCGATAAATTATCAGGATAACTATAAATAAATTCTTTAAGACCATAAGTATTTAAAAGTTTTAAAACATAATTTTTATTATTTTCATTTAATTTATTATTTATTTCAAGTCCTAATAAACAATTATTTAAAATATTTCTCCACTCAAATAAAGAATCTTGTTGTAACATATATCCTATTTTAAAGTTATCTTTGATTTTTATACTTCCACCTGATTTTTCCTCTAAACCACATAATATAGAAAGTATTGTAGATTTACCACACCCACTAGGGCCAACTATAGCAACAAATTCTCCTTCTTTTAAATCAAAAGAAAAATCATCTACTGCTACTATTTCATTTTTTTTAGTATGATAAATTTTCTTTAAATTTTTAATTTCTAATATATTATTCATACGATGCCCCTTTCAATACTTATATTATGAAAGACAACTTATTTTGTTAATGACATATATATATTATTTAGTAAGTTTTATTTTTTCTTTAATAATTTTTTTATTATTTAATAATCTTTCACTATTATGTTTATCAGTATTTAATTTTATAGCAATATTAACATATTTAAGTGCAGTTTTATATTTTTGTTCATAAAAATAACTTAATGAAAGTAAATCATAAATAGTATAATCCCAACTAAATATTTCATTTATATAAGTTTTTGTGTGCGTTTTAATTTTAAGTGCTTTTAGACAATATTTTTTAACTTCCTTAAAATTATTTTCTTTATATTCGAGGATAGCCCTTTCAACAAATGGATCTCTTAGATAAGGAGCTTCTTTTATTGCTTTATCAAGCCACATTCTAGCCTCATCTATTCTATTTAAATTTTGGTAACACCTACTAATAAATCTCATGGATGCACATCTTTCATCTTTCCAAGTAGCAGAGGGTAATTTTAAATGCTTTATTAACATATCAATAGCTTCATTCCATTTTCCATAATACATATATTCTCTTCCTAAATAATGTACATTTCTATCATCTTTTGGATTTTCATTTACTGATAATTCTAATAATGGTAAATAAGAACTTCTTGATTTTTTATTATCTGGATAATGATTAAGTGTTATATTATCGGTATATATTTTATTCTCTTTGTTACTTCCTATATAAGTTAAGACTTCATGCACAGGGTGTGTCCAGATATAATCATTTCTAGAATGTATCTTTTCAATATAAAAATTAACTTTAGGATTATTATGCTCATCTAATAACCAATTGTAATTGTATGCTATTCTAGTAGTATTATTGTTCCATATTTGTTCTAAATTTTCTCTCCATCCTTTAATAAATACTTCATCAAGATCAGTACAAACACATATATCAAAATCTTTAGGTACAAGTTTTAATGATTCATTTCTGGCTACATCAAATCTCCAGGGTACTATTTCTTTTACAGCAACATTTACTCCTAAATCTTTTAATTTTTGTGCTGTATTATCAGTAGAACCAGTATCTAATACATATATTTCATCTGCTTCTTTCATAGAATTAAACCATTTATTAACAAATTTTTCTTCATTTTTACAAATTGCATATACGCAAACTTTATATTTATTCATATGTCCTCCTTTTAAATATACTAAAATGAGCTGAACTTAAATATCAGCTCATTTTACTTTTATGCACTAGGTCCAGTAGGCCCTGTTGGTCCTGTTGGCCCAGTAGGTCCTGTTGGCCCAGTAGCTCCAGTAGATCCAGTTGGTCCTGTTTCTCCAGTAGCCCCGGTAGCCCCAGTCGCTCCAGTAGGACCTTGAGGTATTGTTAAGTTAAGAACAAAGTTAGGGGATGTTCCAGTTATATTTGCTGTTGCTTGTGTTCCCGGGTCACCAGTTGTTACTGTACCTATGGTAAGGTTTGGAGTTGCTCCAGTTTCTCCAGTTGCTCCAGTAGGCCCTGTTGGTCCCGTTGGACCAGTTTCTCCAGTAGCCCCAGTTGCTCCAGTTTCTCCAGTTGCTCCAGTAGCTCCAGTTGCCCCGGTTGCCCCGGTTGGTCCAGTTGCTCCAGTAGCTCCAGTTGCCCCGGTTGCCCCAGTTGGTCCAGTTGCTCCAGTAGCTCCAGTTGGTCCAGTCGCTCCAGTTGGTCCAGTTGGTCCAGTAGCCCCAGTAGCTCCAGTTGCCCCAGTCGCTCCAGTAGCTCCAGTTGCCCCAGTCGCTCCAGTCGCTCCAGTTGCCCCAGTCGCTCCAGTTGGTCCAGTCGCTCCAGTTGCCCCAGTTGGTCCAGTTGCCCCAGTAGCTCCAGTAGCACCTCCAGAAGGTCCAGTAGGCCCAGTAGGACCTATAATTCCCCAGCATTGAGGTTTATATTTTTGGTCTCTTTTAATCTTTTCAATTGCTCTTCTTTCTAACTCTCTATTTTGATTATTATTCATAAATTCTCCTTTCTGGTTTATTCTATGAAATCAAAATATTATCAATTATAACTTATAACCAATTAATTAACATTTTCTTAAATCTTGAATATAATAAACTGATTGAAGGAGAGTGTTTTTTTGAAAAAAATAATAATTTCACTTATTTGTTTTATTATTATAATTTTTATAGCAGTAGGTATATTCTATAAAAAAGAAAGCAAAAAAGATAATGAATTAAAAAGTATTACAGTGGCAGAAGTTGCTCATAGTATATTTTATGCCCCTATGTATGTAGCAGATTCTTTAGGTTATTTTGAAGAAGAAGGACTAGATGTTAAAATAGTTTTAACTAGTGGAGCAGATGCTGTAGCATCCGCTGTAATGAGTGGAGATGCACAAATCGGTTTTTGTGGTAGTGAACAATCAATATATATTTATAATGGTGGAGAGAAAGATTATTTAATAAATTTTGCAGGACTTACTAAAAGAGATGGAAGTTTTATAGTAGGAAGAGAAAATAAAAAATTAGATATAAAAGATTTAAAAGGTAAGCATATAATAGCTGGTAGAGAAGGTGGAATGCCAGCAATGACATTAGCTTATACATTAAAAGAAAATGGTATTGCATTAGATGATTTAACTTTTGATACATCTATAGCATTTGCTTCTATGTCAGGAGCTTTTATAGGTGGTACAGGTGACTTTGTTGCACTTTTTGAACCAACAGCGCTTGGTTTAGAAAAAGAAGGTTATGGATATGTTGTTGCTTCACTTGGTAAAATGGGTGGAGAAGTTCCATATACTACATTTCAAGCAAGAAAAAGTTATATAGAAAAAAATGAAGATATAATAAAATCATTTAATAAAGCAATACAAAAAGGACTTGATTATACTTTTGAGCACACAAACTTAGAAGTAGCAAAAGCAATTTCCAAACATTTTGCTGATACTTCATTAGATGATTTAGAAGAAGTTGTAAAAAGATATAGAGAAAATGATTCTTGGTATAAAACTACTTATATAACAGAAGAAGGTTTTACAAGAGTTCAGGATATAATGAAAAATTCAAATAAATTAGAAAAAAGAGCAGATTATAAAACATTAGTAAATAATAATTATTCAAGATAGATTTTTCTATCTTTTTTATTTTTTTACTTGTGATATAAACTTATGTTTGGTATAATTAATAAGGGTACAAGGAGGTATACATCACATGAATTTAGATAACTTAAATGATAAACAAAAAGAGGCAGTTTTAAATACAGAAGGGCCCATGTTAGTACTTGCAGGAGCTGGAAGTGGCAAAACAAAAGTTTTAACTACCAAAATAGCCTATCTTATAAAAGAAAAAGAAATAGACCCTTATAATATACTTGCCATAACATTTACAAATAAAGCTGCAAATGAAATGAAAGAACGTGTTGAAAACATGATTGGACTTGACACCAAAAGAATACAAATATCTACATTTCATTCATTTGGACTTTCAATAATAAAAAGATATTATAAAGAACTAGGATATGAATCAAACTTTACAATAATAGATTCAGATGATTCACTTTCTACTGTAAAGAGAATATTAAAAGAATTAAACTATGATCCTAAAATTTTTAATCCCAAAACAATAAGAAATAAAATTAGTAGCGCAAAAAATGAACTTATGGACTCAAATGAATTAGATAAGTTTTCTAATAGTGAATTAGATGAAATAACAGTGAAAGTATATGAACAATACGAAAAAAAATTAAAAATAAATAATAGTGTTGATTTTGATGATTTACTTATGTTACCAATAATTTTATTTAATAATCATAAGGATATATTAGAAAAATATCAAGAAAGATTTGAATATATATTAGTAGATGAGTATCAAGATACAAATAAAGTACAATATATATTAACTAAAATGATAAGTGCTAAATATAAAAATATATGTGTAGTAGGTGATCCTGATCAAAGTATATATGGATTTAGAGGATCTAATTATAGAAACATATTAAACTTTGAACATGATTATAAAAATACAAAGGTAATATTATTAGAGCAAAATTATCGTTCAACAAAAAATATATTGGGTGCAGCTAACAGTATTATTAAAAATAATAAAAATAGAAAAGAAAAAGATTTATGGACTTATAACACAGATGGAGATAAAGTATTTTATAAAAGATGTGATGATGAGAAAGAAGAAGCACATTTTATATTAGATAAAATAAATAAATTAATAAGTGAAGGGGAACCTTTAGAAGAAATGGCTGTTCTTTATAGAACCAATGCGCAATCTAGAACAATAGAAGATGCTTTAGTTAAAAATAATATACCTTATAAAATAGTAGGAAGTGTATATTTCTATAATAGAAAAGAAATTAAAGATTTAATTTCTTATTTAAAATTAATATATAATCCTAGTGATGATATAAGCCTAGATAGAATTATAAATGTTCCAAAAAGAGGAATAGGATTAAAAACATTAGAAAACTTAACTACTAAAGCATCTATATTAAATGAAAGTATATTTAATACTATAGATGGTGGTAAAGAATTAGAATTTAAAAAATTAATATTAGGATTTATAAGTGCTAGTGAAGAGTTAAGTCTTACAGAACTAGTTGATTTAATATTAGAGAAAACAGGTATAAAAAAAGAATTAGAACAAGAAGATACTATAGAATCTAATTCAAGATTAGAAAACTTAGAGGAATTTAAATCAGTAACTAAGAATTTTGAAGATAAAAATGGAGTTGTATCATTATCTGAGTTTTTAGATGAAATAAGTTTAGTAAGTGATGTTGAAGAACATAAAAATAGAAAAGATGTAGTAACACTTATGACCGTTCACTCTGCAAAAGGATTAGAGTTTGATCATGTATTTATAGTAGGACTTGAAGAAGGAATATTTCCTCATATTATGTGCTTAAATTCTAATAGTGAAATAGAGGAAGAAAGAAGATTATGTTATGTTGCTGTTACACGTGCTAAAAAAACTTTATCGCTTTTAAATGCTAAGAAAAGATTATTATATGGTCGTGATAACTATAATCCACCAAGTAGATTTATAGAAGAAATTAATAAAGATTATATGATTTCAGAAATATCAAAACCTACATTTAATAAACCAATAATTAATAAGTCAAATATAGACGAGGATGTAGAATATAAATTAGGAGAAAAAGTAATTCATCAAAAATATGGTGAAGGAGTAATAATAGGAATTGATAAATCAGTACTTACTATAGCATTCCCACACCCTCATGGAATAGTTAAAATCATGAGAGGACATAAGAGTTTAAAAAAAGTTTAAAAATTTTTATTAATAACTTGAAATAAATTTTTTCTTATAGTATATTTAATATACAGGTAGAAGTAAGGTGAAAGTATGATAAGTTGGTCAGATGTTAATTCATTACAAAAAAAGAAACTAGAATTACAAGCAAATTTAGATTTACTATTAAAATCTAAAAATCCAACGCCAGATGAAATAAATGGATTAAAGGCAGAAATATTATACTTAGATAAACAAATAGAAAGAATATTAGGAAGTAAAGAAATAGAAAGACAAAAAGAATCTAGAAGACAAAAATCAGGTGTAGAACAATTAAATATGAAAAAATATTATGAGTTTAAAGATAAATATAAAAAAATGAATAAAATGAAAATAGCTACTACTAGAATGATAGGCGCTATAGAATCATATCAAAATAGTTTTTATAAACAAGAAATAGAACAACAAGATTATAGTGAAGAAAAAGGTTATTCAAAAATAAAGGTGTAGTCTATGGAGTTACAAAAAGAAGCTTTTACAGGATTAATGGAGTATTATAAAAAACTACCATTAGAAAACAAAAGAAATGAAATAATAAATGAATTAGAAGATATAATTTCTAATTATTCTAAAATATGTACTAAACTAGGTGTTATGCCTGATATGATGTTAAATAAAGAAATGTTAAATATAAATAGAAAAAATTTGAATGAAGAAGAATTTTTACATGCTTTATTTGCTTATTTAAACACATTACAAGATGTAAGTGCACAATTCATTGATAGAATGAGTGACATAATAGAGAGAAGCCAAAAATAAAATTAAAAACATATTTTAAATGATATGTTTTTTTGGTATAATAACAATGGTGATAAAATGAATTTAATAATAGGATCTCATGTTTCATATAAAAAAGACGATCAATTAGTAGGTAGTGTAAATGAAGCTTTAAGTTATGGTTCAAATACATTTATGTTTTATACAGGAGCACCTCAAAATACTTCTCGTGTACCAATAGATAATAATAAGACAAATGAAGCATTAACAATCATGAAAAATAATAATATGAATATA
Organism: uncultured Bacilli bacterium; assembly: GCA_934141535.1. Classification (GTDB taxonomy): domain Bacteria; phylum Bacillota_I; class Bacilli_A; order RF39; family UBA660; genus UMGS1613. The sequence goes on from CAKPCH010000005.1 coordinate 24,477, forward strand.
AAAGACGTAGTAGTACATGCTCCATATATAATAAATTTAGCAAATACTAAAAATTTTGATTTTAATATTAAATTTTTAAAAGAAGAAATTGCTAGAGTAGATACATTTGGCGTAGATAAATTGGTGCTTCATCCTGGAAGTCATGTTGGACTTGGTATAGAATGTGGTATTAAAAATATAATAGATTCATTAAATTATTGTCTAAGTGAGGATTCTAATGTAGTAGTATGTTTAGAAACTATGGCTGGTAAAGGAAGCGAAATAGGCTCTAATTTTAATGAAATAAAACAAATAATAGATGGTGTAAAATTAAAAAATAAAATAGGCGTATGTATGGATACATGTCACTTAAATGATGCAGGATATGATTTAAATAATTTTAATTCTATATTAGAAAAATTTGATAAGTTAATAGGACTTAAATATTTAAAAGTTATACATATAAATGATTCTAAAAATATATTAGGTTCCCATAAAGATAGACATGAAAATATAGGCTTTGGAACAATAGGCTTTGATACATTAATAAATATAATTTATAATGATAAAATAAAAGAAATTCCTAAAATATTAGAAACTCCATATATAGAACAAGTAGCGCCTTATAAATATGAAATAGAAATGATTAGACAAAAAAAATTTAATAGTAATTTAAAAAAAGATATATTAAAATAAATAACCTTTGTATCTTTTTTCGTAATATAAAAATAAATCTTTAATTTTCAAAAAATTATCTTGACTTACTTTTGATTTTAAAATATCAAAATACTTATCATTATTTATTAATATATCTTCAAAATTATTTTTAACTAAGTTTAAAATAAAATTAAGTTCTTCATCATTAAGTAAAATATCATTTTTAATACCAAATTCTTTTAACTTAACAATATCTAGCTTATCAAGATAGTTTTTAATTAAACTTTTCATTCATCTTCACCAATATAATATATGATTAAATAATGTAATAATGAATAAACTAATAAAGGAAATGAAAGGAATCAATTTAAATTGATTTAAAGTGATAATAATGAATAAACTAATATTTTATAAACTAATAAATGAAAAAAAGTATAAACAAATATAAATATCATACAAAAAAAGTAAACCAAGAAGATATATTAGAGAAAAGATATAAAATATTAGTTATAGTAATTATTATTATCATGTCAGTATTACTTATTAGATTATTTTTTTTACAAGTAGTAAAAAATAAATATTATATTAGTGAACTTGAAAGATTAACTGTAAAAGTGGTAGAAGGAGACTCAACTCCAAGAGGAAGAATATATGATAGAAATGGAAATCTATTAGTAGATAATAAATCTACTAAAACTATATATTATAAAAAGCCGAATAAAATAACAACAAAAGAAGAAATTAAACTTGCTTATAAGGTTGCTAATTACATAGATATAAGTTTAGATAAATTAGATGAAAATATGTTAAAAAGATTTTGGATTTTAAATAATGATGATAAAGCTAAAAAAAGAATAACTAATAAAGAGTGGGAAGATTTAAAAAATAGAAAGATAACTAATAAAGATATAGAAGCTTTAAAACTAGAAAGAGTAAAAGAAAGTGATATAAGTAATTATAATGATTTAGATAAAAAAGCATGTTATATATATAACTTAATGAATAAAGGATATTATTATACAGAAAAGATAATAAAAAATAGTGATGTAAGTGATTTAGAATATTCACTTATCGCTGAAAATTTAGAAGAATTAACAGGATTTAATGTAAAATTAGATTGGGAAAGATATTATCCATATGGAACAATATTTAAAACAATATTAGGAAGTGTATCTTCTAGTTCAAGTGGAATACCATATAATTTAAAAGAACAGTATTTAAAGGATGGGTATAGTTTAACTGATAGAGTAGGTACAAGTTATATAGAATATCAATATGAAAAATATTTAAAAGGTAAAAAAGCTAAGTATCAGATTAATGATGATGGTACATATAAAGAAATAGAACAAGGAACAAGAGGTAATGATATAGTTCTTACTATAGATATAGATTTACAAAAATCAATAGAAGAAATAGTGGAAGAAGAATTAATTATAGCAAAAAATGAAGCTTATACACAATATTTTGATAAAGCATATGTTATAGTAAATGATCCTAAAACAGGAGAGATACTTGCTATGGTAGGAAAACAAATAATAGTAAATGAAGATGATAGTTATACAATATTAGATTATACTCCAGGAATTATAACATCATCAGTAACTCCGGGATCTATAGTAAAAGGTGCCTCACAAATAGTAGGATATAATACAGGAGCCTTATTACCAGGAGAAGTAAGACATGATGGTTGTATAAAAATAGCATCTACTCCAATAAAGTGTTCATATAAAGAATATGGTTATATAAATGATATAGAAGCACTTAAATATTCATCAAATACATATCAGTTTCAAACTGCTATAAAAGTAGGAGAAGGAGTTTATGAATATAATAAACCTCTAAAAATTAATAATGATGCATTTGATACTTATAGAAATACATTTGAAGAATTTGGATTGGGTGTAAAAACACAAATAGATTTACCAAATGAATCTTTAGGATATAAAGGTAAAAAAAGAATGTCTGGATTATTACTTGATTTTTCTATTGGACAATATGATACTTATACTCCAATACAAATAGCGCAATATATGTCTACTATAGCAAACAATGGTAATAGAATGAAACCATATTTACTTAAAGCAGTATTCTCTAGTGAAGGAGAAAATTTAACTAAATTAAAATATGAAACTAAACCAAAAGTATTAAATAAAGTAAATACAGAGGAAGAATATTTAAATCTTGTAAAAGAAGGTTTTTATGAAGTATTAAATTATGGAGGTACTGGATATGGATATATAGACTTATCCTTTATGCCAGCAGGAAAGACAGGTACAGCACAAAGTTTCTTAGATACTGATAAAGATGGAATGATAGATTTAGCAACTACAACAGCTACTTTTTCAGGATATGCTCCATATGATGATCCTAAAGTAGTATTTACTGTAATTTCCCCAGATGTAGCCCCAGAATACGTACCTTATAACAACATGAGCCATATAAATACGAGAATAAGTCAAAAAGTTAGTAAAAAATACTTTGAAATTTATGGATAATTTGTTATAATATATTGGAAACATTAAAAAAGGAGGAGATACTATGGCAAAAAAAGGAGAAGCTAGACAAAGAATAACTCTTAAATGTACTGAATGTAAAGAAGAAAACTTCCGTACTGAAAAAAATAAAAAAAATACTACAGAACGTTTAGAATTAAATAAATTCTGTCCAAAATGTAAAAAAACAACTCTTCATAAAGAATCTAAATAAAAGTAAGGAGGTAAAAAATGTTCAACGTTAATGATATAAAAAATGGTATGACTATATTATTTGAAGATAATATATATACTGTTTTAGAATTTTCACATGTAAAACCAGGTAAGGGTGCTGCATTCGTTCAAGTAAAACTTAAAAATTTACGTACAGGATCAATAGTTGAAAAAAGATTTAACTCTGGTGTTAAATTAGAAAAAGCTATGGTACAAAAAGTTGGAATGCAATTTCTATATGCTAATGGCGACTCATATAATTTTATGAATATGGAAACATATGAACAAATAGATTTAACTAAAGACCAATTAGGAGATAATGTAAATTATCTAAAGGAAGGCTTAGACGTATTAATATCTTTCTATGAAGGAGAATTACTTGGTATAATACTTCCAGCTCAAGTTGATTTAGAAGTTGTTAAAACAGAACCTGCTGTAAAAGGTAATACTACAAATAATGCTACTAAAGATGCAACTTTAGAAACAGGATTAGTTGTAAGAGTTCCATTATTTATAGAACAAGGTGAAGTTATTTCAGTTTATACTGCTGATGGTAAATATGCATCACGTGCTTAATAAAAATCTTACAATCAGAATTAAATTAAAAAATAAATGAAAAAGCATTTATTTTTTTTTATATTTATAGTAAAATTATAATGGTGAAGAATATGGCATATAAAAATGAAAAAGGTTTTACTTTAGTAGAGTTAATAGCAATCATTTTAGTTTTATCTGCTATATTTTTAGTAAGTTTTCCATCTATATTAAATAGTGCAAAAAAAGGTAAAGAAGAAGAATATAATAATATGGTTAAAAATTTATGCTTAGCTGGTGAAACCTATATATATTCAAACATAGAAAATTATGATCAGTTAAAAACTGTTAGCAGCACAATTAATATAGCTGTAAAAGATTTAATAGAATATGGTAATGTAGATGCTTCACTTACTAATCCCAAAACGGGTGCCTTAGTAGAAAACAGTACATTAGTATATACTGTATCTAGTGATTTAACATTAGTTTGTGAATATGAAGGAGGATAATATGTTAAGAGTAGGACAAGTAGTAACACTAAGTGATGATAAAGAGTATATTGTAATAAATAAAATGTCTTTGCATAATTTATATTATGTATATTTAATTACAAATAAAAGACCATTTGAAATAGTAATAGCAACCGAAAAATTAGTAGATGGTAATGTTGTTTTAGAAGAAGTAAAAGATAATGATGAACTTGATTATATTTTAAGTCAATTTGTACTTGATACAAATGATACAAGCAAAATTGACTAAATAAGAGAAATGTGCTAGAATATGCACTAGTTTTAAAAACGGAGGGATAGTATGAATTATAATATAGAAGAGATAATGGCTCCATTCTTACAAAAAAAAGAAGAAGTTGAACAAACTATGAAAGAGAATGAAGTTAAATTAGCACAAATAGAACAAGAATATAATGCTACTAAAGATAAATTAAATGAAAGATTTGAACGTCAAAAAGAATTATTAATTAATGAGGCTAAATTAGAACAAAGAGTTATTAATTTAAGAATTAAAAATCTTAATGATAAAAAAGATAGAGAAATAGCAGAATATGTTCAAAATGCTACTTTAAATGGTGAAAATTTCTATTCTGGATATACTGATATGATAAAAAGAGATTTAGAAAAAGCATACTCTGATCAATTAAATGGATATGATGATGAGTACGGACATCATAAAGGATTATATGAAGAATTAGAGGATGTAAAAAACAATTTAGGAAATTTAATTAATCAATTAAAAGGTGACTATAGTAAGAACTTTGAACAATTAACTACTCAATACAATATAGATAGAAGTGCTTGTTTATACCCTAGAGATTACATTATAACTAAAGTAGAAGCTTTTAATAAATTAACTGCTATAAAAGAATCTTTAGAAGCTGAATTAAAAGACGTTGAAACAAAGATTAGAAACTATCAAAGAAACTATGACTATAATGATCCTAGTACATATTTTTCTCTTGATATATTAAATAAAAGAGATGAATTAATAGAACAATTAGATATAGTTAATAGAAATTTAGATTTAATTAATTTAACAGATGAAGAAAAAAATTCTTTAATTGTTAAAGAAGAAGTAAAAGATGAAATAAAAGCTCTTCCAGGTGGTGCTGAAGTTATTAAAACTGAAGTAAAAGAAGAACCTAAAGAAGTAGTTGAAGAGGTAGAAGAAACAAAAGAAGAAACATCTAAACAACCAGTAGAAGAAGATACTTTAGTTGAAGAAGATTCTAGTTCTTTAGAAGAACAATCTGATGTTTCAAAAGAAGACGGTATAGTTGATAGAATAAAATCTACAGTAGAATCAATAATGCAATCTAAAAAAGAACAAGAAGATAAAACAGTAGAAAATTATCAAGAATTTGTTAAAATGATTTTTGATGATGTTATGGCACAATTAGAAAGTGTTGATTCTATTAAATTAAAAACTCCACAAGGTTTAAGAGAAGGTACAAGTTTAGTATATTCTAGTTCATCTGATAGTGAATCTAGTCAAATAGAAAATTCAATACAATTACCAGATGGAAGATATATAAATGAAGAAGATTTATATACTGCACTTGAAGCTTATAGAAAAAAACATAAAGGTACAACTTATACAGTAAGAAAAGTAGGTAATACCTTAAGAAATCAAGAATTACAATTTTCTAAATTAGATAAGTTAAGATCAGTATTTAAAAGATGTGCAGCTATTAAACTTTTAGCAGATAAAAAATTATCTAGTCTAGATATAAGAAGAGTATTTGGTAAAACAAATGCAGAAAATATGGCAAAAGAAGCTGAGCTTGGAACATTTAAGACTAAATTAAAAGAAGGAGTTTATGTTCTAAGAGAAGATGTTCTTAAATCTATTCCATATCTATTTAAAGAAAAAACATCAAGTTGGATAAATAGAATATTTAATAGAAATTATGGTAATGAACCTATTGAAATAAGTAGTGATGAACCAAAAAAATTCGTAAAATAATGAGACTAAAAATTTAGTCTCTTTTTTATTATTTAAAATTAAATTTTTTTTATATTTTTCTTTAATTTAAATTTTATTTTTGATATACTATTTAGTAGTGGTGGTAGTATGGATGATAAGATACAAAAATTAATAGACAAATTAGAATTATCTAGTGAATGCATTAAAACATTAGAAGACTCAAAACTAGAAAAAATAATTGCTAATAAAGAAAAAACTAGTTATTGTTTTTATATTACAGTAAAAAATATTTTACCAATAGAATTATATAAAGAATTTTCTTCTAAATTAAAAGAAAGTTTTCCTGGTATAAAAAATGTTTCATGTATTTTATCTTCTTTAGATAATTCATTAGAGTTATTACAAAATTATTTTATAGACTGCATGGATGAATTAAGTAAAACTAGTAGTATGCTAAATATGTTTAAAGAAAGTAAAATAGAAGTTATAGATAATAACTTAATTATATATGTAGATAATGTAGCAGAATTAAAAAAATTAGAAGAGTATAAATTAGTAATAGAAGAATATTTAAATAGAGTTGGTTTTTCTAATATAAATTTAAAAATACTAGTAGATGAAGAAAGCTCATTAAAGATACAAGAGGAAATAGAAAATTCTAAAATAGATCCAAGTACATTAAATATAAATGAAGTGAATTATCATAAAGAAGTAGAACCATCTCCTTCTTGGAAAAAGAATTATACTCCAAAAAGAATAGAAACAGTAGATGATCCTAATGTTGTTCTTGGAAGAGTGATAGATACTGATGTAGTAAGAATGGATACAATAGTTGGTAAGGTACCTATGATTACATTAGATGCTGAAATATTTGGGATTGATATTAGAGAAACAAGAACCGATTTAAGAATATTTACTTTAAAAATAACTGATAGAACAGATAGTATGTATGCTAAAATATTTGTTAATGGTGATGAAGAAACAAAAAGACTTTCTAAAATATTAAAGTGTGGTAAATGGTTTAAATTTAGAGGAGCTATTAAAGAAGATAAGTATTCTAATGAAGATTCACTAAATATAATAGATATAAATTATAGTAAACATGAAGATGTTAAAATAATAGATGATGCTCCAGTAAGAAGAGTAGAACTTCATGCTCATACTATGATGAGTCAAATGGATGGTTTAACTAAACTTGATTTAGGTAAACATACTTGTGAATTAGTTAGTAGAGCAATAGAAATGGGATATAAAGGGGTAGCTATAACTGATCATAATGGTTGTCAAGCATTCCCTATAGCCTACGGTATTATAAATTCTTATAATAAAGGTAAAGAAAAAGAAGATAGATTTAAAGGATTATATGGTGTAGAACTTACTTTAGTAGATGATACAGTAAATATAGTAGTAAGACCAAAAGATTTACCTTTAATAGAATCTACTTATGTAGTTTTCGATACAGAAACAACAGGATTTAATGCAGCTGGAGAAGATCAAATGATTGAAATAGGAGCTGTTAAAATACATAATGGAAATATAATAGATAGATTTGATGAATTAATAAATCCAAATAGACATATACCAGATAAGATAACAGAACTTACTTGTATAACAGATGAAATGGTAAAAGATGCTGATAATGAAGAAAATGTAACTAAACGTTTTCTAGATTGGGTAGGAGATTTACCACTTGTAGCACATAATGCAAAATTTGATATATCTTTTATAACAAGTGCTATGAAGAAATATAAATTAGGAGAGTTCAATTATACAGTAATAGATACTTTAGAATTATCTCGTGCACTAGATCAAGGATTTGCACGTCATAGTCTTTCAGCTCTTGTTAAAAGATATAATGTTCCTTGGGAAGAAGATGCCCATCATAGAGCAGATTACGATGCAGAAGGTACAGCACTCGTATTTCACAAAATGATGCAGAAATTAGAGTCTCAAAATTTTAAAAAAATAACAGATTTAGATAAATTAATATCAAAAGAAGAAATACATAAATTTGGACGAACTTACCATTTTAATGCTATAGCGCAAAATAAAAAAGGCTTAAAAAACCTATTTAAAATTATATCACTTGCTAATACCGTATATTTATATAAAACACCAAGAATACTTAGAAGTAAACTAGAAGAGTTAAGAGAAGGTTTATTGATAGGTAGTGGATGTTACGAATCAGAAGTATTCATAGAAGCTAGAAGTAAAGAAGGACAAGAACTTACAAATATAATTAATTTCTATGATTATGTAGAAGTTCAACCTCCAGAAGTATATGGACACTTGATACAAACTAGTGATTTTAAAGATGAAATAGAAATACAAAATCATATAAGAAAAATAGTAGATGCAACTATTTCAGCTGGAAAAATAATAGTTGCTACAGGTGATGTCCATCATTTTACAAGAGAAGATAAAATATATAGAGAAATTATTATAAATCAAAAAGTACCAGGTGGAGGAAGACATCCACTAGCTAAATCTAGTATAACTAAAATCCCATCACAACACTTCCGTACTACTCGTGAAATGTTAGAAGATTTTGAATTCTTAGGTGAGGATTTAGACTACAAGATAGTAGTAGAGAATACAAATAAAATATTAGATATGGTAGAAGAAATAGAAGTAATAATAGATACAGGAGGAATACCATTTTCACCTAGAGTAAAAAGTGATGATGGTAAATCATATCTAGATTGTCCTCGTGTAGTAACAGACTTAGTATATGAAAAAGCAAGTGAATGGTATGGAGATCCATTACCACATAATATAGAAGAAAGAATAGCAAAAGAACTTTACGGAGATATTGTGTATAAGTGTTGTAATAGTAATGTAAAGGATAGTTATCCACAATACACAGAAGAAGAAATCAATAATGAAACATTTAAACGTGTGCATAACATTATTTTAGAAGGTTTTGACTCAGTAAAAGAAATGTTATCCACATACTTAAGTGAACATTGGCAAGAAGAAGATGGAGAGAAAACTAAAGAAGCATTAGAAAAAAAATTAAAGAAAGAACTTGGGGGTATTATTGGTGGAGGATTTGATCCGATATACTTAATAGCTCAAAGACTTGTTAAGCACTCAAATGATGATGGATATTTAGTTGGTTCCCGTGGATCAGTAGGTTCAAGTTTTGTTGCTACTATGATGGGAATAACAGAAGTAAATCCTCTTCCAGCCCACTATAGATGTTTAAAATGTAAAACAAGTATATTTAAAACTGACAATGGTGAAGAATTGGGTGCTACATACTCTAGTGGATTCGATTTACCAGATAAGGTTTGCCCTAACTGTGGTGAAGTAATGTATAAAGATGGACAAGATATGCCATTTGCTACATTCTTAGGATTTAATGCAGATAAAGTTCCAGATATAGACCTTAATTTTTCTGATCTTAATCAAGCTTCAGCACACGAATATACAAAAGTATTATTTGGTGTAGATAATGTATATAGAGCAGGAACAATAGGTACAGTAGCAGAAAAGACAGCCTATGGATTTGTAAAAGGTTATTGTGAAGATCATAACATAGTAATGAATCAAGCAGAAGTAGAACGTTTAGCACTCGGATGTACTGGTGTTAAAAGAACAACAGGACAACATCCAGGAGGTATAGTAGTAGTTCCAGATTATATGGATGTATCAGACTTTACACCATTTCAATATCCAGCAGATGATCCTACAAGTGCTTGGAGAACTACACACTTTGATTACCATGCAATAGATCAAGATTTATTAAAACTTGATATATTAGGACATTCAGATCCAACACAACTTCGTATGATACAAGACTTAACGGGTACAGATATACTAAAAGTACCACTAGATGACAAAGATACAATGAGTATATTTACCAGTACTAAAGCACTTAATGTTACAAATGAACAAATAATGTGTCAAACAGGTACACTTGGTATACCAGAGTTTGGTACTAACTTTACAATAGGAATGGTAGCAGAAACTAAACCTACCACTTTTGCAGAACTTATAAAAATATCAGGATTATCACACGGTACAGACGTATGGCTTGGTAATGCCCAAGAATTAATAAAGAACAAAGTAGTTCCATTTAAAGAAGTAATAGGATGTCGTGATGATATAATGGTTTACTTAATGTATAAAGGTGTCGCACCAATAAAAGCATTTAAAATAATGGAATTTGTTCGTAAAGGGAAAGCATCTAAAGATCCAGAAACTTGGGCAATACATAAAAAGACTATGGAAGATGCCGGAATAGAGAAATGGTTTATTGATTCATGTGGTAAAATAAAATACATGTTCCCAAAAGCACATGCTGCAGCATACGTTATAAGTGCTTTTAGAATAGCTTGGTATAAAGTACATATGCCTGTATACTTCTATGCATCATGGCTTACATCTAAAGCTACAGATGTAGATATTGAAGTAATGATAAAAGGTTATAGTGCTATTAAAGAAAAAATAATAGAAATACAAAATAAAGGTTTTGAAGCAACAAATAAAGAAATGGGACAACTTGAAAGTTTAAAGGTTTGCCTAGAAGCAACAGCTCGTGGTATTAAGTTTTTACCAGTAGATTTAAATAAAAGTAATGCTACAACATGGGGTGTAGAAGATGATAAGTCTATAATACCTCCATTTTCAAGTATAGATGGACTAGGAGATACGGTTGCTAAAAACTTAGTAGATGAAAGAGAAAAAAGACCTTTCTTAAGTATAGAAGAAGTACAATATAGAGCTAAAGTATCAGGTACTTTAATAGATAAAATGAAACTTATGGGTATATTTGATGGTATGAGTGAATCAAATCAATTAAGTTTATTTGACTAAATACATAGAATTTTCTATGTATTTTTTATATCAATTTTATTAAAGTATAAAAAAACAAGAAAATTTTCTTGAGTTTTTTAGTTAGTTTTATTTTCTATAATTTTATCAACAATACCATATTCTAAAGCTTCTTTAGAATCCATAAAATTATCTCTATCAGTATCATGTTCTATAACAGATAAATCTTTACCAGTATTAAAAGACAATATTTTATTTAATTTATCTTTAGTTTTTAATATATGTTCAGCAGCAATCTTTATTTCAGTTGCTTGACCTTGTGCTCCACCAAGAGGTTGATGTATCATAACTTCAGCATTTTTAAGAACATATCTTTTTCCTTTTTTTCCACTACTTAAAAGAAAAGCTGCCATAGAAGCGCATATACCAACTCCTATAGTAGAAACATCACTATTAATAAAGTTCATAGTATCATAAATCGCCATACCATCAGTAACACTTCCACCTGGCGAATTTATATAAACACTAATATCATTATGATTTATTGAATCCAAATATAAAAGTTGTGCGACAACGCTATTAGCAAGGTTATTTTCTATTTCTCCATTAATAATTATAATTCTATCTTTAAGTAATCTAGAATATATATCATAAACCCTTTCACTATTATTTACTTTATCTATTACTGTAGGTACTATCATAAAATTCCTCCTCATGTATATAATAGTTTTAAATGATAGTTTTATTCTACTTATTAGTCGACAAATAACTATTTTTTTGATAAAATATATATAGAGAATAAGAGGTATAATATGAATAAGAAAATTAAAGTTACTTTTAGAGGTAATGAAACATTAGAATTTGAAGAAGGTACAACTTATAAAGAAATATCAGATAATTTTAGACATTATTTTCAATTTGATATATTAGCTGCTAAAGTTGATAATGATATTGTAGATTTAAGTGATACTTTAAAGAAAAGATGTAATATAGATTTTATTGATAGAACTACTTCAGTAGGTAATTCAATTTATGTTAGTAGTGCTACTTTTATACTTGTTTTAGCAGTAAGAAATATACTAGGTGAATTAGCAGAAGTAACAACAGAACACTCTATTGATAAAGGTATATTTTGTACAATTAAGGGTGCTGATATAGATAAAAATGTAATAGATAGAATTTATCAAGAGATGAGAAATATAGTAGAACAAGATTATTTATATACAAAGTTAAGTGTTTCTAGAATAGATGCTATTAAATATTTTAAAAAGTTAAAAAGATATGATAAAGTTAATGTACTAAAATATATTTCTAACACTTATATAAATTTATATAGAATAAATGATATATATGATTACTTTTATAGTAAAATGGCTTATAGTACATCTCAAATTAATGAATTTAAATTAACTTATATAAGAGATAATGGTTTTGTAATGTCTCTTCCTGATACAATAAATCCAGAAGTTACACTTGATTATGTTCATCATGAAAAAGTATTTGACAAATTTTTAGAATATACAAAGTGGGGACAATTATTAGGTATATCAAATGCTGCAGATTTAAATAAAGTTGTATCAAAAGCTGATGTAGTTCAATTAATTAACTTAGCAGAAGCCCATTATGATTCTCAGTTAGCTAAAATAGCAGATGAAATTTATAATAGTAAAAGAAATATTAAATTGGTTTTAATAGCAGGACCTTCATCTAGCGGTAAAACTACGACATCTAAAAAATTAGATATTTACTTAAGAAGTAAAGGATTTAGAACACATCCTTTAGCACTCGATAATTATTTTACTGATTTAAGTGTTAGAGAATTAGATAAAAATGGTAAACCTGATTTTGAATCAATAAAAGCACTTGATACTACATTATTTAATAAGAACTTATCAGATTTATTAGAAGGTAAGAAAGTAAATTTACCTACATTTAATTTTGTACTTGGTAAAAGAGAATATAATGGAGATGTATTACAATTAAAAGAAAATGACATAATAATTGTAGAAGGGCTTCATGCTTTAAATGATGAACTTACAATGTCTATAAATAAAGAACAAAAATATAAAATATATATAAGTCCATTAACACAAATGAATATAGATAATCATAATCATATTCATACTAGTGATATTAGAAAATTAAGAAGAATTATAAGAGATAGTAAAACTAGAGGATTTACGGCTCGTGATACATTAAGAATGTGGCCTAGTATAAAATCTGGTGAAAATGAAAATATATTTAAATTTCAAGATGATGTAGATGTAGTTGTAAATTCAGCTCTAATATATGAAATAGGTGTATTAAAAACTTATGTAGAACCTTTATTATTTAATGTTACAGAAGAAGATCCAGAGTATCCTGAAGCATTAAGATTAATAAATTTCTTAAGAAATTTTTTACCAATACCTAGTGATGATGTTCCACATAACTCTGTATTAAGAGAATTTATAGGTGGTAGTTGTTTTAAAGATTAGAAAGGAAAAAAATATGACAAGAATAGCAATTAATGGTTTTGGAAGAATAGGAAGATTAGCTTTTAGACAAATGTTTAATTTAGATGACTATGAAATAGTTGCAATCAATGATTTAACTAGTCCACAGATGTTAGCACATCTTCTTAAATATGATTCAGCACAAAAAAGATATGAGTTATCAGATACTATAAAATATACAGATAACTCAATAATAGTAGATGGAAAAAGTATTCCGGTTTATAAAGAAGCAGATCCAAGTAAATTACCTTGGGGTGAGCTTGATATAGATGTAGTATTAGAATGTACTGGTTTCTTTTGTTCAAAAGAAAAATCAATGGCACATATAAATGCAGGCGCTAAAAAGGTTATAATAAGTGCTCCAGCTGGTAACGATTTAAAAACTATTGTATATGGAGTAAATGAAAACATATTAACAAAAGATGATAAAATAATATCAGCAGCAAGTTGTACTACTAACTGTTTAGCACCTCTAGCTAATGCTTTAAATAATTATGCACATATAGTATCTGGTATAATGACTACAGTACATGCTTATACAGGAGATCAAATGTTACTTGATGGACCTCATAGAAAAGGTGATTTAAGAAGAGCGCGTGCAGGTGCTATTAATATAGTTCCAAATACGACAGGGGCTGCAAAAGCAATAGGACTTGTTATACCAGAATTAGATGGAAAATTAATTGGTTCAGCACAACGTGTTCCAGTACCAGATGGTTCTTTAACTATACTTGATGCAGTAATAGAAAAAGATGTTACTAGTGAACAAATAAATAGTATTATGAAAAGTGTATCAAATGAAGTATTTGGTTATACAGATGAACCTATAGTATCAAGTGATATAATAGGTGAAACTCATGGATCTATATTTGATGCTACACAAACTAAAACAATTTCACTTGGAAAAAATAAATCTTTAGTTCAAGTAGTTGCTTGGTATGATAATGAAAATTCATATACAAGTCAAATGGTAAGAACAGCTAAATATATAAGCAATTTAAAATAAATAATTAACAATTAATAATTAATAATTAATTTTATTAATTGTTTTATTTATATTGATTTAAACATTTGTTTGTGTTAAAATTATAAATAGGTGAGTAACATGTATGAGTATATAAAAGGAAAAATAGTAAATCAAGAAAGTAACTATGTAGTTATAGATAATAACGGTATAGGATATTTAGTATATGTACCAAATCCATATTCTTTTGAAATAGATAAAGAATATACTATATATATTTATCAACAAATTAGAGAAGATGAAAATACTTTATATGGATTTAAAGATATAGAAGAAAAAAAATTATTTTTAAAATTAATAGGAGTTAAAGGATTAGGGTGCAAAATGGCACTACCTATGCTTGCTACAGGATCTATTAATGGAATATTAGATGCTATAGATAGAGAAAATATAATATATTTAAAGAAATTTCCTAAAATAGGAGATAAAGTAGCAAAACAAATTATATTAGATCTTAAAGGTAAATTTGATGAAGGACCTAATCTATTTAATCAAAATAAAGATTATAGTGAACTTATAGAAGTGTTAAAAGGATTAGGATATAAACAAACTGATATAAATAAAATACTTCCATCAATAAATAATAATTTAACAATAGAAGAACAAGTTAAGGAAGCATTAAAGTTAATGTTAAAATAATAAATATAATTAAAGGAGTGAAAATTAATGGATAGACTATTTACTGATGAAGAAACTCTTGATGATACTTTTGAGAAAAATATAAGACCAGATAGTTTAAAAGAATATGTTGGTCAAAGTGAAGTAAAAGAGAATTTAGATATATTTATTAAAGCTGCTAAATTAAGAGAAGAACCTTTAGATCATGTTTTACTTTATGGTCCACCAGGACTTGGTAAAACAACTTTAGCATATATTATAGCTAATGAACTTGGAAGTAATATTAAAACTGCTAGTGGTCCATCTATTGAAAAGAGTGGAGATTTAGCAGCTGTTCTTTCTAATCTGGAACCAGGAGATGTACTTTTTATTGATGAAATACATAGAATCCCTAGATTTGTTGAAGAAATACTTTATTCTGCTATGGAGGATTTTACACTTGATATAGTAATTGGTACAGATTCTTCAAGTAGAAACATAAAGATAGATTTACCTCCATTTACACTTGTGGGCGCTACAACACGTGCAGGTGATCTTACAAGTCCCCTAAGAGATAGATTTGGTATAATTAATAAATTAAATTATTATACAGAAGATGAATTAAAGAAGATTGCTATTAGGACAAGTAAAGTTTTAAACTGTCCAATAACAGAAGATGCAGCACTTGAACTTGCTAGACGTTCAAGAGGTACACCTAGAATATGTAATAGATTATTTAAAAGAGTAAGAGATTTTGCTATTGTAAAAGGTAATGGACAAATAGATTTAAATATAACAAAGATGGCTCTTGATAAACTTAAAGTAGATTCATTAGGACTTGATGAAACAGACTATAATTTACTTAAATCAATAATAGAAAAATTTAATGGTGGACCAGTAGGAATAGAAGCAATATCTTCATCAATTGGAGAAGAACAAACTACTATAGAAGATGTATATGAACCATATTTGCTTCAAACAGGACTTTTAAAAAGAACTACAAGAGGTAGAATGGTTACACAAAAAGCATATGAACACTTAGGTATACCATATAAAGAAAAATAATAAAATTAAGTTTATTGTAAATAATATAAGGGGTGATATAATGAAAAAATTTATTTATATATTTTTGACTTTATTATTAGTTTGTGGATGTTCAAATAAAACTAATGAAGTAGATAAAGAAACAAAAAAAGAGGAACCAAAAAAAGAAGAAAAAAAGCAGTTAACTGCTGTGGATTATCAAAATAATAATGTAAATGAACTTGGTGAAGTTCCAATTATGATGTATCATGGAATTCATAATAAGACTAATGATGAGACTGATTATATAGGTGGTAATGTAGATAAAGATGGTTATCAAAGAACTAGTGAAGCTTTTAGAAACGATTTAGAATTCTATTATCAAAATGGTTATAGAATGATAAGATTAAATGATTATGTAGATGGTAATATAGATGTAGAACTTGGTAAAAGTCCATTAATTTTAACTTTTGATGATGGACTTTCAAATAATATTAAAGTAACAGGATTAGATAGTAAAGGCAATATTATAATAGATCCTAATTCAGCAGTAGGAATATTAGAAGAATATAAAAAGAAGTATCCTGACTTTAATGTAACAGCAACCTTCTTTGTAAATGGTGGTTTATTTTCACAACCAGAATATAATGAAAAGATACTTAATTGGTTAGTAGATAACGGATATGATGTAGGTAATCATACTAATACTCATGTAAATTTTAGTAATGTAGATTCTACTAGAACAATGAAAGAAGTTGGAATAGTATATGAACTATTAGATTCAATAATACCGGGTAAATATGTAAATATTTTAGCGCTCCCATTTGGATCTCCATATAAATTAGATCATGCAAACATGCCATATATTTTTGATACAACATATAACAATAAAAACTATGTAACTAAGTCAGCTTTAAGAGTAGGTTGGAAAGCAGAAGTTTCTCCATTTGATTCAGATTTTAATCCTAAGTTCTTAAAAAGAATTAGAGCATACGATAACAATGGAGTAGATTTTGATATAGAAATGAATTTTAAACTATTAGAAAAAAATAGATATATATCAGATGGGGATAAAGATGTAATAGTTATCCCATCAGATTATGAACAATATTTAGGTAATACTTATGATAAAAAGGTAATTACATATTAATTATCTTTTTTTGTTTTTATATTAAATTTAGAAAAAGTGTGCTATAATGATTATAGTAAAGAAGAGGTTTTAATATGATGAATGAAGAAAAAAACTATTATGAAATATTGGGTGTAAGTCATGATGCTAGTAGTGAAAATATAAGAAAAGCATGTGATAGATTAAAGTTTGTAGAAAGAGTACCTTTTGATGAATGGAAGATAATAGATAAAGCATTTGATGTATTATACCACTCTGATTCAAGAAAAGCCTATGATGAGGAGTTAAAACAAAAAGAAGAATCAAGATTTTTTGTTAGTGGAACTGATGATATAGGTGTAGAAGAAAAAGAAGAAACTAGTATTGTTGAGCCACAAGTAGAACCTGAAACTTTAATTGAAAAACCAGTTGAAGAAACAAAGACTAAGGAAGAAGTTGTAGAACAACAAGAACAAGATGAAGAAAAACAAGTACAACCACAAGAAGAAATAAAAGAGGAACAAAAAGAACCACAACCAGTAGTAAATACGCCACCAATACCAACATTTGCTGAACCAATAATAGGAACACCTACTTATCAGAAAAAAAGTTTAAAAAATCAAATTTTTGATGGATTAGGACAAAAAGAACGTAAATTTGTTATGGGATCATTGATTGCTACAGGTGCATGTTTTACTTTAATTGGTCCATTGGGAATAGTTGCAGGAGTTATACCTGCTGCATATCTTGGATTTAAAAAATTAAAAGATAAATTTAGAAAAATGAAATTAACTTATAAATCATATACAGGAGATATAACAGCTATAGGTACATTAGAATCAGAAGAAATAAAAAGATATAATGATATAACAGCAAAACAAATCTATAAACTTTTAAAAGAAAAAAATAATCTAACAGAAATAAAAATATTACAAAAGCGTTTCGAAAATTCAATAAAATTATTAAGAAAACAAATAGAATTTAAGAAAATGATTAGATGTAGTAAAGAAGGATATGCAAGTGTAAGATTAGCTATTGCTTCACTTACTATGCAATTACAAAATTCAATTAGAACTTTAGATTATATAAATGCTCAAATAGCTTTATATGAAAACAGTCAACAAATGAAAAAAGTAAGTACTAGTATAGAAAAATTAAATACACATCCTGATGTAAGTAAAGTAGTAAGTGATAGATATGAAGAACATTTACCATTAGAATTATCAGGTTTACAAGAAGAAAACCAAGAATCAATAGGAAGGGCAAGATAACCTTTCTATTTTTTTAAATGTGTGCTAAAATATAGATAGAATAGGAGGATATATATGGCTCTTAATAATAATTTTTATAGTGAAATATTTGATAAAGAAAATTATTGGACAGAATTAATAGATAAAAAATTAATGAATATATATTATTTAAATAAAAGTGATGGTCCTTTAACATTTTATCAAAATAAAAAAAATCAATTAAAAATTGAATATGATGAATCTAGAAATGAAATAATAAAAAACTTTTTAATTAGTATTGATAATATAATAAATGAGATAAATATATTAATAAACGATTATAGAATGGGAAAACAAATAGATCTTAATGAATTAAAAACAATGTTTATAGTAAATCAAATGAATAATAAATCAGATGATAAAAGTAATGATATAAATTTAACAAGACAAAAAGTCTTAGATTCATTAAATCAAAGTATAAAAAAAGAGCAAAAAGAAAATAATTCATATATGTTCGATGATTTCTTTGATGAAACAATAAAAAAAGTTGCTTAAACAATAAATTAAGCAGCTTTTTTATTCAAAGTTCTTTTTTCTCTTGCACTCATTCTTACTTTAGTACCATCTTCTAAAGTAACTAATTGTAAATTAACTTTTTGAGCATGTTTAGTAGCTCTACAAGAATGAGATCTTCTATTTCCAGAAAGTGGTTTCTTACTAGTCATTTTAGTTGCCATAATATTCCTCCATTCAAAGTTTTTTCCCTATGCCAATAAAGTTTATCATATTTTTTTAGCATTGTCAATAATTATTTGGAAATTAAGGTCTAAGCCAGTAAAATTGTGGTATATTTCTTAATATTCCAAATACGATCGCAAGCACTATTATTATATAAAAAATAATATTAGGAATTTTAATTTTTCTTTTTAAAATACTATTTATTAATAGAAATATAAGATATAAAATAATCAATACAAAAACAAATGGATTATATCTAAAAGCACTTTTAAAATCTAGTTTAAATATAGATATAAACATTCTTGTAATACCACATCCAGGACAATATAGTCCAGTTATTTTATTAAATATACAAGGAATAGGTTTATCAATTAAGAAAAGCATTATTCCTATAAAAAATAGTATAATTAAAACAATATATCTTCTTTTATTTTGCATTTATCAATTTATTTAAATCATTTTGAATTAAGCAATAATTAACAATACCTAATCCAAATATTTGAAGAATTAAATATAAAACAGCATTGTCTTCAATTTTAATATTTTTACTTTCTCCAGCTTTAGTTAAAGCCTTACCCATTTGATAAGCCCAATAATAACTATAAATACCACAAGTAATTAAACTTAATAAAAATGCAGTACCACCAGAAGTATTATATTCTACACCTTCATTTAATCTAACAGTATCATCAGTCATTTCTATAAACCAAACAATACCATAAATACCACAAGTTAACATTGATAAAATAATACAAATAGCTATATTTCTTTCTTTCATAATCAAAACACCTCACCATAACTATAGCACATTTCCTATATTTATTCAAATAATTCTTTAAAATGATAAAAAATTATAGTAAAATATAATTAGTAGAAAGTTTTTATAGGAGGTAATCTTTTATGTATACACCACTTTATATTAAATCAGATAATAGTTTACAAAAATCTATTATAACAGTAGATAAACTAATAGAGTTTGCTATTAAAAATAATATAAAATCTTTAACTATAACAGATGATAATATGTATGGTGTTATGGATTTTTATAAAAAATGCCTCAATAATAATATTAAACCTATAATAGGATTAGAACTAAAATATTTAAATAACACATATGTAGTATATGCTATTAACTATAATGGATATAAAAACTTACTTAAACTTTGTACAATACAGAGTTCAAATGAAATAACAATAAAAGATATAGAAAACTATTCAAATGATTTAGTAGCGCTCATCCCTTTTGAAAGTTTATCAATATATTCTGATATAAAAAACTTTTATAAATATATTTATAAATCATATAAAAATACTATTGAATGTGAAAAAATAGATGATAATAATAAAATATATATGAATGAAACAATATATTTAAATAAAAAAGATGTAGAATATATAAAATATATGAGTGCTATAAGAGAAGGTGTTACTATAGATAATATAGATAACACAGATAATAACAATTATATTTTAACAGAAGAAGAATACCACTCATTATATAAAGAAGATATAGAAAATAATAGATTTATAACTAGTATATGTAATGTTGAAATACCTTTTAAACAAAAATTAATGCCTATATATAAAAATGAAGATAACATAGATAGTTATTCTTATTTAAAAAAGAAATGTATAGAAGGATTAAGATTTCATTTTGGTAATACAGTAAAATCAATATATAAAGATAGATTAAAATATGAATTAAGTGTTATAAACAATATGGGATTTTGTGATTATTTCTTAATAGTATCAGATTATGTTAGATATGCTAAAGAAAATAATATAATAGTTGGTACAGGAAGAGGAAGTGCTGTTGGATCATTAGTATCATATTGTTTAAAAATAACAGATGTAGATCCAATAAAATATGATTTATTATTTGAAAGATTTTTAAATCCAGAACGTATAAGTATGCCTGATATAGATATAGATTTTGAACATGAAAAAAGAGAACAAGTAATAAATTATTGTATAAACAAATATGGAGAAAAAAGAGTAGTACCAATAATAACATTTGGTACATTGGGTGCTAAACAAGCAATAAGAGATGTAGGTAAGACTCTTGATATAGAACTTGGATTAATAGATACATTATGTAAATATTTAGATTCTAAAATAAGTTTAACAGAAAATCTTAAAAATCCTAAAATAAAAGAATTATTAGATAGAAAAGAAAATTTAAGAGTGTGCTACAAAATAGCTATAGCATTTGAAGGATTAAAAAGACATACATCTATACATGCTGCTGGAGTAGTTATGTCTAATGTAGATTTAGATGAAGTAATCCCACTTGATAAGAGTCATGATTTTTATACAAGTGGAATAGATATGACATATTTAGAAGAGTTAGGATTATTAAAAATGGACTTTCTTGCTATTAAATATTTAACTACAATACATAATATTATAGATAGCATAAATAAAGATTATAATTTAAATATAAGTTTTGATACTATTCCATTAAATGATACAAAAGCATTATCACTATTTAACAAAGCAGATACAATAGGAATATTTCAATTTGAATCAGATGGCATGATTAATTTTTTAAGAAAATTAAAAGTAACAAGTATGGATGATTTATTTGCTGCAATTGCATTATTTAGACCAGGACCTATGCAAAATATTCCTAAATATATAGCAAGAAAAAATAATAAAGAAAAAATTGATTATATAATTCCTGCATTAGAACCTATTTTAAAGTCAACATATGGAATCATAATATATCAAGAACAAATAATGCAAATAGCACATGTTTTAGCAGATTATTCACTTGGTGAAGCTGATATATTAAGAAAAGCTATGAGTAAGAAAAAACTCGATATATTATTAAATGAAAAAGAAAAATTTGTAAGTAGAGCTATAAAAAAAGGATATGATAAAAATTTAATAGAGCAAGTATATGACTTAATGTTAAAATTTGCTTCATATGGATTTAATAAATCACATTCTATTGGATATTCAATAGTCGCATACAAAATGGCTTACTTAAAAGCTTATTATCCTAAAAACTTTATAACATATTTATTATCAATGGAAGTAAATGATGAAGTTAAAACAAAACAATATATATATGAAGCAAAAAAGAATAATATACAAATATTACTACCAGATATAAATAAAAGTTATAAAAAATATGTAGTAGAAGATATTGGAATTAGATATCCATTATCTAGTATAAGAAATGTAGGATTAATATCTAGTGAACAAATAATAGAAGAAAGAAAAAATGGATTATATAAAGACATATTTGATTTTATAAGTAGGTGTTATAGTAAAGGTATAAATAGAAAAGTATTAGAAGCGCTTATATATTCAAATGCATTCTCTAGTTTTGGTTATAATAAAAAAACATTAATAGAAAATATGGATGCTATTATAAATTATGGAGAACTTATCAAAGACTTAGATGCTAGTTTCGCACTAAAACCAGAGATAGAAATACATCCTGAATATACAAAAAATGAGTTAATGGAACAAGAATTAAAAGTATTTGGTTTATACCTTACAAATAACCCAATAACAGATTTAAAACAAAAATATAACAATATAATTAACTTAAATGAAATAGAACTATATTTTGATAAAAATGTAAATATAGTAGTTATAATAGATAAATTAAAAGAAATAACTACAGCTAAATCAGATAAAATGTGCTTTATATTAGGAAGCGATGAATTATCTAATGTAGATATAGTCTTATTTCCCAAGACTTATGAAAAATATAAAGATTTAGTTGTAGGACAAATAATAAAGTTAAGTGGCAAGGTAGAAAAAAGATTTGATAAATACCAAGTGATTGCTAATGAAATAGAAAAATTATAGAAATAAAAAAATATGAGATGGTCAATGGAATCTAGTGTAGATTTTACTTATGTAATTTGTAGTATTTTAATAGGAATATTATTGTTTTAAATAATTATTAAATTTTACCAGAAAATGTAATAAATGTGTGTTTTACCACTGTGTTAAGATGACTGCAGAGAAGAAGAACTGAGGTATTTTAGTGTATCTTATAAAAAAATTTATTGGAGGTAAAAGCAATGATTAATTTTAAAATAGAAAACATGTTAAAGAAAAAAATTAAACTTATTTCCTTTAAAGAGAGTGTAGGAAAAGATTTATACCAAATGTACCAAGATATTCCAAAAGAAGAAGTCGGCTCAATTAATAATTTAAATGGAATAAATTATGAAGAATTTAAAAAGAAATGTGAAGAATTAATTAAAGAGGAAAAAATTATTAATGAAGAAATTCATACTACAACTAGTCGATTTATTTTATACAATGATTATAAACCTATTGGTGAAATTGGTATTAGAACAACATTAAATGATTTTTGGGAAAACAAAGGTAGTCAAATATATTATAAAATTAGAAAAAGTGAAAGAAAAAATGGCTATGGTAACCTAATTTTAAAATTGGGGTTGTTGGAGGCAAAAAAATTAGGATTTAATAAAATTAGAATAAATTGTGATGATAGTAATACAGCTTCCAAAAAAATAATAATTAAAAATGGTGGTATTGTAGATATAAAAAGTTATAAAACAAAGGATGGTTCTAGCTCAAGCTATATAATAAATTTAAATGAAAAATAGATAAATTTTAAAACAATGATATAGTCAAATATTATTAATAAAAATATTAATGTTTTTGTTTAAGAAATGTATAGAAAACAAATTGGATTATACTAAAAAATAATAAGATAAATGAAAATAATATAGATTTGGATTAAGAATAATGATAGATAATAAAATTAATATAAAAGTATATCCTTTCAAAATTATAAAAAAAACTTTAGAAAAATAAATTTCGTGCAAGAAATTCGGCATTTCATACATTTTATATTGATTTATTTTTTTAACATGATAATATACTTTGAAATTTAATTAATTTGTGCTAAAATATAATTAAATTATAAACTTGATAGGGGGATGAATATGCAAAAAGATGTTATTTCTGGATATTCTAGTGTTGATAGACCAAGTGAAAAATTTTATGAAGATAATATAGTTGATAAGATTTTAAGTAATACAGATATGAAAATGTATGACTTTATGAAAGAAAAAAATAAAGGTTTTGAAAATTGTAATATATATTCTTATTTTGGAGAAACTAATACATTTTCTAGTTTTGATAAAAAAATTGAGGAATGTGCCAAAGCGTTAAAAAAATACGGATTGAATAAAGGTGATTGCATAACAATTTGTTTACCAAATATTCCTGAAACTATGATATATTTTTATGCTTGCAATAGAATTGGGGTAACACCTTATTTAATTGATCCAAGATGTTCATTAAAAAGAATAATTGATTGTATGAATATATCTCATTCAAAGTTATTAATTTCTCTTTTAGATATAATGGATAAAACTATAAAATCAAAAGAAATACCATCTGATAATATTGTTGTGGTTTCACCAGGTGATGAATTTGTTAAATCTAATGAAAAACTTTGTAAAACTGCAAGTGAGGTTAAAACTCTTTATTTGGCAAAAGAACGTTTATATGAATTTAAAAGATTTCTGAAAAGAGATAAGAAAGTATTATTACAAAAAGAGTTTATTTCAGGTGTAGAAAATTACGGATTACTTACTGATAGTGAATATGATCCTTCTATTCCTGCTATTATAGTTAATACAAGTGGAACAACCGGTACTCCAAAAGGAGCTATGGAATCCAACAGAGCATATAATATAACTGCAAATCAAATAGATCATATTGCACAAAATCTAAAAAGGGGAATGACATATTTTGGATATATACCATTTTTCTCATTATATGGATCTGCAGTTGGTATGCATGCGGCAACCTCACATGGAATAATAGTTGATTTAATTCCTAAAATTGATGCATATAAATTTGATCGAATTTATGCTGAAAAAAAGCCTAATATAGTCATTGGAGTTCCAAGGATATATGAAATGTTTCCTGCAAGCAAGTATATAAATAATTGTGATTTATCTTTTGCTGAATTATTAGTAATGGGTGGAGATAAGATTTCACCTGTAAAATTGGATAAAATAAATGAAACATTGAAAAAAAATAATTGTAATCATAAGATAACTTATGGTTATGGGTCAACAGAAACAATGATGATATCAACTACTACAGATAAAAATGAAACTCATGAGTCAGGTAGTTGCGGTGTTTTATATCCTGGTGTAAGCGTAAGAATAACTGATAGGGAAACTTTAGAAGAGTTACCATACGGCCAAGAAGGTGAAATATATGTTGATACACCAACTATGTTTATGGGATATATTGGAAATGAATTAGAAACACAAAATTCTATATTTATTGATTCTAAAACTAACCGAAAGTATTATAAAACGGGAGACAAAGGATATATAACCGAAAATGGTATTTTGTATCATACAGGAAGATTTAAAAGACTTATGAAAAGACCAGATGGACATCAAGTTAATTCTGTACCTATAGAAGACGCAATAAATTCTTTTGATGAGGTACAAGATTGCACTGTAGTTGGAATTAAGAACTCATATCAAGATGAAGGTGTGATTCCAACAGCATTTATTGAGTTTAAAAATAAAAACGATAACGGTAATAAAGAATTATTGAAATTCATAATATTTAAAGCTAAAGAGATGTTACCAGGGGAAAGAGAAATGGCTCTTGCATATTCTATTGTTGATCATATACCATATACAATAAATGGTAAAGTGGATTTTAAAAAGTTAGAGGAATTAAACTTTGAAAATATAGAATTTATAATTGTTGATGACCCTATATTTGATGAATATTTTATACATGGTGAAGAAATAGAAAAAATAAAATTGAATAATATAAAGGTATTAAAGAAAAAGTTAAAATAAAAGTATGTAATGTAATTATTTATATACTTTTTTAATGCCATAAGTCACTTGGATTTATAGTGAACTTTCTAAAAATATTGAAAAAATATTGATTGTATGATAAAATCTAATTTAAGTAGAGGTAGGCGATAAATATATGATTCAAAATCCAGGAAATTCATTTACATTATTGAGTTTAGTTTATGCAATATTATTAGCAGTTGTTTATTTTACTAAACCAAGAGCAAAAAATTTAGAAACAAAAATTTATAATTATATAGTAATAACTTGTTTAATAGGAAATACAATATCCCTTGGAACATATTATTTTATGATGCATTATATTGAATATCCTTTACTTAATGAAATTTTTGCAAGAGCATATCTATTATTTGTATTAAGTTTTGTTTCTCTTATATCTTATTATATTTTGATAATTTCATTGGGAGAAAAATATTCTGAACAAAAAAGAAATAAATACTTAAAATATTGTAAAGCAATGATTTTAGTTTTTACAATGATTGCTTTTTTCTTATCAATAGTATTACCAATAGAATATGTAAGTGAGACTAACATTATATATTCAACAGGACCAGCTGTTAAGTTTGTTTTTACATCTACTAGAATATATGCTTTGATGTGGATCATTGTTTTATTAATAAAAATAAAAAGAATTAAGGAAAAAAAGTATTGGCCTATGATATTATATATTATTCTTGGGGGTGCTATATCATATATACAAGGAAATCATCCTGAATATTTACTTTCAACTTCAATGATGATATTTGTAACGTTTTTAATGTATTTTACAATAGAGAATCCAGATGTGAAAATAATGAGGCAATTAGAACTTGCTAAAGATACAGCAGAGAAAGCCAATAGAGCTAAAAGTGATTTCTTAAGTAGTATGTCTCATGAAATACGTACTCCTTTAAATGCTATTAAAGGATTTAGTGGATGTATAGGATCAGCTGAAACATTAGAAGAAGCAAAAGAGAATGCTAGCGATATAGTAAGTGCTTCAGATACATTATTAGAGATAGTAAATGGAATACTAGATATAAGTAAAATAGAAGCAAATAAAATGGAATTAGTAGAAAGTGAATATAATGTATCAGAAATGCTAAAAAATCTAACAAATATGACTAAGGTAAAAATAGGAGAAAAGGATATAGAACTTAGATGTGACTTTGCTCCTGATTTACCAAATACATTATATGGAGATAAAGGGAAAGTACAACAAGTAATATTAAACCTACTTACAAATGCAGCAAAATATACAGATAAAGGATATATAGATTTTAAGATAAGTTGTGTAAATGAAAAGGAAAAATGTAAATTAGTAATATCAGTAACAGATACAGGAAGAGGAATAAAAAAAGAACAGATGGATAAACTAT
Source organism: uncultured Bacilli bacterium (assembly GCA_934141535.1). Taxonomy (GTDB): domain Bacteria; phylum Bacillota_I; class Bacilli_A; order RF39; family UBA660; genus UMGS1613. The sequence goes on from CAKPCH010000005.1 coordinate 51,999, forward strand.
TTACAAAATTCAATAGACTAGAAGAAGATAGAAATACAACAATAGAAGGAACAGGATTAGGACTTGCAATAACAAAAAATTTGGTAGAGATGATGGGTGGAAAAGTAGTAGTAGATTCAACATATGGAGAAGGGTCTAAATTTACAATATTCTTAACCCAAAAGATAATAAATAAAAGTAAAATAGAAGTAGATGAACAAGTAAATGAGCAAGTGGAATTTCCAAATAAAAGAATATTAGTAGTAGATGATAACTTTTTAAACTTAAAAATAGCATGTAAACTTTTAAAAGAAAGAAAAATAGAGACAGAACAAGTTCAAAGTGGACAAGAGTGTATAGAAAAGATAAAAAGTGGAAGTAAATACGATATAATATTTATGGATATAATGATGCCAAAGATGGGCGGAGTAGAAACACTTAAGAAATTGAAAGAAATAGAAGGCTTTAATATACCAATAATAGCTCTAACAGCAGATGCGATGAATGGAGTATCAAACAAATATATAGAAGTAGGATTTAGTGACTATTTAAGTAAACCAATAGATAATATAGAATTAAATAGAGTATTAAATAAATTTTTAACAGAAGAAATTCTAAAATCAGTTAAAATAAAAGATAAAGTTTTAATAGTTAATACAAAAGATGAAGAATCTAAAACCATAATAAATGAAGCATTAGATAAAATCGATGTGATAGGTGAATACTGTTTGGACGAAGAATGTATAGAAAAAATAAAAAATGATAATTATAAAGTAATAATTATAGAAGATTTAGATTTTACTAAAACACAAAATCTATTAAATTCTATTAAGGGAATTAAAAATTTTAATATACCTGTAGTAGCACTTAGTGATACATTAACTTATTTAACAAAAAAAGATTATGAGAGTTTAGGATTTGATGATTATATAGCAAAACCTATAGTATCTAAAGTATTTCAAAAGGTGTTAAAAAATAATATAGAATCTTACAATAAGTAAGATAACAATAAAAATAAAGGAGGTAATAATATGTTTAACGATAATAAATCATCATTTGGACACAATTCGACATCTTCATTTGGGCATAGTTCAAACGGAATAACAAGTCATACTAGTTCATTTGGAAGTTCTTCAATAAGCCATAATTCTAATCATACAACATCACATACTAGTTCATTTGGAAATTCTTCAATAAGTCACAGTTCAAATGGAATAACAAGCCACAGTACAACAACTGGAAAAATAACAGTAAGTCATAATTCTGATGGCTCTATAACCCATACTTTTACAGATTAAAACAAGTAAGTAATAACTTATTTGTTTTTTAATTATTCATTATTTAAAAAAATATATAAAACGTATTTCAATTTTAAAAGAAATGTGCTAAAATGTTTATAGTAGACGTTAGAATTGGAGGAATAATCATGGGTTTTATAAAAGGCTTATTTAATGATAAGGAAGAAACTCAAACTGGAAATGGTAATGAGTACTATGATATAAAAGCTGAAGATGCAGTAACAGAAGAAGGGGGATCTAAGATGATTCTCTTAGAACCACGTGCTTATTCAGAAGCTCAACAAATAGCAGATCACTTAAAGAAAAGAAATACAGTAGTTGTTAATTTAAAAAGAGTTACAAGTGATCAAGCTAAACGTATTATGGACTTTTTAGGTGGTACTATATATGCCATTAAAGGTAATATACAAAAAATAGGCAGTGGTATTTTTCTTTGTACTCCTAATAATATTAATGTACAAGGTAAAATAACAGATGAAACAGAAAAAGCAAAAGAAGAAAAAGAAGAAATAGAATGGTAATTTTACTTGAAAAATAAATGAAAGTGTGCTATTATATTTAGCACAGCGTTTGAGGGAAATGCTTATGGAGAATAATAGAACGTTTAAAAACTATACTCCTGAAGAAGTAGATCAATTTTTAGATCAAATTATCAAACAAGTAGAAAGAATGATTGAAGATAATAAATCTAAAAATCAAGAGATTGCTTTAAAGGATAAAAGAATAAAAGAGTTAGAAAATGCATTGGGGAAAACTGTAAGTATGCAAGAGCGTCTTGCACACTATGAGCGTATGGAAGGTACTTTAAATAGAGCTATAATGATGGCTCAAAAAACTTCTGATCAAATTAAATTAAATGCTCATAAAGAATCAGAAATAATATTAAACGATGCTAAAACTAATGCTAGTCGTATAGTTAATGAATCACTACTTAAAGCAGAAAAAGCAGAGATGGAAGCAGAAAACCTTAAACGTAATATAAATATTTTCAAGCGTAAACTAAGAGGAATAATAGAAGCACAACTAGAGATGGTTGATGATATTGAAAAAGTAGAATTATAGTAAATGATGGAGACGGTATAATAAAATACTTATAAGAGAGTCTATGGTAGGTGTGAATAGATAGTTAATTATTATATAGATCACTCTTGATACTTTTAATCGATAAGATTAAAACGGTTAATGGCGTTATACATATTTAAGTGCATAAACTATTATGAAGTAGGGTGGTACCGTGAAATATTTCACCCCTATACCATAATAGTTTTTTTATTTATAGGAGGGTATATTTATGAAATTTCAAGAATTAGATAAGAGAAAAACTAGTGAAGTAGAAAGTACTTTAACAGAAAAATTTATAAAAGAAGATTTATTAGAGAAAACAATAGAAAATAGAAAAGATAATGAAAATTTTGTATTTTATGATGGACCAGCGACTGCTAATGGTATGCCAGGAATACATCATATGCTTGCTAAATTATTAAAAGATACGTATTGTAAATATAAAACTATGAAAGGTTTTAAAGTACTTAGAAAAGTAGGATGGGATACACATGGATTACCTGTTGAAGTACAAGTAGAAAAAGAACTTGGATTCAATGGTAAGGGTGATATTGAAAAATATGGTATAAAGGAATTTAATAAAAAATGTAGAGAAAGTGTATGGAAAAACGAAGCAGCTTTTAAAGACTTCACTAATAAAATGGGACAATTTATAGATTTAAAAAATCCTTATATAACATACGATAATAATTATATAGAAACAGAATGGTGGATATTAAAAAAATTCTTTGATGAAGGCTTAATATATAATGGACTAAAGATACTTCCATATTGTCCTAGATGTGGTACTGGACTTGCAAGTCATGAAGTAGCACAAGGTTATAAAGAAATAACTGTTAATACAGTAACAGTACCATTTAAAGTTAAGAATCAAGAAAACACTTATCTATTAATTTGGACAACAACACCATGGACTTTAATGGCAAATACTGCAGCTTGTGTAAATCCTAATGAAACATATGTAAAATGTTTGTCAAAAGGATATAACTTTATCGTAGCAGAAAAATTAGCTAATAAAGTATTAGGTGATGAGTATGAAGTAGTTGAAAAATATAAAGGAAAAGATTTAGAGTACCTAGAATATGAACAATATTTAGATTTCTTAAAAGTAAACAAAAAAGCATTCTTTGTAACATGTGCTGATTATGTAACTATGGAAGATGGTACTGGTATAGTACATATCGCACCTACATTTGGTCAAGATGACTATGAAGTAGGATTAAAATATGACTTACCTATGCTAAATCCAGTAGATGAAAATGGTTGCTACAAAGAAGGTCCTTGGAAAGGAAGACTTGTAGTAGATCCAGAATTAGAAATAGAAATAATTAAATACTTATCAAGTCAAGATAAATTGTTTAAAAAGCAAAAAATGGTACATAACTATCCACATTGTTGGAGATGTAAAACTCCATTAGTTTATTACTCTAAACCAAGTTTATATATAAAAGTAACAGATTTTAAAGATAAAATAATAGAAGCTAATAAAACTGTTAATTGGCATCCAGATTATGTTGGCGAAAAAAGATTTGGTAATTGGCTAGAAAACTTAAATGATTGGGCAATATCAAGAAATAGATATTGGGGAACACCTATACCACTTTGGGAATGCTCTTGTGGACATAAAAAAATGATAGGTTCAAGAAAAGAATTAGTTGAAGAAGCAATAGAAGATATAGATGAATCTATAGAACTTCATAGACCTTATGTAGATGATGTACATATAAAATGTAGTAAATGTGGTAATACAATGACAAGAGTAAAAGAAGTAATGGATTGTTGGTTTGATTCAGGTTCTATGCCTTTCGCACAATATCATTACCCATTTGAAAATAAAGAATTATTTGAATCTCAATTTCCAGCAGACTTTATAAGCGAAGGAATAGATCAAACAAGAGGATGGTTCTATTCATTACTTGTTATATCTACATTTGTAATGGGTAAAAGTCCTTATAAAAATGTACTTGTAAATGACCTTATAACAGATAAATTTGGTCATAAAATGCATAAAAGTAAAGGAAATGCTGTTGAACCATTTACAGTAATAAGTAAATATGGAGCAGATCCAATAAGATGGTATATGCTATATACATCACCAGTTTGGACACCACTTAGATTTGATGAAGATGGAATAAAAGAAGTACAATCAAAATTCTTTAATACATTAAAAAATACATATACATTCTTTAGTATGTATGCTAACATAGATAATATAGATCCAAAAGAATATGATATTAAATATGAAGATATGGATGAAATAGATAAATGGTTACTTTCTAAATATAATAAATTAGTAAAAAAAGTAACAACATATATGGATAACTATGATTTAACTATGAGCGTTAGAGAAATACAAAACTTTGTTGCTGAAGATTTATCTAACTGGTATATAAGAAGAAATAGAAGAAGATTCTGGGCTTCAGTTAATGATACATCTAAACTTGCAGTATATAAAGTAACTTATGATGTATTAGTAGGAGTTTGTGAACTTATCGCACCATTCGCACCATTTATATCTGATGAAATATATACAAAATTAACAGGAAAAGAATCAGTACATTTAGCAAATTATCCAACATTTGATGAGTCTCTAATAAATGAAAAAATAGAATCTAGAATGGACTTAGTAAGAGATTTAATAAGTTTAGGTAGAAACATAAGAGAAGATGTTAAAATAAAAGTTAGACAACCATTAAGTGAAGCATTAATAGATGCTAAAAATAAAAACTTAATAAGTGATTTAGTAGACTTAATAAAAGAAGAACTAAATGTTAAAGAAGTTAAATTTATAAGTGATGTAGAAAATTACATGAATTTTATTGTTAAACCAAACTTTAAAGAAGTAGGTAAAACATTCGGACCTCTTATGGGAGAATTCCAAAAGAAATTACTTGAACTTGATTCTAGTGATATAGCTAAATTACAAAATAATGAAACAATAAACATGGTATTAAATGATAAACAAATAGAAGTAAATCATCAAATGGTAGATATTAGAACAAATTCTAAAGAAGGATTTGATGTAGCTACAGATACTACAAACTTTATAATATTAAATACAGAGTTAACAAACGATTTAATAATGGAAGGTATAGCTCGTGAATTAGTTTCTAAAGTACAAAACTTAAGAAAAACTAAAGACTTTGATATAGCTGATCGTATTATCTTATATTATAATGGTGATGATGAAGTAACTGAAGCAGTAACTAAGTTTGATAAATTTATAAAAGATGAAACATTATCTATTGATATACAAGTTAAATTTAATTTAACAGAAGAAGTAGATTTAAATGGTCATAATACACAAATAGATGTAGAAAAGAAATAGCGTTAGATAACGTTATTTCTTTTTAAATAAGAAAAATTGTTTATTTGTCAACAATCTAAAAGTTTTTTAATATTCTATTTTAGAATTTATTATTAAGTATAAAAACTTTAATTGTATAATTTTTATAGGATAGTGATGCAATAATATTATTATATAAAATGTGTAGTGAGGAGTAGAAAATATGTATTGTAAAAATTGTGGTAATGAATTAAAAGAGAATGAAGCTTTTTGTGGTATGTGTGGTACCAAAGTTGCTATTGATGATACTTCTGACATTTCACAAAATAGTAATTTAAATATAAATAATCAAAATTTTAATAGAAAGAATAATAAACGGAAAAATAACATCTCATTTGTCATTGGTATTGTAAGCTTAATATTAGTATTTATTTTTCAAATATTTACTATACCATTGTCAGTAATAGGAATTGTATTTGGCATTTTAGCACTCAAAGAAAATAAAAAAAATAAAATTGGATTAATATTAAACATAATTAGTTTAATATTAGCAATTCCGTTATTTATATTTTATTCAAATATACTTGAATCAACTACTGTTGATCAAGCTGTTGGTACATGGGATTGTAAAAAATTTGATGGTGCTGGAGTTGGTAGTGATTATGTGGTAACAATGCAACTAAATAACGACAATGAATTTATATGGAATAAATATAATGATGCCAAGAACAATCATGTTATAGGGACTTATGAATTTGTGGATTTACATAAAACTAATAACGATAAAAATATTAATTACTATCAACTTACTTTGAATGGTGAAGAATTTGTTAATAATGGTGAACTTCAAAATGAAATTTATAAATCTAAATATGAAATGGGTATTTTTAAAGATACTAATGAAGCATTTATGATGAATGTTAATACATATAATATGTATTATTGTTATAAAAGTGATAAAACTAGTGCAAAAATTGTAAAAGATATAATAGTAACTGAATAAAATGTTAATTATTAAAAAATGTAACAAATTGATAATTTTGTTACATTTTTATTAATTTCTATATCTTATATTTTCATTAGAAATATTAAACACTATACCAAGTATTAACATATAACTAAGTAAACTAGATCCACCATAACTAATAAATGGAAGAGTAATACCAGTAATAGGCATAAGACCTAAAGTCATACCTATATTTTGTAATTGCTGATATATAAGCATACCAATAATACCACCAATAATATATTTATTTATATTAGTAGGGCTTTCTATAGCAAGTTTAATAAGTCTTAAATCAAAAAAGGTAATTAATACTATTATTCCAATAACTCCTATATATCCAAAGTTATTAGCAAACACAGCAAATATAAAATCAGTTTGAGGTTCTGGAAAATATATAGGTGTTTTATTTATACCAAATCCAAATAATCCACCACTACCAATAGCAGTTATACCATTTTCTAATTGATACCCACTACCACTAGACCAATCAAGTAATCTATCTACTCTTAAGAAGAATGAAGAACCAAATATTTTTATGAATAAATCGCCATTAAAAAAATAAGTTAATAATATTATAGTAATTATTGTTCCTATCAAACCAAATAAAATAAAGAACCATCTATATCTTATACCTGCTATAAATAACATAGTAATAGTAATAATTAAATATATTAAAACAACACCAGTATCAGGTTCTAAAAATGTTAATATAGAAGGTATTAAAACTACAATCATAACTTTAAGCAAAAATAAAAATTCTTGAGTTAAAGTAGGTGAATTATATTTTTCTTTAAAGCTATTAATCATTCTACCTAGAACTATTATTAAAATTATTTTCATAAATTCACTTGGTTGTATATTACCAATTCCAGGAATCTTAAACCAACATCTTGCATTATTTATATCAGCTCCAAAAAATAATACAAGGATGAGTGAAACACAACCTAATATATATAAAATCCATGCATTCTTATATAAAAAATGATTACCAATGAACATTATAAAAAATATTAATCCAAATCCTAAAACATACCACAATATTTGTTTAGTCATTAAATTATCTACATTATCTAATAAATTTTGAGCACTCCTAATACTTATTATACTTATAATAAAAAATAGAGCTACACTAATTAAAATACCTATATCTACTTTATACTTTGAAGTATGTTTCATAGTATCACCATTATTATATTACACTAAATATTTATTTTATACAATGAAATTTAATATATTTCTTTTTTTAACAATTTATAGTATAATTAAATAGGTGAGATTATGAGAGTAGAGTATATAATAATATTTTTAGTATGTTTAGTGATTGCTATTGCAATAACAAGAACAAAAAGAAAAGATTTTAAATTAGAAGCAAATAAATTAATAATGTTATTAGGAGGAAAAGATAATGTTATTAATTATGAGTTTAATAAATCAAGATTTATAGTTAATTTAAAAGATGTATCAAAGGCAAACAAAGAAGGAATACAAAAAATGGGAGCTCAAGGTATTGTTGAAATAGATAATCAATTAAAAATAATACTTGGTAAAGATGCTAAACAAATAAAAAAATATATTAACGATTTAAGATGACATTTGTCATCTTTTTACATATTTCGACAAAATTCGACAAATATAGATAATATAATAATATTGGTGATGACATGAATATATTTCAAATAATATTTTTAGACGTTGTGCTTTTAGTATTTCCTATCTTTATATATCTTATATATTTATCTTGTGATAATACAATAAAAGATAAAACAAAAAATATGTATTTATCATTAATGTTAATAACATCATTTTTTATGATGTATAATTATGGAGTTAATACACCACTAACAGTACCTATATTAGTACTTAATTCAGCAATAATACTATCTTATTTAACAGATAAATATATTTTAGCTAATATGCTTGCTATTACTATAATGATTATATATATGAATAACTTTAATTTTATATGGATGTTATCTGTTATGTATATAGTTATGCTAATAATATATTTATTTAAGAAAAAAATAAATGATGTTATATTTGTAATTTTAGAAGTTATAACAAGTAGTATTATGTTTACAATTTGGTTATATATATTTAATAACAATTATTATAATTTAAAATCACTTACAACTATATTAATAAGTTATATTTTTATATCTTGTATACTTTGTTTTTTGTATGCTAAAGGTAAAAATATTTTAAGTATTAATACAACATTAAAAGAATTACAAAAAGAGAAACAAATAAGATTATCGTTATTTAAAATTACTCATGAAATAAAAAATCCTATAGCAGTTTGTAAAGGATATTTAGATATGATTAATGTACATGATGAAAGTCAAGTAGAAAGATTTATTCCTATTATTAAGAGTGAAATAGAACGTCTACTTTCATTACTTCAAGATTTCTTATCTATTAATAAAAGTAATTTAGATTTAGATGTAATGGATTTAAATATGTTAATAGAAGATACATTAAAAACAACTAATTCTATTATTAGTAATAAAAATATAGAATTAAAGCTAAATATGGTAGATGATGAAATATATATAAATGGTGATTATAATAGACTTAATCAAGTAATATTAAATATATTAAAAAATAGTATAGAATCAATACCTAAAGAAAAAACAGGTATTATAAATATTTCTACTATTATAGAAAAAAATAATTATAAATTAATAATAGAAGATAATGGTATAGGTATGTCACGTGAAGTATTAAATAAAATGAAAGAACCGTTTTTTACTACTAAAAAAAGAGGTTCTGGACTTGGAATACCATTAATATATGAAATAGTAGAAGCACATGATTCAAAAATTAATTATACATCAAAAGAGGGTATTGGTACTAAAGTAACGATTGAGTTTCCTAAATACAAATATTAAATGTAAGTTTTAATATTTGTATTTTATTTTACATTGACGAAACTTTAAAAATGCTGTATAGTTATATTATACGATAAAGTAAGGAGGATTTATGAAAAATAAAGGTTTTACATTAATTGAGTTATTAGCAGTTATCGTAATACTTGCAATAATAGCTTTAATAGCTACACCAGTAGTATTAAATATAATAAATAGTTCAAGAGAGCAAGCAAATGTTAGAAGTGCTGAATTATATGAATCTGCTGTAAGATTAGCACTTGCTAGAAGCCAAGTCAATCAAGAAAGTATTAAAGATGGTTATTATTATATAACGGATAATGGTAATTTAAAAAATGCATTTATAAATAGTAATGATGTTATAGAAGTAGATGTAGATAAAAGCAGACCAACATCTGGAATATATTATATAGTAAACGGAGATATAAAATCTGTTACTGGATTAACAATGGGTGGTAAAGTAATAAGTAAAAATGATAATGGAAAATATGAAGTATCATCATCAACAGCAATTAATTTTTCAAATCAAACAGCTATGAAATATCAACAAAATGGTACTGATTACTATAGATTAAGAATATTTAGTTTAGCTAAAGTAACAGGAGCAGCTATAAAAGAAGATTCTAATTATGCACTAGATTATACTAATATCAAAGTCACTATAGATAATAAAGAGTATAAGGTATTTGAAATAGGAACATTGGTAGCAATTGGAGCTTCTAGAAAAGATTTACTTTATTTTACTGATAAATCTACAACTCCTGATTCAAATGTAAAAAGAGTACCAGCTGAAAATGTTTACTATGTTTTTGATCAAGGAGTTGTATTTAATGCATCTGTTACATCGATACCTATATCAGCATACGAAAAATCAATTTGTGCAAAAGGTTATATAGGTTATGAAGATGAAAATCAAGAAGCAAAATATATATATTCTGATGCAATAGAAACTTCAGTTAAAAAAGCAAGTGAATCATAAAAGTAGAATTGGAGAATAAATAAGATTATGGGATACAAAAGAAAAAATACAACATTAATACTTATAATTACTTTAGTAAGTGTATTAGGATTAAGTATAGGTTTTGCAGCTTTTTCTAGTTCATTAACAGTAAAAAGTAATGCGACTATCACACCAGATTCAGGAAATTTTAAAGTAGTATTCTCATCAAAAAGTGATAGCTTATCTACAACAGGTGTAAGTGTAACAAAGACTGGGAATGCTCAAGCAGAGACACCAACAATAGATAATAGTGGCAATCCAACAATTAAAAATCTAAGTGCATCATTTACTGCTCCAGGCGAAAAGATAGAATATACATTTTATGCAAGAAATGCGGGAAGTTATGATGCATATTTAAGTAGTGTAGTATTTAACAATATTAATGATAAGTCAGTATTTAAAGAATGTGTAGCAAGTAGTGGAACAACTGCATCAATGGTAGAAGAAGCATGTAAAGGAATAAAAGTAACAACAACAGTATTAAGTACAGCATATACAGATACAACATTAAATATAACTGGACATAAATTAAACAAGAATGCTAGTGAGTTAGTAAAAGTAACAATAGAATATACAAGTGGCTCAAGTGTAGCAGATGGTCCATTTACAATAAATTTTGGTAGTATTTATTTGACATATGGTTCAACAGAACTTACTGGATATCCTATACTTCCAATGACAAGTGATGGAATTTATACAGATGGTTCTGAAATAACTTATGCATATGCAAATCAAATATTGAATGGTACTTCAGTAATTACTTCATATCAAGAAACTTTACCTACTAGTGTAGCTTTAAGATTCATTAGTGTTGCTAAAGTAACAGGTGCTACATATATAACTGAAACTTTAGAACTTGATTATAGTAATGTAAAAGTAAATATAAATGGTACAAATTATAAGGTTCATATGATTGGTACATTAGTAACAAACAAAGCAGAAAATAAAGATTTAATGTATTTTTCTAGTCAAGATACGCCTGCTGGTGCAGATGTAAAGGATTCACAAGCAATAAAAATTTTGGGTGCTTATTCTGATGGAATAGTATTTACTGCTAAAATATCTTCAGTTCCGCAAAAAGCATATGATAGAGAAATACTTGCTAGAAGTTATATAGGATATTATGATCAAAATAACGAAGTTAAATATCTATATTCAGATATAACTTCAACAACAGTAAATACAATAAATGAATCTTTAAAATAAAAATAGAGTTTACTCTTTTTTTATATGTATTTAAAAATTTTGAAAAATATATTATAATAAAATAGGTGGTAACATGAAAGGTAAATTAATAGTAATAGAAGGAACTGATTGTTCAGGTAAAGAAACACAAACAAAAATGTTAGTAGAAAAATTACAAAAAGAAAATATTAAATGTGAAAGATTTAGCTTTCCTAATTATGATAGTCCAACAGGTAAAATAGTAGGAGGACCATATTTAGGTAAAAGCTATATTTGCGATTGTTGGTTTGATGAGGGTGCAGTAAATGTAGATCCAAAAGTATCTTCATTATATTATGCAGCAGATAGAAAATATAACATAAACGTAATAGAAGAAAAATTAAAGAGTGGTGTTAATGTTATATTAGACAGATATATATATTCTAATTTAGCACACCAAGGTGGAAAAATAAAAGATAAAGAACAAAGATATAATATGTATAAATGGTTAGAAAAACTAGAGTTTGATTTATTAGAACTTCCACATGCAGATATAAAAGTTTTTTTACACATGCCTTATGAAGTATCTATAGAACTTAAAAAAAATAGATTAGAACAACCAGATCAACATGAAAAATCAAAAGATCATTTACTTATGGCTGAAGACTCATATAAAGAAATAGCAAATATTTATAATTTTAAAACTATAGAGTGTAATGAAGGATTAAAACCAAAATCTATAGAAGATATAAATAATACATTATATGAATATGTAAAGAATAATTTGTAAAAAACAAAAAAACGTGTTATACTTATAAAGTTTGAAGGGAGTAATAATAATGATAAAAACATTAAAAAAAGCTTCAATAAAAATAAAAAATTATATTAAAACTAATAAATTAATGGCAACATTTGTCTTAACATCCCTAATAAATGCATGGCTTGTTAGATTTTTTACAGTAAATAATATTTTTGCACTCAAACCAATATTAGCAGATTTAGTATTTATATTAATATTAACAGCATTCGGTTATTTCTTTAAACCAAAACATCAATATAAATATTTACTTGTCTGTAGTATAGTTTTATCTGCTATTTGTATTATAAATACTGTATATTATAGTAATTATATTTCATTCGCATCCGTTTCACTTCTAAAAACAGCATCTGAACTTGGAGGATATACAGATGCAGTATTTGAAAATATATTAGAACTAAAAGATTTTATATTCTTATTTCAAATATTTGCTTTAACTTTTGTCCATATCCAATTAAGAAAGAAAAAATATTATGATAAAGTAGTAGAAGTAGAAAAAGGAAAAGTTAGATTTTTAAATACATTAGTAGTCGCACTTATTACACTTGGATTTTTTATATCTATGTTAACATCTGTAGATATAAGTAGATTAAATAGACAATGGAATAGACCATCTATAGTAATGGAATTTGGTATATATACATATCAAGTAAGCGATATATTTACATCAGTTAGAACAACTGTAAATGAAATGTTTGGATATGATGAAGCATATAAAACATTTAGAGAGTATTATGAATCTAAAGATACTAATGAAAATACAAATGAATATACTAATTTATTTGAAGGTAAAAATGTTTTAGTAATACATGGAGAATCTTTCCAAGGATTTACTATGAATCTTAAATTTAATGGACAAGAGTTAACACCTAATTTAAATAGATTAGCTAGTGAAGGAATATATTTCTCTAATTTCTATTCTCAAGAAAGTGTAGGAAATAGTAGTGATAGTGAGTTTACATCATTAACAAGTTTATTACCATCTAGTAGTGGTACAGTATTTATGAATTATTTTAATAGAGATTATGAAACGATATTAAAATTACTTGAAGAAAAAAATTACTATACATTTAGTATGCATGCTAATAATGGAGGTGCTTGGAATAGAGATGTAGCATATAGATATTTGGGTTACAATGACTTTTATTACTATAAAAAAGATTTTAATATAGATGAAGTTATAGGACTTGGTTTATCTGATAAATCATTCTTTAGACAAGCAGTAGAAAAAATTAGAAATATTAACGATGTATCAAGTAATTGGTATGGTACACTTGTAATGCTTACAAATCATACTCCATTTAGTGATATACAAGAACACTCTGATTATTCAGTAGATTATATAACAGAAGAAGTAGATGAAGAAACAAATGAAGCAATTACTGTTCCATGGCTTGAAGGTACAAGAATAGGTAATTACTTAAAATCTGTACATTATGCTGATGAAGCAGTAGGACAATTAATAGAAGATTTGGATGCTTCAGGATTACTTGATAATACAATAATTGTATTTTATGGAGATCATGATTGCAAATTAAAAAAATCAGAATTTAATAAATTATATCAAAGTGAGTATTATCAAGATGTATTAATAGATAAAGAAAATACAGTAGGTGTAATAGACGAATTTACTTATGAATTAAATAGAAAAGTACCATTTATAATTTGGTCAAAAGATAAAGTGGGTACTAAATATAATCAAGAAGTAAAAGAAGTCATGGGAATGATAGATGTTATGCCAACACTTTCTAATATGTTAGGTGTAAAACCAAAATATGCTTTAGGGTCAGATATGTTTAGTATAGATTCTAATGTAGTAGTATTTCCAAGTGGTAATTGGTTAACAAATAAATTATATTATAATAGTTCTAAAAATGAATTTAGACAATTAGATTTAGAAAGTTCTATTGATATGGATTATATAGATTATTATAATAATTATGCTTCAAACTTAATAGAAATATCAAATGGTATTATTACTTATAATTTAATAAAAGCATATGAAACAGGAACAGAAACTTTAAATCAAAATTAAAAAAGATTGACTTTATACAATCTTTTTTTGTATACTTATAAAAGTAGAAGAGAGGTTTACATGAATAAAGAAATAATAAAAGAGATAAGTGAAAATTTAAATATAACAGTTAATCAAGTAGAAGTAGTATTAAAATTACTTGAAGAAGGTAATACAATACCATTTATTGCTAGATATAGAAAAGAAGCAACTAATGCATTAGATGAAGAGAAAATAAAATCAATAGAAGAAGTTTATAGTTATCAAGTTAATTTATTAAAAAGAAAAGAAGATGTAATAAGATTAATAGAAGAAAAAGGACTTCTTACTGAAGAATTAAAACAAGAAATAATGAAATCTACTAAATTAGTAGAAGTAGAAGATTTATATAGACCATTTAAAGAAAAGAAAAAAACAAAAGCAACAGAAGCTATTAAAAATGGTCTTGAAGGACTTGCTAAAGAAATAATGAAATTTCCAACAAAAGGAAATATAGAAGAGCTTGCTAAAAAATACTTAAACGATAAAGTAGTTAGTATAGAAGATGCAGTGATGGGTGCTAAATACATAATAGCAGAAAATATAAGTGATAATGCCAAATATAGAAAATCAATAAGAGATAATACATATAATTTTGGAGTTATAAAAAGTAAAATAAAAAAAGGTGCTAAAGACGAAAATAACACTTATGATATGTATTATGCCTATGAAGAAAAAGTTAAATATATAAAACCTCATAGAATACTCGCACTTAATAGAGGAGAAAAAGAGGGTATATTAACAATTTCAATAGAAAATGATAAAGATAGAACTATAGAATACTTAAAAAATAACATAATAAAAAATAAGAGTTCATTTGTAAGTAGTATAGTAGAAGATGCTATAATAGATTCATATAAAAGATTAATAGAACCATCAATAGAAAGAGAAATAAGAAGTGAATTGACATCTATAGGTGAAGAAGCAGCAATAAATAATTTTGGTAAAAACTTAGAAAGCTTACTTTTAACGCCTCCTATGAAAGAAAAAATAGTTTTAGCATTCGATCCAGGATATATAAATGGTTGTAAAATAGCAGTAATAGATAAAACAGGTAAATATTTAGATAGTACAGTAGTAAAACCATTTATAAAAAGTAATAATCAAGATAAATTAATAGAGCAATCAGAAATAATAGTTAAAACTTTAATAGATAAATATAATGTAGATATAGTAGCTATAGGTAATGGTACAGCATCTCGTGAATCAGAAAAATTTATATCAAATTTAATAAAAAAATATAACTTAAATTGTAAATATGTAATAGTATCAGAAGCAGGTGCTTCAATATATAGTGCATCTAAAATAGCTATAGAAGAATTTCCTAATTTAGCAGTAGAAAAAAGAAGTGCTGTAAGTATAGGAAGAAGATTACAAGATCCATTATCAGAACTTGTAAAAATACCTCCAGAAGGAATAGGAGTAGGATTATATCAACATGATGTATCACAAAAAAAATTATCAGATAATTTAGACTTTGTAGTTAGTAAAGCAGTAAATAGTGTTGGAGTAAATATAAATACAGCATCCCCTTCATTACTAAAATATGTATCAGGAATAACTAAAAAAAATATAGATAAAATAATAGAATATAGAAATTCTAAAGGAAAAATAAATTCAAGAAAAGAAATAGAAAAAATACTAAGTGATAAAACTTATGAACAAGCAATAGGTTTCTTAAGAATACAAAATGGTGATAATATATTAGATTCAACTAGTATACATCCAGAAACTTATGATATAACTATAAAATTATTAAATGAATTAGATTGTACATTAAATGATGTTGGTAGTGCAAAATTAATAGAAAAGTTAAACAATATAAATTTAGAAGAGTATAAAGAAAAATTAAAAACAGACATATATACACTTGAAGATATAGTTAAATCATTAAAAAGTCCACTAAGAGATCCAAGAGATGAAATGCCTCAACCAATACTTAAAAGTGATGTATTAGAACTAAAAGATTTAAAAGTAGGTATGCGTCTTCAGGGAACTGTAAGAAACGTTGTAGATTTTGGAGCATTCATAGATATAGGACTTCATGAAGATGGACTTGTACATATATCTAAAATTACTAATAAATATATAAAACACCCTAGTGAAGTTTTAAGTGTTGGTGATATAGTAGATTGTTATGTAGAAGAAATAAAAGAAGATAAGAAAAAAGTATCACTAAGTTTATTAGAACCACAAGAAAAGAATTGAGTCAAACTCTCAATTTTTTTGTATTTTATGAAAATATTACTTGTTTTTTTGCGATATGGTAATAATATAATAAAAAGTAGTTTTGATGAAAAATTTACTAATAATATATGTAAAAAATAATAATATGTGGTAAAATATAAATAGAAAGTAGAGGAGTAATATGAAAAATAAAGGTTTTACATTAATTGAGTTATTAGCAGTCATCGTAATACTAGCCATAATAGCTTTAATAGCTACCCCAGTAGTATTAAACATAATTAAAAGTAGTAAAGGATCATCAGTAGAAAGAAGCGCAGAATTATATTTAAATCAAGTAAAAAATGAGATAGCACGTTATAACATGACACATCCAAGTTCTAACTTTAACCCAAGTGAATGTACAGTACAAAGTGATGATAGTTTAATATGTGATGGAACATCACTTAATATAGAAATAAATGGAGATAAACCAGCTGCTGGTAGTAAAATATTATTATCAAATGGAAGTGTGGTTGCAACTAGAGATTTTAAAATAGATTCTAAAAATTTAACATATGAAAATGGAACAATAAAAGAAGGTTCTGATAAGCCTTTAATATGTACAGGAGTAACTACAGCAACAACAGGTAATATACCAAGTGGAAGTTTTAATTATGGAGATGAATATACATGTGAAGTAGGAGATAGTTACAGTAATACATTCTTTGTATTAGAAAACAATACATATACAGTAAGTTTGATAATGAAAGAGAACTATACAGATTCATATGTGCCACAAACATTAGCATGGTGTACAGATGGCGGAAAAGACAACACAACTTGTAAAAATATAAGTGCAACAGGAAGTAATGCACCTGATGGTAAAGATTATATAGGTCATATAAAGAGTATATTTAATAAAGATGGAGTAACAGTAAGTTTTCCAACATATGATCAGATTGGCAATTCTTATACAAATACAGCGACATGGCTATTTGATTATTTGATAGATAAAACTCATCCAGTGTCAGGATTATATGGTTATTGGACAACTACTGCTCAAGATTCTAGAAACGCGTGGATTGTTTACTGCTACGACTTATTATTCAGCACCGCCGTCAACAGTGCGGAGGGTGTTGGTGTCCGTCCAGTAATAACAATATCAAAATCTTTGATAAAATGGGAGTTATAAAAGAAAGAATAAAAACTAAGAATAAATAACAATAGAAGAAATAATCTAATAAACGATATAGGATTTAAAACAATAGAGAAATAATAAAAATGTAAAGATAAATATAATGAGAATAACAAGTAACGAAATATTCGGGTGGAATGTTTTGTTGTAAACAAAAAAATATTAGTAACTAGATTTTCTTGAAAGAGAGAAGTCACATTGAACAAATAAAATTTGCTTGAGATAACCAATTATTTTTGGTGATTTATATAACAAAAATTATTGGTATAATACTATAAATGTATTTCACCTAATGCTAATAACTCTAACAATATTGTTGTTAGTTTAGTTTAACAATTTCTAAATCAGATATAAAATAAAGTCTTTTTTAAGACTTTTTCTTTTACTAATTGATTAGATAAACATATACGTGCTATAATATAAATATGAGATAAATAAAATAAGAGGTATATTATGATAAGATATAATCCAAAAATAAATGAAGGTTTAAATCAAGAACAAGTAAATTATATGATAAAAAATAACCTTACTAATAAGAAAAGTGATGTAAAAACAAGAACAGTAGGTCAAATAATATTCTATAATGTTTTTACACTTTTTAATATTCTAAATTTTTCTTTAGCACTCTTAGTTCTATTTGTAAGATCATATAAAAATTTATTATTTTTAGGTGTTGTATTTTGTAATACATTAATAAGTATAATACAAGAGTTAAGATCTAAAAGAATAGTTGATAAATTATCAATAATATCTAGTACTAAGGCTCATGTAATTAGAGATTCTAAAGAAAAAATAATATCTATAGAAGATGTAGTACTTGATGATATTATAAGATATAAAAGAGGTAATCAAATAATTGCCGATTCTATTATAAAAGATGGTAGTGTTTTAGTAAATGAAGCTTTAATAAGTGGAGAAGAGAATTCTATAACAAAAAAAGTTGGAGATGTTTTATATTCGGGAAGCTTTGTCGTTAGTGGTAAATGTATATCAAAAGTAGAGAAAGTTGGTAAAGATAGTTATGCTTCATCTATAACACAAGAAGCAAAATATATAAAAAAAGTTAATTCTCAAATTATGGAGACATTAAAGAAAATTATAAAAATAATATCTATAATAATAATTCCTTTAGGTATAGCACTTTTTATAAGACAATATAATTTGATTGGTAATAATTTAGAAGATGCTATTCTTAATACTGTAGCAGCTATTATAGGTATGATACCTGAAGGATTAATTTTATTAACTAGCACAGTGCTTGCTGTAAGTACTATTAGGTTAGCTAAAAAAAATGTATTAGTACAACAATTATACTGTATAGAAACTCTTGCACGTGTAGATGTTATTTGCTTAGATAAAACAGGTACATTAACAGAAGGAATTATGGAAGTAGAAGATGTAATACCACTTAATGATAATTATGATTATAAAAAAATATTATGTGGTATGTCTCGTGAACTTGTAGGAGATAGTGCAACAATAGATGCTATAGCACGCAAATTTAATAAGAAAGTTGACTTAAAAGTATTAGATAAAGAACATTTTTCATCAGAAAAGAAATATTCAAGTGTAACTTTTAATGAAGGAAAATATATCTTAGGAGCACCTGATATCTTAGATAAAAGTGATGATATGAAAAAATTAATAGAAAAGTATCAAGATTATAGAATAGTCTTATTAAAATCTTCAAAAGATAATATTGCCTTAATACTTTTAAAAGATAAAATAAGATATAAAGCTTTAAGTACTCTAAATTATTTAAGAGAACAAGGTGTAGATATTAAAATAATAAGTGGTGATAATGAAAGAATAATATCTATGATAGCAAATAGACTTAATTTTAAAGATATTAAATGTATAGATATGTCACAAAATAAAACTAATATGAATAATAAAATAGTTGAAAATTATAATATATTTGCACGTGTAAGTCCAAAACAAAAGAAACAATTAATAAAGTCACTTCAACAAAATGGACATGTGGTTGCTACAATAGGAGATGGAGTAAATGATGTTTTAGCACTCAAAGAATCAGATTGTAGTATAGCTATGGCACAAGGTAGTGATGCAGCACGTAATGTATCAGAAATAGTATTATTAGATTCTAATTTTGATGCTATACCTAAAATATTACAAGAAGGAAGAAGAACAATAAATAATGTAGAAAGATCTTCATCATTATTTTTAACAAAAACTACATATTCAACATTACTAGCAATATTCTTCTTATTTGTATCTATGAATTATCCATTTCAACCAATACAGCTTAGTTTAGTAAGTACAATAACAATAGGAATACCAGCATTTATATTAGCACTCGAACCTAATAATGATATAGTAAAAGGTAATTTCTTCTTTAATGTATTAAAAAAATCATTACCAGGAGGTCTTACAATATTTATAAATATTATAAGTGTAATGATTATATCAAATATATTTAATATTAAAGTAGATGAAATATCTACAATATCAGTAATATTAGTAGCAACCACTGGTTTTATATTACTTTATAGAATATGTTATAAATTTAATAAATTAAGAATTTGTATGTTTATAATGTTGATTATTTTATTTTTAAGTTGTATTATAGGTATACCTCAAATTTTTGAGATGGTTATTTTAAAACCAATATTAATTATTTATATATTACTTATATTTGTTCTTGATATTGGATTGTTTGATTTCCTTTCAAACATTTGTGAGAAAAAGTTATTTAAATATAAAGATAAAATAACTAAGTAGGAGGAAACATGAATTTTGTAGCACTTTTATTAACACTTTTAGTAGGACTTTTTATACTACTTGGAAGTATTCTTGGAATGAATTATAAAAATAATAAATCTTTTACAGATTTTAGTATTTCTGTAGCATTTGGTGTAATAATATCTTTAATATTACTTGAGATATTACCTGAAACTATAGAAGTATTAAATAGTGAGATAGGTGTTGTTAGAGCAATACTAGCTATAATAGTATTAATAGCTATAGGTATATTAATATTAAAAATATTAGATATGTTTATACCATACCATGAACATGAAGCACACCATACACATAATCATAAAGAATCAGTTTGTCATAATAAACATTTATATCATATAGGATTAATATCTAGTATGGCAGTTATAATGCATAATTTAATAGAAGGAATGAGTCTATATTTAGTATCGTCATCTTCCTTAACATCTGGATTACTACTATGTCTTGGTGTTGGACTACATAATATTCCAATGGGTATAGTAATATCATCTACTTTATCAAATTCTAATTATAAAAAAAATAAAGTTTTAAATATAAGCCTAGTAGTATCTATATCTACATTTATAGGTGGATTTATAATGTTTTTATTAGGCGGAGTAAATAAATTAGTAGAAGGAGTATTACTTGGATTAACACTTGGTATGTTGATATATATAAGTGTTTTTGAACTATTACATCAAATATATCACATGAAGAATAAAAAAATACCTATACTTGGTGTAAGTATAGGAGTAGTAATACTAGTTATAAGTGTATTAATAGAACATATAATTCATTAAACAAAAGCATCTTTTAAAAAAGGTGCTTTTTAAACATTTAATAAAAATACAGTCATTATTAATATACTAGCAAATATATTCCAAATTATATATGGGATTAATAAATTAGCTGAAGTTTTATTTAATTCTTTAGATTCATAATATAAAAATAATGAACTAATTAAAACTATAATAGTATCTATGAGTGCTAAAAAAGGACTTTTAAGTGTAAAAAATAAAAATGAGAATAATTGATTAGAAAAATAATTAATTAGAAGAGTTTTATTGTAATCTGAAGTATTTTTATAGTTATTATTTTTATAAATTAAAAAAATACTTATAGATATTAAAATATATAGTATAGGCCAAACAACAGCAAACACAACAGGATTTGGAGCAAATGATGGTTTATTTAACCATTTATAAAAAATAGTATCACTTTTAAAAATAATAGAAGAAATAAACCATGGAAGTAAAATCATTATAAACTTTAACACTTTTTTCATATATTACACCTCTTTACATCTTATGATAAATGTATTAAAATATTATTACGAGGTGGTAATGTTGAATATTACTTTGAATAAAAATGATGAAATAGTAATGAAATTACTTCATTATTTTATAACTGAACAAGGATATAATCCTGTTGTGTTGCACGGCGCTAAAGATGAAATATGGTTAGAAAACAATGAAGCTGATTATAAAATAATAAGAATAGTTTCAAATTATATACATAATGATGAACAATTACAATTTGATATATTTAGAACAAAGCAAATATTAAAACATATTAGGAAAAAAATGTTTTCATTTAAAATGGATACATTAAGTATATTTGTTAATTTAGGTGATAATGTAAATCTTAAAGATAAAGATTTTGATAATATAAAATGTGCTGATATAAAAGAGTTAGATGATATAGAAAAGTATTCATTTATATTAAATAAGTTTCCTAACATAATAGAAGTGGAAAAAACAAATGAAGAGGGTATAGAACTATTTATTAAATTAACAGAAGATATAAATAAAAAAAATGTAGAAGAAACTAAAAAAGCCGAAGATGTATTTTCTAAGAAAACTCCATATATGACATATATATTTATGGGAATATGTTTTATTCTATACATATTTGCCTCTTTAGAATCAGGAAATTTTATTAATTTAGATAGTAACGTATTATATAAATTTGGTGCTCTTGTTAATTTAAAAAATATGAATGGTAATTATATAGAGTTTTATAGATTAGTAACTTCAGTATTTTTACATGCTGGATTAATACATTTGGTATGTAATATGTATTCATTATATATTATAGGACCTCAACTAGAAAGTTTCTTTGGTAAAGTAAAATATACTATAATATTTATAGGCAGTGGTATTATTGGTAATTTACTTACTATTGGTTTTTTACAAGATAATCATATAGGAATAGGTGCTAGTGGAGCAATATTTGGACTTTTAGGAGCTCTTTTGTACTTTGGATATCACTATAGAGTTTACCTTAGTGGAGTAATTAAAAGCCAAATTATTCCTTTAATAGTTTTAAACTTATTAATAGGATTCATGTTACCAAATATAAATAATTTAGCGCATATAGGTGGCCTTGTAGGTGGAGTATTATTATCAATGGCAGTAGGAGTAAAATATAAAAGTACACGTTTTGATATTATTAACGGTATAATAATGACTTTAATTTTTGTTTTATTCTTATTATTTATGATTTTTAGATAGAATAGAAATATTCTATTTTTTTTATGCATATATTTAATTGGTGAAAACAATGAAAAAACTTTTAATTTTATGCATTATTTTTATTTGTGGTTGTTCTAATAAAATGATTTGTACTTATAAAGAAGATTACGAAGATATAAAAATTTTAAATAAAGTAGAGTTTAATTTTAAAGATAAAAAATACATGACAATAGACAAGATGACGTTTACTAATGAAGATGAGGCTTCAAAGTATTTTGATGATATAAAAGAATATATTGAAGAATATAATCTAGTACTTGATAAAAATACTATAGTATCAAAACTAGAATATAACATAGATTCAACTTCTACAAAAGCATCATTAAAAGAAAAATATGAAGGTTATAATTATAAGTGTAAATAATAAAATGTGAAAAAATTATGAAATTAGCACAAAACTGTTGACAGTGCTAATTTTTTGATGTATACTTATTTTAGCATTTAGGAAGAATGAGTGCTAAAAAGTGTTATATAATTATCAGAAACTTATATAATATTAAATGAGGTGGTAAAGTTGATTAGTAAACGTCAAGAGGAACTTTTAAAACTTATTGTAGAAGATTATATTAAAAAAGCAAGACCAATAGGTAGCAAAGCTTTATGTAATACAATGAAGTGTTCAAGTGCTACAATAAGATCCGAAATGAATAGATTAGAGGAGTTGGGTTTACTAGAAAAAACTCATATATCTTCAGGAAGAGTTCCAAGTGAATCTGGTTATAGATATTATGTTGATAATATAATGAAACCAAAAGAATTAACTGGTGAAGATATGTTAAAACTTCAAACTATAGTAGATAATAAATCTTTAGTAATAAATGATGTTATATTAAAAAGTATGGAAATTATTTCAGAACTCACACATTATACTGCAATAGTTCTTGGAAAACATTCTAGTGAGAATGTGGTACAAAAGATAGAAGTTGTACCAATTGATTCAAATAATTTAGTAGCAATCATAGTTACTGATAAGGGTTTTGTAGAACATAAAAACATATATATAGCAGGTGATGTAGATCCTGTTGAAATAAAACAAACTGTTGATTTGATAAATAAGATTATAATAGGAACTAATATAGATGATGTAAGTGAAGTTCTTGAATATCAAGTAAAACCTATAATTGGAAAATATGTTAAACAACACGAAGTTTTATATAATGCATTTTATAATGCATTTAGTGAGTTTGCAAATGAATCAGTTAATGTAAGTGGTAGAAAAAATATACTTATGCAACCAGAATTTAATGATGCTGACAAAATTCGCGATATTATTTCCAAGTTTGATGATAAAGATATAGTAAAGAGTATTGAAGAAAAAGATAATGGTATTAATATTTATATAGGTAGTGAAAATAATTTTGATGATGATGTAACAGTTATTAAAACAAAATATATGATAAATGGTGAAGAAGGAACAATTGCTTTGATAGGTCCTAAAAGAATGGAATATGATAGAGTAATTACACTCCTTGATTATATAAAAAGAAGCATTGATTCAAAATAGAAAAGAGGTAATTATGGAAGAAAATAAAAAATGTTGTAGTGAAGAGTGCAATTGTGAACATAAAAAATGTACTTGTGATAATGATTGCAACTGTGAAGAAGGAAAACGTGCTTGTGATGAAGATTGTTCTTGTTTAGATGAACATGAAAAATGCTCATGTCATGATAAAAAAGAAAAGAAAAAAGAAAAGTTTGAAAAGAACAAGTATAAAAAAGAAATAGAAGAATTAAAGAGTGCTAATAAAAAACTAGAACAAGATATTTTGGTTTCTAAAGCTGATTTAATTAATTATCGTAAAAGAAAAGATGAAGAAGTTGCACGTATGTTAAAATTCTGCAATGAAGATTTAATTAAACAAATACTTCCAATTTTAGATAACTTTGAAAGAGCAATAAAATTAGATGATGATAATCTAGAAGATGAAGTTTCTAAATTTTTGGAAGGATTTAAAATGATATACTGTAATATGCAAAATGTGATGGAGAATTTTGATGTTAAACCAATAGATGGTGCAAATAAACCATTTGATCCAGTTTATCATAATGCTATTATGGTAGAAAAACGTGATGGAATAGAGCCTGGTATGGTTCTTGAAGTTATGCAAAAAGGCTATATCTACAAAGATAAAGTTGTTAGACCAGCAATGGTTAAAGTTAGTGAATAAGGAAAGGTGATAAATATGAGTAAAACAATAGGTATAGATTTAGGTACAACTAATAGTTGTGTAAGCGTATATGAAGGTGGAGAGGCTAAAGTTATAGTTAATGCTGATGGCGATAGAACTACTCCTTCAGTAGTAGCTTTTAAGAAAGGTGATATTTTAGTAGGTAAAACCGCTAAACATCAATCTGTTACTAACCCAGATACAATTTCTTCAATTAAGAGATTAATGGGTACAAATAAAAAAGTAAAAGCAAATGGAAAAGAATATTCTCCAGAAGAGATAAGTGCTATGATTCTTGGTGATTTAAAGAAAACAGCTGAATCTTATTTAGGAGAAAAAGTTACAAGTGCAGTTATTACTGTTCCAGCATATTTTAATGATGCACAAAGACAAGCAACTAAGAATGCTGGTAAGATTGCAGGACTTAATGTAGAAAGAATTATAAACGAACCAACTGCAGCAGCACTTGCTTATGGTCTTGATAAACAAGATGAATCTCAAACAATTCTAGTTTATGACCTTGGTGGTGGAACATTTGATGTATCTATCCTAGAACTTGGTGATGGTGTATTTGAAGTTAAATCAACAAGTGGTAATAATAAACTTGGTGGAGATGATTTTGATCAAAGAATTATTGATTATATAGTTGATGATATTAAAAAAGAACATGATGTAGATTTAAGTGATAATAAAATGGCTTTACAAAGAATTAAAGAGGAAGCAGAAAAAGCTAAAAAGACATTATCAAATGTTACTTCAGCAGAGATTTCACTTCCATTTATTACAGCTGATTTAAACTATGAAACTACATTAACACGTGCTAAATTTGAATCTTTAATAAGTGATTTAGTAGATTCAACATTAGAACCAGTAAGAAAAGCTTTAAAAGATGCTAAATTAACTGCAAAAGATATTGATAAGGTAATTTTAGTAGGTGGATCTACACGTATACCTTGTGTACAAGAATTAGTTAAAAAAGAATTAGGTAAAGAACCATCTAAAGAAGTTAATCCAGATGAAGTAGTTGCTATGGGTGCTGCTATTCAAGGCGGAGTATTAACTGGTGATGTTAATGATATAGTATTACTTGATGTTACACCACTTTCACTTGGTATTGAAACATTAGGTGGGGTATGTACAGTATTAATTCCAAGAAATACAACAATTCCTACAAGTAAATCACAAGTATTCTCAACTGCAGCAGATAATCAACCAGCAGTAGATATTCACATATTACAAGGTGAAAGACAAATGGCTGCTGACAATAAAACATTAGGAAGATTCCAATTAACAAATATTCCTCCAGCACCTCGTGGAGTACCTCAAATTGAAGTTACTTTTGATATAGATGCTAACGGTATAGTTAATGTTAAAGCTAAAGACCTTGGAACAAATAAAGAACAATCTATTACAATTACATCTTCAACTAATTTAAGTGATGATGAAATTGATAAGATGGTAAAAGATGCTGAAGCAAATCGTGAAGCAGATGAAAAGAAGAAAAACGAAGCTGATGCAAGAAATGAAGCAGAACAAATGATATTTGCTACTGAAAAAGCAATAAAAGATTTAGGAGATAAAGTTGATTCTAAAGATAAAGAAAAAGCAGAAAAAGAAATTAAAGAATTAAAAGAAGCTTTAGAGAAAGATGATGTTGAAGATATTAAATCTAAGACAGAAAAATTAAATGAATCAGCAATGGCTCTTGCTACAAAAGTTTATGAAGAGGCTGCTAAAAAAGCTCAAAGTGAACAAGCAAGTGAAGAACCTAAGAGTGAAAAAGAAGACAGCAAAGATAAAAAAGACGATGTAGTAGATGCAGATTATGAAGAAAAATAAAATGAAGTTCTAGGTAACTAGAACTTCTTAAATTAAAAGGAGAAAAATATGGAATATAAGAATCGTAATGAAGTACCTAATGAATATAAATGGAATTTATCAAAAATGTATGAAGATGAAACTAAAATAGAAGAAGATATTAATAAAGTAAAATCACTAACTCCAAAAATTTTAGAATATAAAACACATATTATGGATAGTGCTGATACTTTATATAACTTTTTGAAATTAACAGAAGAGCAAGATAGAATATTAGAAAAATTATATGTATATTCTAAAATGAGTTTTGATGTAGATACTAAAGATAATAAAACTAAAGCATTAAAAATGAGAATAGAAAAATTAAATGAAGATATAAGTGAAAATTATTCATTTATTGAACCTGAAATGTTAGAGTTTGATTATAATAAAGTATTAGATTACGTTAAACAAAATAAAGCATTAGAAGAATATAGATTTTATTTAGAAAGTATTTATAGATTTAAGAGTCATTCACTAAGTCAAATAGAAGAAGATATATATGTAAAAGCACTCAATGCTTTTGGTAATTGTAGTGAGGTTTTTACTAATATAAATAATGCTGATATTGATTTAGGTTATATAAAAGATGAAAATAATAATAATGTTAAACTTACATCAAGTAATTATTCAATTTATATGAAAAGTAAAGATAGAAGAGTAAGAAAAGATGCTTTTGATGCTATGTATAATTACTATAAAAATCTTAAAAATACACTTGCTGCAACTTATGTTGGTGAAATAAAAGAATCTTCTTTTATAACAAAAGTAAAAAAATATAATAGTACATTAGAAAGAAGTTTATTTCCTGATAATATAGATTTAAAAGTTTATAAAAATTTAATAGATACTATTCATAAAAATATGAATCTTATGTATGAATATATGGATTTAAGGAAAAAAGCACTTAAACTAGATGAGATGCATATGTATGATATATATGTTGATTTAGTAGATAATAAAAATGATAAAATTCCATTTGAAGAAGGTAAAAAGATACTTTTTGAAGCACTTAAACCTTTAGGAGAAAAATATTTAAATGATTTAAAGAAAGCATTCGATGAAAAATGGATAGATATTTATCCTAATGAAGGTAAAAAGAGTGGTGCCTATTCTTGGGGATGTTATGATTCTTATCCATATTTATTATTAAATTATAATGACACAGTAGATTCTGTTAGTACAATGGGACATGAATTAGGACATTCTATGCATTCATATTATTCAAAAAGTCAAAACTATGTAGATTCTTCATATCCTATATTTTTAGCAGAAATTGCTTCAACTGTAAATGAAGTAATAATTAATGATTATTTATATAAGAATGCAAAAACAAAGGATGAAAAGATTTACTATTTAACAGATTTCTTGGATTCTGTTAGAACTACTATTTATAGACAAACTATGTTTGCAGAGTTTGAAATGTTGATGCATCAAAAAGAAAGTGATGGTATATCATTAACAGAAGAGGAAATATCAAAAACATATTATGATTTAAATAAGTTATATTATGGAGATTCTGTTGTTAGTGATGATAATATTCGTTATGAATGGAGTAGAATACCACACTTTTATACACCATTTTATGTGTATAAGTATGCTACAGGATTATCAAGTGCACTTTCTATAGCAAGCCGTATTTTAGCAGGTGACTATGAAACACGAGATAGTTATTTAGAATTTTTGAAAAGTGGTGGAAATGATTATCCACTTAATATATTAAAGCGCGTTGGTGTTGATATGACAACTTCTAAACCAATAGAAGATGCTTTAAATATGTTTAAAGAAAAATTAAATGAGTTAAAAGAATTATTATAGGAGGATGTTGTATGGAAAAAAGAGATTATTATGAGGTGCTTGGAGTATCCAAAGATGCTGATGAAAAAGAAATTAAAAGTGCCTTTAGAAAGTTAGCTAAGAAATATCATCCTGACGTATCAAAAGAAGAAAATGCAGCAGAAAAATTTAAAGAAGCTCAAGAGGCATATGCTGTACTTTCAGATGAACAAAAAAGAAAACAATATGATCAATATGGTCATGCAGCATTCGATCAAATGAATGGTGGATCAGGTTTTGATTTCTCAGGTTTTGACTTTAGTGATATATTTAGCGATTTATTCGGTGAAGGCTTTGGTGGGGCATTTTCTAACTTCTCTACATTTTCAGGAGGAAGTCGTAGTCGTGCTACAAGAGGTCAAGATAGACTAATGAAGGTAAATTTGACTTTTGATGAAGCAGTTTATGGATGTACAAAAGAAATAAATGTTGACTTTTATGATACTTGTGATGAATGTTCAGGTAAAGGTGGAAAGGGTGAAAAAACTTGTCCAACATGCCATGGTCAAGGGACAGTAACTAGAGAACAACACACTTTATTAGGAGCATTTATGACAAGAACCACTTGCCCAGATTGTAAAGGTAAAGGAAAAACTTTTGAATCTAATTGTTCTAGTTGTAAAGGTACAGGTAGAATTAGAAAAAATAAAGATTTAGAAGTTAAAGTTCCAGCAGGAGTAGATACTGGCGTTAGATTAAGATTATCTGGTAAAGGTGATAGTGGAGTAAATGGTGGAAGCAATGGAGATTTGTATTTAGAGTTCAATGTTAAATCTCATCCATTATTTGAAAGAGAAGAAAATGATATATACTTAGAACTTCCAATAACTGTTGCAGAAGCTGCACTTGGTTGTAAAAAAGAAATTCCAACCCTTTATGGTTCAGTTATGCTTACTATACCTGGGGGCGCTAATAGTGGAGATCGTCATAGACTAAAAGGTAAAGGTGTAGAAGACTTACATTCATCAGTAAAAGGTGATATGTATGTAGTTATAAATGTTGTAGTTCCAAGCAAATTAGATAAGACTCAAAAAAGATTATTTGAAGAATTAAATGAAACAAATTTAAAAACTCAACAAATGAAAAAAATAGAAGACTATTTAAGTAAAAACTAATAGTCTTTTTTATATATTAACTGTGAAAAACATAAGAAAAAGTTAAAAAAAACGCAAAAATTGTTGCAATCAATAGTTTAATATGGTAATATTAGATTGTAAGCAAGGTAGCTTATTTAATTAGATAGGGAGGAAGTCGTATTATGACTAAAACAGATTTAGTAAATTATATAGCTGAAGAAGCTGGATTAACAAAAGCAGATGCAACTCGTGCTCTTGATGCATTCATGGGTGGAGTTACTGAAGGATTAAAAAAAGAAGGAAAAGTAACTTTAACAGGATTCTTTACTTTCTCAGCTGAAAAGAAAGCTGCTAAAGAAGGACGTAATCCAAGAACTGGTGAAACAGTTAAAATTCCTGCAAGAGTTGCAGTTAAAGGTAAAGCTGGATCTAAATTAAAAGAAGCATTAAACTAATGCTTTTTTTTTATATAATTTTAAGGTATAATATAAGTATAAATAGATAGGTAGGAGATATTTATGCTAGGTAAGATAATAGGTATAGAAAATAATGAAGTATTATTAAAATTAAATATTAATTTAGAAGAAATGCAGAATATTATAAATTTATATGTACTATTAGAAGATAAAGAAAGAAAAATAATAGGAGAAATTTCAGATATAAAGGATTCTATTGCCTATGTTAATTTATTAGGTGAATATAATAATGATATTTTTACTTTTGGTATAAATAAGAAACCAAGTTTTTCTGCTACATCAAAACTCATTTCTAAAGAAAAAATTAACAATATAATTGGTATTAATAATTATGATGAAAGAAAAGATTTATATATTGGACAAAGTCCAATATATGATGGAGTAAAAATAGGAGTTAATATAAATGAATTCTTTAGTAATCATTTTGCTATATTCGGATCAACTGGTAGTGGTAAATCTTGCAGTGTAGCACGTATATTTCAAAATTTATTTCAAAAAGAAAATTCTATAGCATATAAAGCAAGTATTTTAATATTTGATGCATATGGAGAATATCATAATGCATTTAAAGATTTACATAATAATATAGAAGAAATAAATTTCAAATCTTATACTACAAACACAAATGATATATCAACAGAAATTGTTAAAATACCACTTTGGTTACTTACTGTAGATGATATAGCGCTCCTACTTGAAGCAACTTCTAGGAATCAACTTCCTATAATAGAAAAAGCAATGAAATTAGTTAATATATTTGCTCAAGAAGAAAGCAAAGTAATTAAAAGTAAAAACGATATTATAGCACGCGCTTTATTAGATATTTTATCAAGTGGAAAAGCTCCAGCACAAATAAGAGATCAAATATTTTCAGTTCTTAGCCATTATAATACTAAAGATTTAAATCTTGAAACACCAATATATCAACCAGGATATACAAGACCATTAAAACAATGCCTTCTTATAGATAATACAGGTAAAATAAGAGAAATGGAATTATTAACTACATTTATAAGTCAATTTCTAGTAGAAGATTTAGAATTAAATTTACCTGATGGAAGTTTTAAATACACATTAAAAGATTTATATGGGGCATTTGAGTTTGCTTTAATATCAGAAGGTGTATTTAATAGTAATAAAATATTTGATGATTATAATGTACTTAAAGTAAGATTAAGAAGTTTAGCAAACAGTGACTATTCTAAATATTTTGATAATATGGAATATGAAACAAGAGATGAATTTATAAAAGAAATATTAACAACAAAAGAAGGTAGAAAAGCACAAATTATTAATTTTAATATAAATTATGTAGATGATAGGTTTGCTAAATCGCTTGTAAAAATATATTCTAGAATATTTTTTGATTACACTAAGAGTTTAAAAAGAAGAGCAAGTATTCCAATACATATAGTCTTAGAAGAAGCACATAGATATGTACAAAATGATTCTGATATAGATGTAATAGGCTATAATATATTTGATAGAATAACAAAAGAGGGTAGAAAGTATGCTGTAATGTTAGGACTTATTTCACAACGCCCATCAGAATTATCAACAACAGCACTCTCTCAATGTAGTAACTTTTTAATATTTAAAATGCTACATCCAACAGATATATCATATATAGAACAAATGGTACCTAATGTAACTAGTGACGTTATGAAA
The DNA here is from genome assembly GCA_934141535.1 of uncultured Bacilli bacterium. Taxonomy (GTDB): domain Bacteria; phylum Bacillota_I; class Bacilli_A; order RF39; family UBA660; genus UMGS1613. The sequence goes on from CAKPCH010000005.1 coordinate 84,264, forward strand.
AAAATAAAATTATTACAACCTGGTACTTGTGTAGCATTTGGTTCAGCATTTAAAATACCATCATTAATAAAACTTGATATGCCATTTCCTTCACCATCAAGTAGTAGTTGCGATATTAGTGGAATTTGGTTTATAGATAAAGAATGATTTAAGTCATTCTTTTTTAGTAATAAACAACCAAATTAATCATAAGTTTTATTGATAGGAGATGTTTTATGAAAAATATAATACCATTTAAAAAAGAAGTGATTTTTAAAACAAATATAAGTGAGATAACAAGTATATCTTTAGAGCACACACTTTCATTAGAAAATGATAAAGTACAAGGAAACTTTATTGTAAATGGAGAATATAAAGTAAGTGATTCTAGTACTACCGTAGAGACATTTAATTTAGAATTACCATTTGAAATAATAATAGATGAAAAATACGATACTAAAAAAGCAATAATAGATATAGATGATTTTTATTATGAAATAGTAAATAATAATGTACTTAGTATATCAATAGATGTATTAATAGATAAACTAGAAGAAAAACCAATAATAGAAGATTTTACTTTAATAGATGAAACACCTAATAGAGAAATAATAGAAGAAGAAATAACTGAAAATGAAAAAGAAGAAGTAAAAGAAGAAGCTAAAACAGATAAAAAAAGATGTATAGATGAAAGTGAAAAAGAAGAATATGAGAAAAAGAAAGAAGAGATAAAAGATATGATTAATGAAAAAGAAGAACCAAGAGAAGTAGAAGAAAAAATAAATTCATTGTTCAATCAATTTTCAAAAGATAGTGAAGTATATGTTACATATAATGTATATATATTACGTGATAGTGATACATTAGAATCAATTTTAGAAAAATATAATATAACAGAAGATACATTAAAAGAATATAACGACTTAAGTGATTTAAAAATAGGTGATAAAATAATAATACCAACTAACTATGAAGGAAATTAATGATTTATTAAAGAAAAAAAATATAAGAGCACTTAGTTATAGAAAAATAGGTAATACCTTTGTAGCAAACACCAACATAGGTAAAGTAGTTATAAAAAAAAATAAAAATAAAGACTATATTTATGATTATTTAAAAACAAGAAATTTTAACTATTATCCAGAAATAATAGAAAGTGATGACTTTATAGTAACTAGATATATAGAAGACGTAGATATACCAAAAGAACAAAAAATAACAGATCTAATGGATTTAATATCACTTCTGCATAGTAAAACAACACATTATAAAGAAGTGAGTGAGGATGAATATAAAAAAATATATGAAGACTTATCAAATAATTATGAATACTTATATGAGTATTATTATGATTTAATAAGTATAATAGATGAAAAAGTATTTATGTCACCAAGCGAATACCTTTTAGCACGCAATATAAGTTTTATATTTAAATCTATAGAAATAGGAAAGACATTAGTACAAAATTGGTTAAATGATATAGATGGACTAAATAAAATGAGAGTAGTAGTAGTACATAATAATCTTGATTTATCTCATTATATTAGAAATTCAAAAGATTATTTAATCAGTTGGGATAAATCAAAAATAGATATACCAATATTTGATTTATATAACTTATATAATAATCATTATTTAGATTTTGATTTTTATGAATTAATAAAAGAATATGAGCGTGTATATCCACTTAAAAACTATGAATTAGAATTATTTTTAATATTAATAATAATGCCTAAAAAAATAGAGTTTAATGATAATGAATTTAATATGTGTATAAAAATAAGTCATGAAGTAGATAGACTTTATAAAAGTGAAAAATTAATAGAACAATATAAAAAATCAATTGTTAAAAATTGATTTTTTACCATAATATTCTAAAGAAGCAAAATATGAGTGCGAATATAAAGAAAAATATTAAGAAAAAATTAAATCTAGTAAATATAAATATAGTAAGTATTAATTGATAAAATAATAATAGTCCAAAAGATATTAAGAGTATCCACCAAATACCTCTACCACACCACCAATTTCTATTCATGATTATCACCTAATATATAATATTAATATTTTATAATAATTTATAGTTTATTAGACTAAATTACTAATATTTTTAGCTTTTTGACTGATAATAATACAAGAGTTATCTATGCTTTTTAATAGCTTGCTAATGCTTTTTATTTCTTTTCTTTTTATTAATATTAATATGATAGAATAATTAGAGTCTTTTTCACTTATTGTATTAATTTGATAATCCTTTAAACATTTCTTTATACTTTGCTCATATTTAGTATCAGTTATACACATAAGAGTATTAGTACCAAGAGCAATTCTTTCTTCAACGACACTTCCTAAATAAGAACCTATAATAGATCCAGCACAAAAGAAAATAATTTTTAATAAATCCTTATTTATATCAATTATAACAATACCAGTAACAAGAATCCAAATAAGTGCAATTACACCATTTAATATAGCTCCTAATTTTTTCTTACCATTAGCAACCACAATAAGTCTTAATGTAGAAAGCATGTTTTCAAGTATTTTTGAAACTATTATAGCAAGATATATCATACTAATCACCTTTATTATTTTTGTTCTAAAGTATTATATTATACATATAATTAATTGGTGATAATATGGATATAAATATTGGAGATTATGTAACTAGAAATTCTCATAATAACGATATGATATTTAAAGTAATAAGTATAAATGAAGAGGTGTGCTACTTAAAAGGAGTTAATGTAAGACTAATAGCAGATAGTGATATTACTGATTTAGTAAAAGTTGATTTTAAAGAACAAGATGATACACCTATTATAGAGCGTATAAAAGAAACTACTAATAAATTAGATCGTGATGATTATTTTTATTTACCAGGTAAAATTCTTCATATAGATGCTGATAAAGAATATTTAGATAGGTGCTTAAATTATTATAATAAGATTAATTTAATGGCTATGGGTATATGTGAAGATGAAAAAAGTATGCAAAATAATATAAAAGAATATTTAGAAGAATATAATCCATCAATACTTGTATTAACAGGGCATGATGCTTATTATAAAAAAAAGGGTAGTATAGAGAATATAGATAATTATAAAAATAGCCTTAACTTTGCTCTTGCAGTTAAAGAGGCAAGAAAATATGAAAAAAGTCATGATAAACTAATAATCATAGCGGGTGCTTGTCAATCAGATTATGAAGAATTAATAAAAGCAGGAGCTAATTTTGCGTCTAGTCCAAAGAGAATTAATATACATGCTTTAGATCCAGCAATTATTGCAAGTCGTATGAGTTTATCTGATATAAATAAAGATATAGATTTAAAAAATATATTAGAAAGTACAAAATATGGTAAAGAGGGTATAGGTGGTATTATTACTAAAGGTACTATGTATATGGGGTATCCAAGATGACAATATCAAAAGTAAAAAGAGAACTACTAGACCATATAGGTGATATAGTATCTATTAAATATAATTTAGGTAGAAATAAGTATGAAGAATATGAAGCGAAAATAAAAGAATTATATGATTATGTATTTTTAGTAGAATGTGATAATAATGGATTAACTTATACTAAATCTTTTACTTATATAGACGTACTTACTAAAGTCATTAGAATTGACTATTAAAGGTAAGTGTGCTATAATTTTTTTATTGGGGCCGTCTAGTTTCGACGGGTATGTTTGATTAGTATTTGCAAGTCGTAAGGTAATACGTTAAATTCCAAAAAAATAATAACTGGAAACAGAAATCAATTAGCTTTCGCTTAATTAATTAGAAGGCACTCTAATAAATCTTTTCCTATGGGATTTATATAGGGTTCGACTTAGTAGGATATATTATTGTGATGTCTATAAGCAATAAAGAATTTAATAGACTTACTTTAAAATTGTTTGTTGATTAACTTATTTTAAAGAAAATTTAATAATCAAATAAACTTGTAGACGATGCTTTGTTAATGTATTCGGACAGGAGTGCGAATCTCCTCGGCTCCACCATTTGGAAATCCGTCCAGACCTTTTGTAGTCTTGGATTTAATATAGAAAATATCAATTTCTAAAAGAAGTTGGTATTTTTTGTTATTAATTGAAGAAAGGGCAGGTTTAAATGTTTAATATTGTAAAAAAAGAATTAGAGTTTGTTGATGAATTACATGAGAAAAATAATTGATGATAATGATTTAGAAGTTATACAAAATGAATTTAGTAGCGATTATAGTAAAGATGATGATTTAGAACGATAATTTTATGGTAAAATTATATTAGATAAGAAAATTAGACAGAAGTGTCTGACTATTTAGAAAGGAGCAAAAATATGGCAAAAGATTTAATAAAAACTGAAATAAATGTTATAGATAATAAAATAGGAATAATGAGAATTGGAGATGTTGATTATATATCACTTACCGATTTAGCAAAATATCAAAATCCAGAAGATCTATCAGGTGCAATTAGAAATTGGATGTCTAATAGAAATTCATTTGATTATTATGGTTTGTGGGAATAAATAAACAATGAAAATTTTAATTCTGTGGAATTTCACGTAATTAAAAACTTCTTTATTTTAAAAAAAACATATAATATGCTATAATATAACAAGAAAAGGTGGATTTATGGTTAATTTTTATATTAAAGGAATGTCAACTACAAAGGAAGAACAAAAAAACATTATTGATAATTTTAAAGAACATGGAATAGATGTTATTCCAGTTATTGATGATTATACAAATTATTCTATTAAGACAATTGTTCCATATATTGAAAAATTTATAGAAAATAATAATCCAAATAATGAGGAAGTAAATTTAATTTGTCATTCTATGGGATGTAATTTTGGATATTTAATTAATGAAACGACAAATACTCATATTAATAAAACAGTGTATATTTCCCCAGAATTTGTCAGCACAACATCAAAAGAAAAAGAAGAAATATCAGGACGATATAATGGAATTAATTATAATATTCCTACTAACACTAAACCAAATTTACACAATATTATTTTATATTATAAATCATTAAAAAAAGTATTAAAATCTAGAAAAGATTTAGTATCAATTAATGATGCTGATTCATTAATTGTATATTCAAAAGGTGATGTGTTTGTAAGTCAAAATTGGATTAACTCTGATTTTAATCATTCAACTAGTATTATTGAAATTGAATCAAATTCTCATAATCCTTTACTAACAAATATAGAAACTTATGAAAAAATATCAAAGTTTATGAAAAATTCGTTAAAAAAGATAAAATAAATGCTTAATATTATAGTTAAGAGTAATTAAATTTATTCTACCTAACTCAAGAATGAGTTAGGTGGATTTTTTATTAACTTACATAAATTATTATTTATAATTTTTATATACATAATAAGTGTAAAATGAATTAAAATTATTAATTAAAAATAAATATTTTAAATAAAATGTGTTAGAATAGTGATTGAAAAGATATTAATCGTTAATAATAAAAGTAGTAAGAAGTGTGATTATGGAAAAGATAAAGAAATTTTTTAGTAATGAAATAACTAACATAATTTTTATAATTGTTTTTGGCATAATGATTTTAATAATACTTTTTATTTTATTTTTTAATTATTCATTTAAATTAAATGGTAAAAGTAAAATAAAAATAGATTATAATACAGAATATATAGATGAGAGCGCTTATGTTAAATTTTTTAATTCAAAAGTAAAGGTTGATAATAAAGTTAATACTAAAAAAATAGGAATTTATAAAGTATCATATACAGCTAAATTTTTATTTATAAACTTTAAAAAGACAAGAATAGTAGAAGTTGTTGATAAAGTACCACCTATTATAAATTTAAAAGGTAATAGTGAAGTTAATATATGTCCATTATCTAATTATCAAGAAGAAGGATATGAAGCTTATGATGAGTATGATGGTGATTTAACTAAAGAAGTAAAAATTGAAGAAAAAGATAATTATTATATATATAGTGTAGTAGATAAGTCAGGTAATGAAACAAGTACTAAAAGAAAAATAAATAAGATAGATATAGAAAAACCAAATATAGAGTTAAATGGTAGCTCAACTATTTATTTAAAAGTAGGTATGAGATATACAGAACAAGGATATATTGTTAGCGATAATTGTGATACTAATTTAAGTGTTAAAGAAGAATCAAACTTAGATACAACCACACTTGGTAAATATGAAATTAATTATAAAGCAGTAGATACTTCAGGTAATGAGGTTGTAGTTACAAGAAATATAATTGTATATAAAGAACCTGGAGTTGGAGTTATATATCTTACATTTGACGATGGACCAGCAACAGGACCAACAAATAAAATACTATCAGTTTTAAAGGAAGAAGGAGTTAAAGCTACATTCTTTGTTACTGGAAATGGTGATGGGGAACTTATAAAGCAAGAATATAATGAAGGTCATACTGTAGCGCTCCATACTAATACACATATATATTCTTATGTATATAGTTCTTCTGATAACTATTTTGAAGATTTATATGCAGTTCAAAATAGAGTATATAACTTAATAGGTATAAGACCAAATATAATAAGATTTCCAGGTGGTAGTAATAATACAGTTAGTAATAACTATAGTTATAATATAATGGAAACATTAAGATCTCAAGTAATAGAAAAAGGATTTACATACTTTGATTGGAATGTATCATCAAATGATGCTGGTGGATGCTTTAATAGTGATTGCGTTTACAATAACGTTATAAATGGATTATCTAAAAGTAGAATTAATGTTGTTTTAATGCACGATATAAAGCCATATACTGCGGACGCTATTAAATCAATAATAGAATATGGAAAGAATAACGGTTATGAATTTTATGCAATAACGCAAGATACATATCCAATTAGATTTAGTTAACTTGTTACTACTTACTCACATCCGATTTTGATAAAATTTAACTGTTCCCTTATTTTATAAGGGAACACTAATTTTAAAGTTATGCTATTTTTTCAAAAAAGAAGAGCAATATTAATTTTAGTATGATTTGCTATATATGTTTCAATTTATATTTTTTGTTAATTTAGCTGTGAATAGTAATCCAGTAATGTAAAAAACGGGTAATTTTCAAAAATATTACCTTGTTTTTTTTTTTTTTTTTGCGATACAATAATAATATAATGAAGAGTAGTAATACCACAACTATACTATTAATGAATGTAAAAAAATAGTAATATGTGGTAAACTATAAATAGAAAGTAGGATTTAAATATGGGATATAATAAAAGAAATACAACATTAATATTAATAATGACTATAGTAAGTGTATTGGGCTTAAGTGTAGCCTTTGCAGCTTTCTCTAGTACTCTAACAGTAAAAAGTAATGCGACAATCACACCAGATTCAGGAAACTTCAAAGTAGTGTTTTCAAGTAGTAGTACATCACTTTCAACAACTAATGTAAGTGTAAGTAAAACGGGAAATGCAACTGCAGGTACACCAACCATAGATAATAGTGGTAATCCTACTATTAAGGATTTAAGTGCCTCATTTACTGCTCCGGGAGAAAAAGTAGAATATACATTTTATGCAAGAAACGAAGGAAGTTACGATGCTTACCTAAGTAGCGTGGTATTTGATAATATTAATGGTAAATCAGTATTTAAAGAATGTGTAGCTGGAAGTGGAACTGATGCTTCTTTAGTAGCAAGTGCTTGTAATGGAATAAAAGTAACAACAACAGTATTAAGTACATCATATACAGATACAACATTAAATATAACAAATCATGTATTAAAAAAGAATAATAGTGAAGTAGTAAAAGTAACAATCGAATACACAAGTGGAGCAGCAGTAGCAGATGGCCCATTTACAATAAACTTTGGTAAAATATATTTAACATATGGCTCAACAAGTTTAAGTGGAATGCCAACAATACCAGAAGAACCAACAATATGCAAATCAGTAACAACAGCGACAACAGGAAATGTACCAACTGGAAGTTTTAATTATGGAGATGAATATACATGTCAAGTGGGAGATGGAGAAGCTAAAACATTCTTTGTGCTCGAGACTTCTGGGGATAATGTAAGTTTAATTATGAATGCGAATGTTGGAAGTGATGGTAAGATAGTAACATCATCTTCAACAAATAAATCAACAGTTGCATGGGTGTCACTTGAAGATTACATAGCTGCAGGAGGAACAGAAGCTGATTATGGATCTTATGGAAATAATAATAAAGGCCCAATAACAGCAAATAAAGCATTAAAAGAATATACATCAACTTGGACAAATTTATCATCATCTCAAATAACATTACCAAGTGCTGAACAAATAGCAACTGCTTCTGGTCAAACATTTAATAATTCATCTATTTCAGGTTTATCAACATGGTTATATGATTATTTAGATGGAACAACCCATCCAGTGTCAGGAGTAAAAAGCTATTGGACAATAACACCTCATGCTGCTTACTCTTACTACGTGTTGAGTGTTAACTATAACGGCTACTTGAGCTACTACCACACCGTCAACGTTACGGGCTCTACTGGTGTCCGACCAGTAATAACAATCTCAAAATCTGATTTATCTTAATAATATTTTAAAAAAATAGTAAAAACTATATCATAGATGATTACAATTGTTAGTAGATATTCCAAATACAGTTATAATCTACAAACTATGATTTTTTTTAGGAGTGTGATATTTCAAATTAGTCCTGTAGTGTGCTGTAGGTTGTAATAAGTGGCGGATTTATGTTAAAAGATTTATAAGAGGTATAATGAGAAATTGATACAATAAAGGCTTAAGTAGAAAGTTAAATGACAGATTGACTAAGTAATTTTAAATTGTAAGAGAAAATGGGAGAAAAATAATAAAAAGTCTTCCATTTTTTTCTAAAATAATAGTAAAATCATGAATTTAAGTATTTCATATAAATTATTCAAGGACTAGACCTTGAATAAAATTGTTTAAAGACTTACTTTCAGTTTGATGTTTTACTAGAGATTTAAACATTTGTTACTTTTTTCCTTGTTTTATAAAGAAACACTAATTTTGAAATTAAATTTTAAAATTTATATTTTTTGTTAATTTAGCTGGGAATAGTAACGTTAATTTACATAATAAGCACATATTTTTGTGCTTTTCTTTATTTAAGATTAAAATACATGATATAATATTATTGGTGATAATGTGAATAAAAAAATAATCATATTAATTTTAGTATCTTTCTTATTTATTACTGGTTGTAATAAGAATAAGAGTATTACTTGTACTTCAACAATAGAAAATAAACTATCTGATTATAAAATAAGTGCCGAATACAAAATAACTTATAATTCAGATTATGTTAAAACTATAGAAAAAAAAGAACAATATAAAATGAATACTGAAGATATTAAGAATTATATATATGAATCTAAAAATTTAGAATATAAAAACTTAAATGATTTATATGGTGGATACCAATATGAGGTAACGGAAACTGAAAATGAAGTAAATGTAAAAGTTTTTATAAATGTAGAAGAATTAAATATAAAGAGTATGATAAATGATGAATTTTTAGACAAGTACTATGTAAAAAATAATAAGTTAACATTATCAGGCTTAAAGCAATTTTACAAATCTAAGGGAATTGATTGTGACATATAATATAAGGGAGGTATATATGTATAATAATAAAAAAATATTTATTTTGGGTGCTGCAAGAAGTGGTTATGAGGTAGCTAAACTTTTAAGTAAATATAATAATCAAATATTAATAACAGATAAAGCTGATCAAGATCTTAATCATATATTAGAACTTGAAAACTTAGGTGTAAAGTTTATAAAAACAGATGATCCTATAGATTTATTAGATGAAAGTTTTGATGTAGTTGTAAAAAATCCAGGTATAAGATATGATCATCCATTAATTTTAAAAGCAGAAAAATTAAAAATAGATGTAGTTAATGAAATTGAGGTTGCATATAACTTTTTACCTAAAGATGTATTTATAATAGGTGTTACAGGATCAAATGGTAAAACAACTACAACAACACTTATATATGAATTTATAAAACATATGGGACTTAAAGTACATTTAGGAGGTAATATAGGAGTACCTTTATCAAATATTGTACCAAAAGTAAAAGAAAAAGATATATTAGTACTTGAATTATCTGCACAACAATTGCACGACATCAAGTATTTTAAACCTAATATTAGTATAATAACTAATTTGGTTCCAGTACATATTGATTTCTTTGGTAATTTTGATAATTATATAGATAATAAATTAAGAATATGTATGAATCAAAATGAATCTGACATAACAGTTATTAATAAGTCAAATAAAGATGAATATAATAAAACATTAAATTTAAAAACTAAAAAAATCTATTTTTCAAGTGTAGAAGATGCTGATGCTTGTATAAAAGATAAAGCTATATATTATAATTCTGAAAAAATAATAGATTTAAGTGATATAAGAATTAAAGGATTACATAATTATGAAAATATAATGTGCGCTATAATAGCTACAAAAGAACTAGGAATATCTAATGAAGTTATAAAGGATGTATTAAATTCTTTTATAGGTGTAGAGCATCGAATTGAGTTTGTAAGAAAGTTAAATGGAAGAGAGTTTTATAACGATTCTAAAGCAACAAATGTTAAGTCAACACAAATAGCGCTTCAAGCATTTACTAATCCTACAATTTTATTATTAGGAGGACTTGATAGAGGACATTCTTTTGATGATTTAAAGAATAGTTTAAAAAATACGACACATATAATATGTTTTGGAGAAACAAAATATAGAATAAAAGATTTTGCTGATTCATTAAATATAGATTGTACTATTGTAGATAATGTAGAAGAAGCAGTTAAACTTGCTTATAATATTTCTAATGAAAATGATGTAATATTACTAAGTCCAGCATGCGCTTCTTGGGATCAATTTAAGTGTTTTGAAGATAGAGGGGATTTATTTAAGAAAACTGTAATGGAGTTAAAATAATGAAAAATGAAATATTAAAAGAACAAAATTTTCCTAGTATTAATATGTCTTATGAAGAAAGAGATTTAATATTAGAACTTATAGTTAATTGTAAAGATATAAGAGATAGTGAACTTGGTAAAACAAGAGAAGGAGAACTTGTTCAACTAACTATGAGAAGAGAAAATAACATAGTAAAAATAGATGGAATGTTACATTATAAAGAAGAAAATAGAACATTAGAAGGATATGTATTTTACGATAATGATAATGTTATATTTGATATGCATATTATAAGATTACTTGTAAATGATCTAAAAAAAGAATATTCAACATTAGATGTATTTACACCACTTGATTTAGGATATAAAATAACTAGTTCATATAACTTTGATAGTAAGCAATATATAGAATATATAAATATGAAAGGAAAGGTAAGATAGTATGGGAAAAATTAAAGATGTAATAGGAAGAGAAATATTAGATTCAAGAGGTAATCCTACAGTAGAAGTAGATGTTATATTAGAAAATGGAATATTAGGTAGAGCACAAGTTCCAAGTGGTGCTTCAACGGGAGAAAGAGAAGCATTAGAAATGCGTGACGGTGGTACTAGATTTTTAGGTAAAGGCGTATTAAATGCAGTAGGTCATGTAAATCATGAATTAAAGGATTTAGTTGTTGGTATGGAATCAACTAATCAAAAAGAAATAGATTTAGCTATGATAAAATTAGATGGTACTAAGACAAAATCAAAATTGGGTGCTAATGCCATACTTGGTGTATCTATGGCTGTTTTAGCTGCTTCAGCAAAAGAAGCAAATATGCCTTTATATAAATATGTAGGAAATGGTACTATATTACCTAAACCTATGATGAATATAATAAATGGTGGTTGTCATGCTACTAACAATCTTGACTTTCAAGAGTTTATGATTATACCACAAAGAGATACAATAAAAGAAAGAATTAGAGTTGGTTCAGAAGTATTTCATACATTAAAAAAAGTATTAACTAAAAGAGGCCTTTCAACAGGAGTAGGAGATGAAGGTGGATTTGCTCCAGATCTTAATAGCAATCAAGAAGGATTTGAACTTATAATAGAAGCAATAAAAGAAGCAGGGTATGTACCTGGTATGGATGTTATGTTAGCAATCGATGTTGCTGCATCAGAACTATATAAAGATGGTAAATACGAACTTAAAGGAGAAAATAGAAGTTTAACTTGTGAAGAACTAATTGATTTTTATGAAGAATTAATAAATAAATATCCTATAATATCAATAGAAGATCCAGTAGATGAAAATGATTTTGAAGGATTTAAATTAATAACAGATAGATTAGGTAAAAGAATACAATTAGTAGGTGATGATTTATTTGTTACTAATAAAGAGTATTTACAAAAAGGTATAGATATGGGTGCTGGAAATGCAATACTTTTAAAAGTTAATCAAATAGGAACAATTACAGAAACTTTAGAAACAATAGATTTAGCTAAGAAAAATGGTTATAATACAATAATTTCACATAGAAGTGGAGAAACAGAAGATACAACAATAGCTGATCTTGCAGTTGGACTTAATTTAGGACAAATAAAAACAGGCTCAATGTCAAGAACCGATAGAATGTGCAAATACAATCAATTAATTAGAATAGAAGAAGATTTAAATAAATAAAGAAATTTCAATTTTCTTTATTTTTTTATGTATTACAAAAAAGCAAAAATGGTTTTGTAATTTGTTTACTTTGCTTTTTTGTTATTTTTAGTGTAGAATAAATATTAGTTAGGTTGTGTTATAGTGAATAGTAATAAAAGAAAAATATATTGGAATATTGTAAAAGCATTAGGTATAATTTCTATAGTTATTGGACATAGTTGGGCTAAGCTTGTTAGATTTGTTTATTTTTATCATTTACCTCTTTTTTTCTTTGTTGGTGGTGCTTTATATAATGAGATAAAATATGGTAATGACCCTTATCTTAATTTTAGTTCAAAGATAAAAAATAATTGGTTGAAGTATGTACAATTTATTATATTTTTTACTCTTATACATAATATTTTATTAGAAAATGGTTTAATAATAAATACAAATCATTATGGTGTTAAGGAAATTGCTGTTTCATGTGTGAATTCATTTGTTTTTATACGTAAAGAAACTTTGGGAGGAGCACTATGGTTTGTTCCAACATTTATTTTATCTTCAACATTATTTGGAGTCATTATATATTTTAGTAATAAAATTTTCAAAATTTTTAAAGAAAATAAAAATGTTAAAAATTGTTTTATAATACTTGCTACTGTATTTTGTGGCTTAACTGGTTTTTATTTTATTACTAGACAAGTTGATTTATCATATCGTCTTCAAATATGCTTTTTAGTTGTTCCCTTTTTTACTTTTGGATACTATTTTAAGAATCATGCAGAAAATACTAAGAATAAATTAAATATATTTATGTTTATTGTTTCTTTTATATTTATGTTATATGTTTATTTTAAAACTAATCTTTCAATTGATTTGTCTTTTAATAAGATAACTAATTTATATTTATTTTATCCTGTTTCTTTTGCAGGTATATACTTTTGTTTATATTTGAGTGGATTAATATCTAAAATAAAATATATAAATATCTTTTTTGATAAGATAGGAACTTATTCTTATGAAATTATGGGATTGCACTTTCTAGTATTTAAAATAATTGATTTTGTATATGCTAAAGCAAATGGAATTGTTAATCCAAAAGTATATGGAGTTTTTCCTTATGCATTTGGTAAACTGCATTTGTTATACGTTGTTCTTGGTGTTTTAATTCCTGTTGTAATTTTTATGTTAATTGATATCATAAAGAAAAAAATTAAAAAAAAGTTTAACTTTAATTAATTAAGGATATGTTGGATGTATCCTTTTTTATTTAACTATACAACATTTTTGTAAATTAGTCGTAAAGTTTAATATAATTTTTCATGAAAAAAAGGAAATTACAAAAAAATATATAATAATATAATTGAAGAGAGCGAAAAAAAGAAAATTTTTCTTTAACTATTTTATGATTAATGTTATAATATAAATAGATGCTAGTGGAGGTTATCTAGATATGGCAAAGAATAAAAAAAGAAAAGATGAAAATGTAGAACCTAAAGGTTATATTATAGAATTAAAGGGTATATTACTTGTATTAGTAGCAATCATAGGTTTATGCCCATTTGGTATAGTAGCAGAGTTTATTAAAGGATTTTCATGCTTCTTATTTGGAACTTTGTGGGCTTTATTTTTAGTAGTACTTGGTATATGCGGTTTTTATACAATAATAACTCGTAAATTTCCTAAAATATTAAGTGGTAAAACTGTAGGTATATTTGTAATATTAATAGGAGTATTAACTCTTTTACACTTACCTTATGTAAAAGCAAAAGGTATAGATCCAAATAATTTTGATATAACAGAAAATGGTATATCAGTATTAGAATCAACAGTTAATAATGTAATGTCTTATATAAAAACAAATATAGGTGGTACTGATACTGGAGGAGGTATTATAGGTGCTATATTTGTAAGTGCTTTTGTATCTCTTCTTACCCTTAATGGTACTATATTTGTTTCAATTGCTTTAATAGTATGTGGTGTAATTATATATACAGGATTATCTTTATATGAGTTATTTAAGAAGACTCAAGATGAAGTTAAGAAGGTTGCTAATAAAGTACATGTACCTAAAAAAGATAAGAAAAAAGAAATAGTTGAAGAAAAAGAAGAAGAACCAGTAACTGAAGAAGTGAAAGAGGTTAGTGCTTATGAACCAATAGAGCAACCAACTCAAAATTTAATAAGAAAATACGTTTATCCACCAATTTCTCTTTTAAATAAACCAGTAAAAAATGATAATAAAGAAAATGATGCTGCTATAAAGAACAATATTCCTATATTAATTCAAGTATTAAAGGATTTTGGTATAGAAGCTAAAGTTGTTGATACTCATATAGGTCCTGCTGTAACTCAATATGAATTTGAAATAAAAGCAGGTACTAAGTTAAGTAAAATACTTGGTTTAAATAGGGAAATAGCACTTGCTTTAGCTGCTAAAGATGTACGTATACAAGCACCAATACCAGGTAAAAAAACAATAGGTATAGAGCTTCCAAATAAAAATATATCTATGGTAAGTGTAAGAGAAGTATTAACTAGTGTTCCATCATCAAAAGCATCTTCTAAATTATTAGCAGTTTTAGGAAGAGATATAATGGGTAATCCACAATGGATGGAAATTAATAAAACACCACACCTTTTAGTAGCAGGTTCTACAGGTAGTGGTAAATCAGTTTGTATAAATAGTATAATTGCTTCTATATTAATGAGAACAAAACCAGATGAAGTTAAACTTGTTCTTGTTGACCCTAAAAAAGTAGAACTTTCTATATATAATGGAGTACCACATCTTTTAGCGCCCGTTGTAACAGATCCAAAAAAAGCAAATGTTGCTTTAAAAAGAATAGTATCTGAAATGGAAAGAAGATATGACGTATTTGAAGAGAGTAAAACAAAAAATATAGAAAGTTATAATGCTTATATAGACAAGCAAAATGAATCTCTTCCAAATGATCAAAAGATTAAACACATGCCATATATAGTTGTAATAATAGATGAGTTAGCAGACCTTATGTTAGTAGCTGCTAAAGAAGTAGAAGATTCTATTATGCGTATAACACAAATGGCACGTGCTGCTGGAATACATTTAATAGTAGCTACTCAACGTCCATCAACAGATGTAATTACAGGTGTAGTTAAAGCAAATATTCCATCACGTATTTCATTTGCAGTATCAAGTGGTATAGATTCAAGAACTATCCTTGATATGGTGGGTGCTGAAAAATTACTTGGAAAAGGTGATATGTTATTCTTACCACAAGGTACTAATGTTCCACTTCGTATACAAGGAACATTCATATCTGAAGAAGAAACTAAAAACATAGTAGACTTTGTTTGTAATCAACAAAAAGCACAATATGATGAGACTATATTAATGGATGATGAAGAAAAA
Organism: uncultured Bacilli bacterium; assembly: GCA_934141535.1. Lineage (GTDB taxonomy): Bacteria > Bacillota_I > Bacilli_A > RF39 > UBA660 > UMGS1613. The sequence continues at coordinate 100,215 of CAKPCH010000005.1, forward strand.
GGTGCTACAACAATGTTAGAAAATAAAGATGACTATGAAGAGCCACTTTATAATGAGATAGTAGACTTTGTAGTGTCTCAAGGAAAAGCAAGTGCTTCATTATTACAAAGAAGATTTAGACTTGGATACAATAGAGCAGCACGTTGTATTGACTTGTTAGAAGAACGTGGTATAGTAGGACCACAAAATGGCTCTAAACCACGTGAAGTACTTGTAGGAAATAATAAAGAAGAATAAAATTCGACAAATTAAAACTAATTATTAAGATACAATAAAATTGGTGATATTATGAAAAAATATTTTGTAACAATTTTAATGGCTATAATAGTTGGTTTTTTTCTTGCTAATTTTTTTATAAAACAATATGATGACTATAAAGGTATAGGAGTATCATCAAGTACAGAAGAACTATATTTTATACAATATGGTGTATTTTCTAATAAAGAGAGTTTAGAAGAAAATACTATATCATTAGGAAACTATATATACAATGTAGAAGATGATAAATACTATGTTTTTATAGGAATAACAGCTATAGAAGATAATGCTAAAAAAATATCTGATTATTATAAGACATTAGGTTATGAAACCATAATAAAAAAATATCAAATATCAAATAAAGATTTTATAGAGCAATTAAAAACGTATGATGAAGTTATAAAAGAAACACAAGATAAAACTGCACTTTCCTCAGTAATAAATCAAGTATTAATAAAATATGAGGAGGTGGTAATAAATGGGAGTAAGAATTAAAGATATACCATTAAATGATAGGCCATGTGAAAGATTAATTATAAATGGAGTAGGTACATTAAGTAATGAAGAATTACTTGCTATAATATTTAAAACTGGAACTAAAGGAAATTCTGCTAAAGATCTTAGTAATGAATTATTAAGTAAAGTAGGAGATATAAAAAATTTAAAAAATATAAATTTAGAATCTTTAAGAAGAATAAAAGGAATAGGTACTAGTAAAGCTTGTAATTTACTTGCTTGTATTGAACTAGGTAAAAGAATAAATAGAGAGGTTGAAAAAATAAATGATGTTCAATTAAAAAGTTCACAATTAGTTTATAAATTTTATAAAGATAGAATAGGTGATTTAAAACAAGAACACTTTTATTGTGTATACTTAGATAATTCAAAAAAGATAATAAAAGATAAATTACTTTTTATAGGTACTGTTAACTATAGTTTGGTACACCCACGTGAAGTATTTAAAGAAGCATATTTATTAGGAGCGAGCGCTATTATATGTATACATAATCATCCAAGTGGTAATACTATACCAAGTAAACAAGATATTGATATAACTTCTTCATTAATAAAAGCAGGAGAATTACTTGGTATAAAAGTAATTGATCATATAATAATAGGACATAATAATTATTATAGCTTTTTAGAAAATGGAGATATTACCTTTTAAAAAAATTAAATATATATTATAATAATAAAGGAGGTATTATGAAGAGAAAAAATAAAAATATTAAAATAATTATATCTATAATAATAATAGTTGTATTATTACTTAAAATTACCTCTAGAATATTAGATGATAAGAAAGAATTAAATTTTTTTGAAAAAACTATAAAAGATTCAATAGTATTCGTAGAAAAAATATTTTATTCACCAATATCATATATAAAAGATAAAATAGAAATATCAAAAGAGACAAAAGATTTATATAAAAAATACACAAAATTAAAAGAGAAAGAAGAAAAAACAGAAATATATTATTCACAAATAAAAGAATTACAAAAAGAGTTAGCACAGTTAAAATCACTATTAGATCTTAATGCTACGTTATCTGAATATAGTTATGTAAATGCTACAGTAATAACTAGAAATGTTATGTATTGGTATAATACATTAACTATAGATAAAGGAAGTAAGAATGGTATTAAAAAAGATGATGCAGTTATTACTTCAAATGGTCTTATAGGCAAGATAATAAAAGTTAGTAATTTTTCTAGTACAGTTAAGCTTTTAACAACAGAAAATATAAATAATAAAATATCTATAAAAATTAATTCTAATGAAACAGAATTATATGGTTTATTATATAGTTATGATAGTAATAATAATGTTTATAAAATAGAAGGAATAGAGGATGCTAGTTCTATAAGCAAAGGAGATTATGTAACAACTACAGGACTTACAAATTATTTTCCAAGTGGAATATTAATAGGTCATGTATCACGTGTAGTTAAAGATGAATATGATTTAAATAGTGTTGTTGAAGTAACACCTTCAGTAAATTTTGATAATATAAGTTTTGTAACTGTATTAAATAGAAAGGCTAGTAGAGAATGATATTTATTATTTTAATTATTTCATTTATATTAGAACTTTTATTTACAAATATAATACCACTTAATAGTATTTTAATTCCTATGTTTACTTTAGTAAGTTTAGTATTACTATATCCTTTGTTTAAAAATAAAAATAATTATTTAATAACTTGTCTTATAGTAGGCTTACTATATGATATTTATTGCAGTTCATTATTTATAAATACTTTAACATTTAGTTTATGTGGATATTTAATTTCTATTATATTTCATTTTATTACAGTTAACATTCAAAGTAATATATTAATAAGTATTATTTTAATTATTTTATTTAGAACTATAAGTTATACTTTATTAATTATAAATGATTATACTATGTTTAATATTAATATTTTATTAAAAGGAATATATAGTTCGTTAATTATTAACTTAATATATGCATTTATTTTAAATATTATAATTAAAATAAAAGAATAAAGAGGTGTGTTATGTTGGAGAGTGCTATTTATGTTTTTGTTGTTTTAATAGCTACTTTAGTTATACTAGTTTGCTTTATTGGAATAATATTATCAGTTAGTTTTCAAAAAAAGAAAAATAAAAAATATAAAGAATGTATTGATACAATAAATAAAAATAATATAGATACAATTTCTTTTAAAGATGGATTAACTAAAGAAGAAATTATAAATATTATAGATGTAAATGTAGATGAATTTATGAAAACTTTGTATAATACTTTTTTAGACTTTCAACATAAGTTAAATGAAAATGATAAGTCTTTAGAAAATTTATTAACTGGTTTTATAAAAGAATACTATATAAATAGAATTGACTTTTTTAGTCAAAAAGGATTTAATGAAGTAGTAGATAATATAAGTTTAATAGGATATTCTATATTAGAATTAAGTACAAATGAGGCAAAATTTAGGATTGCAATTAATTGCAATTCATATAAATTATTAAATAATTCTTTAAAAGAGCAATTTAAAAGTTTAGAGCAAATACTAATAATCACATATAAAAATATTAACAATAAATGGTTAATTAGTAAAATAGAAAAAGTATACGAAAAAAATTTGAGTGATTAAAACCACTCTTTTTTAATTATTGGTAAAAATTGCATGCAAAAAAATAATACAAATGTTCGCAAAAACTATTGACAAACAAAAATTAATCTAGTATAATTAACTTGTAATTATAAAGGAGGAAAAAATAATGGCAAAAACTTCAACAGATAAAACATTAGATCAAGTTTTATTAGATATAGAAAAACAATTCGGTAAGGGTGCTGTTATGAAATTAGGAGAACATGACCATCAAAAAATAGATACTATATCAAGTGGTTCTATTTCACTTGATATTGCTCTTGGTATAGGCGGATATCCAAAGGGTAGAATAATTGAAATATTTGGACCAGAATCAAGTGGTAAAACTACTTTTGCTCTTCATGCAATAGCAGAAGCACAAAGAAAAGGAGGAAGAGCAGCTTTTATTGATGCTGAACATGCTTTAGATCCTGTTTATGCTTCTAAACTTGGTGTTAATATAAATGAACTATTATTATCACAACCTGATAATGGTGAACAAGCACTAGAAATATGTGAAGCTTTAGTAAGAAGTGGTGCTATAAGTATAATTGTAATAGATTCAGTTGCTGCACTTGTACCTCAAGCAGAAATTGAGGGTGAAATGGGAGACTCTCATGTAGGATTACAAGCTCGTCTTATGTCACAAGCTTTAAGAAAGTTATCAGGAATAGTAAATAAAACTAATACAGTAGTAATATTTATAAACCAATTACGTGAAAAAGTTGGTGTTATGTTTGGAAATCCTGAAGTTACCCCAGGAGGACGTGCTTTAAAATTCTATTCATCAGTAAGACTTGAAATCAGAAAAGGTGAACAAATTAAACTTGGCAGTGATTGTATTGGAAATAGAACAAATATTAAAGTAGTAAAAAATAAAATGGCTCCACCTTTTAAATCTTGTTCAGTAGATATAATATATGGAGAAGGTGTTTCTATTACTGGAGAAATAGTAGATCTAGGAGTAGAATCTAATGTACTAGAAAAAAGTGGTGCTTGGTATTCTTATAACGGAGAAAAAGTAGGACAAGGTAAAGAAAATGTAAAAGAATGGTTAAGAAAAAATCCTAAACAAAAAGAAGAAATAGAAAAGAAAGTGCGTGCTTATTTTGAAAAAAATGATACATTAGAAATAGGCAAAACAGAAAAAGAAGAAACTAAATAATAACAATGCAAGTAAATATTTTTGTAATTTTCAAAATATGACTTGCTTTTTTATACATTGATGATATAATTAGTTTATATAGAAAGTAGGCAATTATGAAAAACAAAGGTTTTACATTAATAGAGTTATTAGCAGTTATCGTAATACTAGCTATTATTGCTTTAATAGCTACACCAGTGGTATTAAATATAATAAAGGATAGCAAGAATTCATCAATAGAAAGAAGTGCAGAGTTATATTTATCGCAAGTAATAGATGAAATATCACGTTATAATATGAATCATCCAGGAGCAAACTTTAATCCAAGTGAATGTATAGTACAAAGTGATGATACATTAATATGCGATGGAACATCACTTAATATAGAAATAAATGGAGATAAACCATCTGCTGGTAGCAAAATATTATTATCAAATGGAAAAGTTACAGGAACTAAAAAATTTAAAATAGGTTCTAAAAGTTTAACTTATGATGGTGGAAAATTTAAAGAAGGTACTGATAAATTATGTAGTAGAGTAACTACAGCAACAACAGGTAATGTTCCAACAGGTAATTTTATTGCTGGCGATGAATATATATGCGATGTAGGAGATGGAGAAGAAAAAACATTCTTTGTACTAGGAACTGACGGAGACAATGTAAGTTTAATAATGTATGCTAATGTAGGAGTAGATGGAAAAGCAGTAACACCAACTTCAACAAATAAATCAACAGTAGCTTGGATATCAAAAGAAGACTATATAGCTGCAGGAGGAACAGAAAGTGATTATGGAACAGATGGAAAAACTGATAAAGGTCCAATAACAGTAACTAAAGCATTAAAAGAATATACATCAACTTGGACAAATTTGTCATCATCACAAATAGCATTACCAACATCAAGTCAATTAGTAAAAATAGCACCATATAATGATTCAAACTATTCAGTATGGTTATGGTTAAGCGATTATTTAAAAGACTCAACTCATCCAGTATCAGGAGTGCTTGGTTATTGGTTAACTTCGTATTATGATAGCACTTCTGCAAAATATGTTCAAAAAGGTGGCTATTTTGGTTATATCCCGAGTCTTTCAGTAAATGGTGTTCGTCCAGTAATAACTTTAAATAAAACAGATTTGCAATAATTTTTATGAATACGAAAAACGACTTAAAACAAGACACATAGTCTTGTTTTATTTTTTAAATTATATTATAATTGTATTAGAGTTAGAATAAAGTAGGTGGTAAAGTGGGGTATAGTAAAAAAAATAAAACTACTATTGTGTTAGTAACTTTTTTATTTATTGTTTTATGTATATTTAATTTTTTGTGCTTTAAAACAGATATGCTTACTAAACAAGCGGATGTAAATAGTGTTTTACTTGTAAAGACAATTTTATTAACTACTTTAATTATATTTGTTATTTTTTTAATTGTTCTTATCGTTATGAATGTAACAGCTAAAAAAAAGCATAAAAGTGATGATAAGATTGCAGATTTAACTAAATCTTTAAAAGAGAATAATTATACACTTAATACTTTAAAAGATAAATTTTTAAATCCAGTAATAGATTCAGAATCTTTAAATAGTGTGATTATGGTAAAAGGTATTGATTTAATTTCTTGTAATAATAAATCAGTAAGTATTAGAGTTAGAGCACAATATTTAACTTCTGCTAGTTCTATTGGTGAAAAGGTTGTAATTAATAATCAAGTTTATGATGTTGTTGAAAGAGGAATAATTGTAAATAAAAAAGGAAACGGTTTACTATCTAGTGATTGTATGGTTATTTCAAATAAGGATAATTTATCACATAACTGGTCAATAGATAATAATAAATTAACGTATTCTTATGTTTTAAATAATTTAAGTGAAGACTATTCTATAATTGCTTATTTAATCGTTATATATAATAACGAAAGAACAGTATTTTATTCTTCTTGTATTAATACAGATTTTTATTAAGATAAATTCGTATGAATTTATTTTTAATATGTCTTAAAAGTTCATAAAAATTACACAATTTAATGTATAATAAAATGTAAGAGGTGTTTTAATGAAGGTATTAGTAGTAGATGATGAAAAAGGTATAAGAGAAGTTATAAGGGAATATTGTTTAAACGAAGATTTTGAAGTGTTTGAAGCAAGTGATGGTATTGAGGCTTTAAAGATAGTAGATAGTAATGATATAGATATTATTGTACTTGATATAATGATGCCTAAAATGGATGGATATACTACGCTTACAGAAATAAGAAAGAATTATAATACTCCTGTTATAATGTTATCTGCACGCGCAGATGAGTATGATAAATTACAAAGTTTTAATTTAGGTGTTGATGATTATGTTACTAAGCCATTTAGTCCTAAAGAGTTAATTGCTAGAATTAAAGCTGTTTATAATCGTCACAATCCAGTAAAACAAGAATATGTGTATAAAAATTTAAGAATAGATTATTTAGGACATAGTGTATATATAAATAATAAAGAAATAAAAATAACTCCGAAAGAATATGAATTATTATGTTATTTTGTTTCTAATAAGGGTATAGCACTTTCACGTGAAACTTTATTAAGTAAGATATGGGGCTTTGATTTTTTTGGAGAAGATAGAACAGTAGATACGCATATAAAAATGTTAAGAAGTAACTTAGGTGAATATAGAGATTTAATAACTACAGTAAGAGGTATGGGTTATAAATATGAAGAGAAATAGTCTTAAAAATAAAATATGGATATATTTAGCACTTTTTGCACTATTTATTTTAGGTGGAATATGGTTTTTACAAATATTATCTCTTGATATATACTATGAAATAAGTAAGAAATCTGAAATAAAAAATATAGCATCTAAAGTTTATGAAGCTTATAAAAATGAAGATAATGATTATTTAGATTCTTTAGCATTCGAAAAAGATGTATGTATAGAACTTACTAAAGATAACAGTATATACTATTCAACAGATAGCATGAGTAGAGGATGTTTAGTAAATGATAGTCAAGAAATAAATAATTATAAATTAAAATTTATGAGAAGTGGTAGTAATCAAATAACATATAAAATAATTAATCCAAAGTTTAATAATAAAACTTTAATATATGGTATAAAAATAGAAGATGGTATTTATGCTTTTATCAGTACTTCTTTAGAGCCAATATCTTCAACTGCTTTATTATTAAAAAGACAACTTATATTAATTATAATTATAGTACTTATAATAGCTGCTTTAATTGCTTATACTATATCTAAAAAAATATCTAAACCAATAGAAGAAATAACTAAAGTTAGTAAAAATATTTCAGAGGGTAATTATAATATTAAATTTGATACAAAAACTGATATAAATGAAATAAAAGAATTAGAAGATTCTTTAAATAATGCAGCAAAAGAATTATCAAAAACAGAAGAATTAAGAAGAGAATTACTTGCTAATGTATCTCATGACTTAAAAACGCCATTAACACTAATTAAAGCAAATGCTGAAATGGTAAAAGATTTAACATATAAAGATAAAGATAAAAGAAATAAAAATTTAGATACAATAGTAAGTGAAGTAGATAGACTTAATTTACTTGTAGAAGATGTATTAGATTTATCAAAGATGCAATCATTTAATGATACTTTAAATTATGAAGAATTTAATTTAAATGAAGCAATAGAAAGTATAATATCTAGATTTGATATATTAGAAAGCCAAGGCTATAATATTAATTATAGTGGATTTGGTGTAGTAGTAAAAGCAGATAAAAAAAGAATTGAACAAGTAATATATAATTTAATAAATAATGCTATTAACTATACAGGAGAAGATAAACAAATATATATAAATTTAGTTGATAATAATGAATATGTAAGAGTTGAAGTTATAGATACTGGATCTGGAATAGATGAAGAAAACTTAAAATATATATGGGATAAATATTATAAAGTAGATAAAAAATATAAAAGAGTAAGTTATGGTACTGGGCTTGGACTTTCTATTGTAAAAAATATATTAATAAATCATAAATTCAATTATGGTGTAGAAACAAGTAAAGGTAAAGGAACTAAATTCTATTTTGATATAAAAATAGAAAAAAAATAAAAATGTAAAAAATGTGTTTTTCAAAAAAACATATTTTTTATTTTAAAATAATACCACATTCGTTGTAAAATAAGGGATTATTGAATATATAAAAAATCAAAAATTAAAAAAATCAAAAAATCGATAAAATATTTTTTGGGAAATATAAAAAAACTATTGACTAAATTTATACAACTTGCTACAATGTAATTGTAAAAAAGATAGGAGTAAAATTATGACAGATGTAGAAGAAAAATTAAATTTAGTTGTAGTTAAAAGAAACGGTAAAAAAGTTGATTTTGATGGAACTAAAATAGCACTTGCTATCAAAAAAGGATTTGATAGTGTAAATGATCAAGATGAGGAAACAGGAAAATATAAATATGATTCAAAAGATATTTCTAAAATCTATAATGATGTAATTAAAACTATAGAAAAAGAATATAAAGAAAAAATAAAAATAGAAGAGATTCAAGACTTAATTGAACAATCTTTAGCTAAAAAAGGTTATGATGAAGTACATGATTCATTTGCTTTATATAGAGAAAGACGTGCTCAATCAAGAGAAATGTTTATTGATGATAAAAGATTACATAAATTTTTAAAAACTATTGAAGGTTTAGGACTTAAATCTGCTGCAGAAGATGATACAAAAAGAGAAAATGCAAACGTAGATGGAGATACTGCGATGGGTACTATGCTTCAATATGGTAGTACAGTATCTAAAGAATTTGCTAAAGCATATTTGATGAAGAAAAAATTTGCTGATGCACATGATGCAGGAGATATACACATACATGATATGGACTTTGTTCCAATGGGAACTACTACTTGTATGCAAATAGAACTTGATAGATTATTTAAAAAAGGATTCTCAACAGGTCATGGATATTTAAGACCTCCAAAAGATATAGCATCTTTTAGTGCACTTGCAGCAATTGCTATTCAGGCTGATCAAAATGATCAACATGGTGGACAAAGTATACCAGCATTTGATTATTATATGGCACCTGGTGTTTTACTAACTTTCAAAAAACAATTGAAACAACAAATATATGATTATTTAGATTTAGAGGGATTATTATCTCATATAAATATGGATAGAATTGCTCGTGAAATAGATAAATTAGAGAGTATTAAATTTAGTATAGAAATATTTGAACCAATATATAAAGATTCAGATATGATAAAAAGATTATTTGAAAAAGCTTATGAAAAAGCATATGCTAAAACAGATAGAATTACTTATCAAGCAATGGAAGCTTTTGTACATAATTTAAATACAATGCATTCAAGAGCCGGAGCACAAGTTCCATTCTCATCTATTAATTTTGGTACTGATATAAGTCCAGAAGGTAGAATGGTATCTTTAAATTTCTTAGAAGCAACAGATGCTGGACTTGGTAGAGGAGAAACTCCAATATTTCCAGTATCAATATTTAAAGTAAAAGAAGGAGTTAACTTTAATAAAGAAGATCCAAATTATGATATATTTAGAAAATCTTGTGAAGTAAGTTCAAAAAGATTATTTCCAAACTTCTCATTTCTAGATGCTCCATTTAATTTAGAATTTTATAAACCAGGAGATTATAGAACTGAAGTTGGATATATGGGATGTAGAACTCGTGTTATGAGTGATGTTACAGATCTTAATAATCAAACAACAGGTGGACGTGGAAATTTATCTTTTACATCTATTAACTTACCACGTTTAGCAATCAAACATGGAATTGCTTTAAAAGAAAGAGATAAAGCAGATATGGAAGGCTTTTATAAAGAACTTGGAGAAATTATGGATCTTGTACGTGATCAATTACTAGAAAGATTTGAAATTCAATGTAATAAGAGATGTTATAATTTCCCATTCTTAATAGAACAAGGTGTTTGGGCAAATGGAGAAACATTAAAGCCAACTGATAGAATGAGAAAAATATTAAAACACGGTAGTTTAACATTAGGTTTTATAGGACTTGCAGAAACACTTAAAGCTTTAATTGGAGAACACCATGGTGAATCAGAAAAAGCTCAAAAATTAGGACTTGAAATAATAGGATTTATGAGAAAAAGAGCTGATGAATATTCTAAAGAGTATAATTTAAACTTTACTTTAATAGCAACTCCAGCAGAAGGTTTATCTGGTAGATTCGTAAATATTGATAGAGCACTTTATGGAAATATTAAAGGTGTAACTGACAGAGCATATTATACAAATTCATTCCATGTTCCAGTATATTACAATACATCAATAAAACATAAGTTAGAGACAGAAGCACCTTATCATAAATTAACTAATGGTGGTCATATATCTTATATTGAATTTGATGGAAATACTGCTATGAACGTAGATGCTTTTGAAAGTGTTATTAGAATGATGAAGGAATTAGGTATTGGTTATGGTGCTATAAACCATCCAGTAGATAGAGATCCAGTTTGTGGATATGTTGGGGTAATTGGTGATGTTTGTCCAGGATGCGGACGTAAAGAATTTGATGCAGTACCACTTGAAGAAGTTAAAAATTTTCAATGTGGATGCTAGAGAGGAATTATTATGGAAAAAATGGTAGGCGAAGGTGTAGGATTTGAAAGAATTAGAAGAGTTACAGGATATTTGAGTGGAGACGTAAAACGTTTTAACAACGGAAAACGTGCTGAAGAAAAAGATCGTGTAAAACATACTGGCATTAAAGAAATAATGAAAGAAGAAAAGTGTTGTAAATAATGAAAATAAGACTTGCTTCTGATTTACAAGAAGATAGCATAGTAGATGGACTTGGTATTAGGACAGTTATTTGGACTCAAGGATGTTCTCATAATTGTCCTTCTTGCCACAATCCAAGTACACATGATTTTAGTGGCGGTGAAGAAGTAGAACTAGATGATGTAATATATAGATTAGAAAATCTAGTTGGTCAAGATGGAGTAACATTCTCTGGTGGAGACCCTATGTTTCAACCAAAACAATGTGCTGTATTAGCACGCAAAGTACATGACTTAAATATGAATGTATGGGCTTATACAGGTTTTACTTATGAACAATTATTAAATTCTAAAAATAAAGATATATTAGATTTTTTAAATAATATAGATGTATTAATAGATGGAAAATTTGATATAAGTAAAAAAAGTATGGATATAAGATTTAGAGGTTCAACAAATCAAAGAGTAATTGATGTTAAAAAATCTTTAAATCAAAATAAAATAATAGAAATACCTGTAGATGATTATAAACCTACATCTAATATGAAAAAAGAAAAGCTATATATATAAGGTAGTATAAACTACCTTTTAATTTGCAAATAATTAAAAAAATGATATAATATATGCTCAAGTGGTGGTTATATGTTTGGAGAAAATAGTATATATGGTAAAAAAGTATTAAATAAAGATTCTAAAGGAAGAATATTTTTACCTTCATTTACAGGTGCTAGTGATAAAGATCAATTATTATTAGTAGAAAATAATGAAAATATAGATTTATATAAAGAAGAAACATACGATAAATTAATAAAAGAACTATATGAAATATACAGTAATGAGATAGATATAGAAAAAAGATTAAAATTGAAGAGCACTATAGAACGACTTTGTTCTGTTATATTAAAAAAAGTAAGTGTAGATAAACAAAGACGTATATTAATTACTCCATATTTTAATGAAGAAGAAAGCATTGAATGTTTTGGCGCTAAAGATCATTTAGTATTGTGTAAAATTAAAAAAAGATAAAAAAAATAAAGAATATGATATAATAGTTATATAAAAGTAAATAAAGGAATAGTGTGATAATATGAAAAAAAATTTAAAAAGTGTATATTTTTTTGGAATTATATTTTTAATAGTAGATCAAGCATTAAAAATATTAGTAGAACAAAAAATGATTCTAAACCAAACAATAGTAGTAATTAAAAATTTCTTTAGTATAACATTAGTTCATAATCTAGGAGCAGCTTTCAGTATATTAATGGGTAATAGAATATTTTTAATATTAGTTGGAATAATAGCTTTAATATTAATAAGTTTATATATAAGAAAAATAGAAGAATTTAATGATTATGATGTATTTACATATTCATTATTATTAGGTGGAATACTTGGTAATTTACTAGATAGAATAATACATGGATATGTAATTGATTATTTAAATTTTAATATATTTAATTATAATTTCCCTATATTTAATTTTGCTGATGTATGCATAGTAGTTTCAGTTATATTAATATTTATAAAAGCCATCAGGGAGGATGTATGGAAATAAAAGTAGAAGATACTTCTAATATAAGAATAGATAGTTATTTAAGTAAAAAAACAGATTATAGTAGAAGTACAATAGTAAAAATGATTAACGAAGGTATAATACTAGTTAATGATAAAAAAGTAAAAAGTAGTTACTTAATAAAAGAAAATGACATAATAAAAATAGGTGAGTATAAACAAGAACAAATGAATTTAGAAGCAGAAGATATACCTCTTGATATTTATTATGAAGATGATGATGTTATAGTAATAAATAAGCCAAACGGTATGGTAGTTCATCCAGCAGTAGGGAATTCAAGTGGAACTTTAGTAAATGCTTTATTAAATCACTCTAAAAATTTAAGTGATATAAATGGAGAATTTAGACCTGGAATAGTTCATAGAATAGATGCTGATACAACAGGACTTTTAATGGTAGCTAAAAATAACAAAGCACATGAAATACTTGCCAAAGAATTAAGTGAAAAGAAAACAACAAGAAAATATATAGCTTTAGTTTGGGGAGTAATAAATGAAGATACAGGAACAATAGATGCTCCTATAGGACGTGATTTAACAGATAGAAAAAAAATGACTGTTACTAGTATAAACAGTAAAGATGCTATAACACATTTTAAAGTATTAGAACGTTTTAAAGATGCAACACTAATAGAACTTCAATTAGAAACAGGACGTACACATCAAATAAGAGTTCATATGAATTATATAGGGCATCCAGTAGTAAATGATCCTGTTTATGGTAAAAGAAAATTAATAGATAAAACAGGTCAATGTTTACATGCTTTTCATATAGGATTTGTTCATCCAACAACAAAAAAACGTATGGAATTTAATTGTGAGTTACCATCTTGTTTTACTAATATATTAAACAAATTCAGGGAGGAAAAATGAAAAAAGAATTAAATATTGCACAAAAAATAGAGCTAGAAAAATTATTAAAACAAATATCGTTACCTCCTAAAGAAAAAATAACATATGGTGATTATGAAAATTTATTAAACTATTTTGATTATTTATTGTTTAATAAAAAGGAATCAAAATATTTATTAAAAGCTTATCTTTTACCATATAATGAAATGTTAGATTATGTAGTTAATTATAAAGGAGAATTTTCTACAACTATGTTGAAAATTGCTGCTGAATATAGAGTAAGTGAAGAAATGGTAGCAACCAGATTAAAAGATGTAATAGATATTTATAAGATACAATCTAATCTAAATAAAGTAAGGGTTAAAAAATAAAATACAAGTTAAAACATACTTGTATTTTTTAGTGTTGATAAATTATCTATAATAGTATGGTCCATATGTTGGTGGGTATGGATAATAGTAATTATTATAGTAGTAATTTGGTCTTCCATAAGAATATCCTCCACCATAAAATAGAGGAGCAGCAAGGCCACCAGTTATACCTCCAAGTAGGAAAGGTCCTAAAAATCCACCTCCAACAAATCTATCATTAGAATTATTATAGCTATTGTAATTTTGTGGAATTTGATTATAATTATACATAAAAAACTCCTTTCATGTTATAATATGTATTAGAAAGAAATAGGTGATTTAATGGATAAAAGAATACAAAATTTAAGCAATACTATAGTTAATTATTCAGTTTCAGTAAAAGAAAATGATAGAGTATTAATACAATATGAAAATAGCCTTTGTAAACCACTTGTAAAATGCTTGATAAAAGACATTTACAAAAATAAAGGTATACCATTTGTAAAGTTGATTGATAATGAATTAAGCTCTTTATTATTAGAGTGTGCTGATAGTAAAACGATAGATGAGATGGTTAAACAAAAAGAGTTTGAGGTAAATAATTTTGATGTATTTATAAGAATATGTTATACAGAAAATGAATATGAAGAAAAAGATATATCAAAAGAAATAAGAAAAGAATTAGGTAGTAAGTCACAAAATATTGATGATATTAGAATTAATAAAAGAAGATGGGTATTACTTAATTATCCATCATTAATAGATGCATATAAAGCTCATCAGAAATATGATGATTTTTATAATTATGCTCTAGATGTTATGAATGTTGATTATGCTTCATTAAGTGAAAAAATAAAACCATTAAAAGAATTGATGGAAAAAACAGATAAAGTTAGAATACTTGGACCTGATACTGATATTACATTTAGTATAAAAGGTATGCCAGCAATACCTTGTTGTGGTACTGCAAATATACCAGATGGAGAATTATATACAGCACCCATTAAAACAAGTGTAAATGGAGTAATTACTTATAATACACCAAGTCCATATCAAGGAAATATATTTAATAATATTAGATTAGAATTTAAAGATGGTAAAATAATTAAAGCTAGTACTACAGAACATAATGATTTATTAAATGAAATATTTAATACAGATGAGGGGGCTAGATATATAGGTGAGTTTTCACTGGGCTTTAATCCTAAAATAACATTCCCTATGGGAGATATTTTATATGATGAAAAGATAATGGGCAGTATACATTTTACACCTGGTAGATGTTATGAAGATTGTGATAATGGAAATATTTCTAGTATTCATTGGGATTTAGTTTTAATACAGACAGAAAATTATGGCGGTGGAGAAATATACTTTGATGATGTATTAATAAGAAAAGATGGAAAATTTGTACTTGATGAATTAAAAGATTTAAACAATTAAAAAGCTTTAATGCTTTTTTTGTTTTATAGCCTATACAATAATTTTTAATATTCATATAATTCTAGTAACGGGTATGGGAGGTTTTATGGATATAGCATTAGGTATATTAATCCCTTTTGTTGGTACAACAATAGGAGCTTCTATGGTATTTTTACTTAAAAATAAAATAGATAATAATTTAGAAAAACTATTATTAGGTATTGCTGTTGGAGTAATGATAGCAGCATCAATTTGGTCTCTTATAATGCCATCTATAAGTATGGCAGAAAGTATTGGTGTAATTAAATGGATACCAGCTTCAACAGGATTTCTTCTTGGCATATTATTTTTACTTTTAATAGATTATATAGTTCCTAACTTAGAAAAATTAAATTTAGGTAAAAAAACAAAATTGATATTTGCTGTAACACTTCACAATATACCAGAAGGTTGTTATCAAAATGTAATGTAAGATAAAGCATAAAAAAATAAGAAAACAAATATTATCTTGTTATTTAAATATGAATTAAAATTTGTAATTTTTTTATTTAATATAAGTATTAATATTTATTTTTATAATTTGTAATTAGGTTTAACTAATAATAAATTATGTGATATAAATATTTACATCCATAAAAAAAATTGGTATAATACAATCAAATTTATTGTGAGGTGTTGCATGAATAAATTAGCAATATGCATACCTAGTTATAATGAAGCAGAAAATATACAAAACATAACTAGGTTAATTGATAAAAGTTTAATAAAATACGATAAAACTTATTATATCGAAATAATTAATTGTGACAACAATAGTCCAGATCTAACTAATAAAATCTTTAATGAAACTGAGACTATACATAAAAAAATATGCATAGTAACTGATAAAAAGGGGAAAGGAATTAATTTATATAATTTTTTTAGATATGTAATAGATAATAATATAGATTATGCTATAACTTTAGATGCAGATTTAAAAAGTTTTAATTCAACTTGGATAGATAAATATATAAGTATGCTAGAAAAAAATTATGATTTTGTTTGCCCTTTATATGAAAGAAGAAAAGAAGAAGGAAATACTACTAATCATTTTGTAGTTCCTATTTTATATCTATTATATGGCGAATTTATTAGGCAACCTATAGCTGGAGATTATGCATTTAATAAAAAGTATGTGGAAAAAATTTTAGAAGAAGAATTTACACCAAATATACTAGAATATGGTATAGATATATTTATGGTTGTAACCGCAATTGTTAAGAACTTAAACATAGGAGAAGTGTATTTAGGCAAAAAAATACATGGAATTAGTTATGATAAATTTTTAAAAATATTTAGTAGTGTTGTACTAGGAATGAGTGAAACGTATAATCATTATCCGATAAAATTAAAAAGAAATATTATAAATTTTAAAGCATACGAGTATAATTTTATTGATTGTGAATTTAGAAATCATTTTAATGAAATATATAAAGATTATTTAAAAAGCTATGATAAAAAAAAATATCGATTATATGAAGAACAATGGATTGAAACATTAATACAGTATTTAAATAATATTTACAATATAAATAATAACTTTCTTGATAAAATGAAAGAAAATTTTTTTTATAGAGTTGTTTCATTTTGGGATGAAATGGATAGATTAAATAATCAAAAATGGGAAGAAGAAATAATAAAATTTATTAAAGAATTGGAGAAAAATTATGAAATTACAAATAGTTAAAGATTATAACAATCCAGAAGATAGAAATATAGAAATAGTAGAAAGAAAAGGCTTAGGACATCCAGATACTTTAGCAGATAAATTAGCTGAAGAATGTTCAAGAGTATATTCGGTTTATTGTATGGAACATTTTGGATGTGTATTACATCACAATATAGATAAATTATATATAGGTGGAGGCTTATTTTTATTAGAAGACAGAAAAGTAGTAAATTATAATAAAATTAGAGTAGATTTAAATGGCAGAGTTAGTAATACTATGAATGGAGAAAAAATAAACCTAGAAAAATTATTTATTCCAGTAATAGAAGAATATTTAAGTACTGTTCTTCCAAGAATAAATCCAAAAGAAGATTTAGAAATAAAAATAAATTGTACACAATTTTCTAAAAGAGAGTATTGGTACGAGCCCAGGAACTTAGATGACATACCAGATGCAAAAGAAATTTTTGCGGCCGATACATCATTATGTATTATGCATGGTAGAAAAACCTACTGTGAAGAGATTGCAATGGCTTTAGAACAATCTTTTTGGAATTATAATTATAAAGGATATGCGATGCCAAAATATGATGATATTGGTCAAGATATAAAAGTAATGGTTAGTAGAATAAACAAAGATGTAATAGCAACTCTTTGTATGCCCGTATATAAAGATAGTTATGAAACAAAAGAAGAATATGATGCTATAATAAAAAAATATGAAGATATATTATACAGTGTTGCTAATAATATTGATAATCCTAAAGGATATAATTTAAAAATTGAAATAAATAGAATGCCAGATGGAAGTTATAGAAACTATTCGTTAGTAAAAGGAAGCTGTATAGAATGTGGAGAAGAAGGTTTAGTAGGTAGAGGTAATAATGCACAAGGTTTAATATCTTCATTACGTGAACACACTGTAGAAGCATCATGTGGTAAAAATGAACGATACCACACAGGTAGAGCTGTTAGTTTTATGGGAAATAATGCAGTTAAAAGAATTAATGATGAACTAGGAATAAAAACTACATTATATTGTTTAACAAGAAATAGGGGCTCAATATACAAACCATATTTATTTTATTTAAGCGTAGATGAAGATAGAGATATAGAAAAAATAAAGAAAATTATAGAAGAAGAATTTAATGATAAATTTATGGAAAATATATTAAAACCATCTAGATTATTTTAATTGGAGGAAGTTTGTGGAAAAATTTTGTATAGATGTTAATGGTGCAAAAGTAAGATATATTAGCGATATACCTTTATTAAACTATTTCTTGAATAATAAGAAATTTATGGAATTTTATAATGCTAAAATAATAGAAGATAATTTAGATATCAATCATACTGTAATTTATAAAAATATTGATACTCAAGAGCCATTAATAGTTGACAATAATAAAATGATTATTAGTTATCCAAAGGAAAAATTAACAGAATCTATTATTTTATATATGGGATTTCATTATTTAGAAAAACAATTTGGTGAAACAGGTATGTGCTCCTGTCATTCTGCTTGTATATCGAAGAATGGAAAAGCGACACTCCTTATAGGTGAAACAGGTAGTGGTAAAACAAGTTTAGCTGTTAATCTTTGTAATGATTATGGGTATAGTTTAGTAAGTAACGATATGACTTTAATAGGTAGTGAAAAAAATAAAATATATGTTTATGGTGGAACTAAATTTTTAAATTTAAGATACTTATCAGTTGAGAGTAATATGCCATTTTTGAAGTATCTATTTAATAATGAAAATAATGATTCATGGACTAATAAGATTTCAGTAATGGCAAGTGATATTGGTATAAATGAGGAATATAAAATATTACCAATAGAAAACATACTGTTTATTCATGTTGATAATAGAACAAAACTTAAAATATCTAATGGTAATAGTTGGAGAAATAATTTTTTACTATATCAAAATACATCTAGTCATATCAGAGGTAGTGCAGCAACTTTCATAGATAAAAATGGGTATCCAATTGCTTACATTCCACCTTTTGAAACAAAGGAAACTTATGATAAGAGAATTAAATTACTTAACTTAATAAATGAAAATCCAAATTATTATTATATATCAGGTAGTTTAAATGAGATTATAAATTTTATAAATACCTTAAATAATGTAAAAAGCAATGATAAACAAAAAATATTAGAAAGGAAGAAATAATAATGGTTAAAAGAGATATTAGTTATTTTAACGAAGATGTAAATATAAAATTTAATTTTAGAGTAGCGATTGTAGTTTATAAAAAAAACAAAATTTTATTACAAAAATGTAGTAAAGATTCATTTTATTCCTTAATAGGGGGAAGAGTACAATTAGGAGAAAGTTCTTTATCAGCTATAAAAAGAGAAATATTAGAAGAAGTTGGTGTTGAAGTAAAAGATAAAGAATTAAAATTAATAAATGTAGCTGAAAACTTTTTTACTTATAATAGTACAAAATATCACGAATTACTTTACATATATAAATTAGAAAATGAAGAAATAAATGATATGGATAATTTTAAAACATTAGATAAAGAAGATTCATTTAATGAATGGTTTGATATTGAAGAAATAAGCAATTTAGATATAAAACCAGAAATAATTAAAACTTGTTATAATTCAAAGAAATTAGAAAGCGTAATTATAGAAAATTAATAGTAATAGGTAAAATATTAATTTAGTAATGTAATAAGTATAGATAGAAATAGTAATTACCCAGATAAAGAGGGTAATTTTATTTTTTTTAAATTTAAATAAAGTTGAAATAGATAATAAAATTTATGTTTATTATAATGTAGTTAAATATAATATAAAAAAATAGCAAAGCAAAATTTTGTTTAATAATACTAAAAAATATATACATTAATAATTTATAATCAAAACAAAAATAATTATCAAGTTATTTTAATTGATAAGTTATCATTTTTGATTGAATATTAATTTTTTAGAATACATATTTTTAATTAGATGGTCTAATAAAGAAAAGGGGGAAATTTTAATGAATAAAGAAAAGGAGTATAAGTTTAATATTTATTTTAAAGAAACTGGAGAACAAATAGATAAATTAATAATAGAATTCATCTTATGTTATTTAAAAAATAATACATATAGGATGACATATTAATGCAATTATGGCATAATAAAAATGTAACAAGAAAATATTATATTTCCAATAGATTTGAGGTTAATTGTGTTTGATGGTGAGGAAAATATAATAAAAATTTTTTATGTTGCAATTTATATAAGACTATCTAAAGAAGATGAAATTCAAGGTGAAAGTGAGAGCATAGGGAATCAAAAATTATTACTAACAAAGTATGTCAAAGAACATGGCTATACATTAGTTGATATTTATATTGATGATGGGTTTACAGGAACTAATTTTGATAGACCAGAATTCATACGAATGCTAAAAGATATTGAAAATGGTAAGATTAATATGGTTATAACAAAAGATTTATCGCGTCTTTCAAGAGATTATATTGGTACAGGTGAATATGTTGAAAAATGGTTTCCATCTCATGGTGTTCGATATGTAGCATTAACTGATAATATTGATACAATGAATGATTCAGCAACTAATGATATTGCACCTTTTAAGGCAATACTTAATGATATGTATGCAAAAGATTTATCAAAGAAAATAAGAACAGCACTTCATACTATGCAATCTGCTGGAAAATGGGTAGGTGGCTGTGCACCATTTGGATATAAAGTTGATCCAGAAGATAAAAATCATTTAGTTATAAGCGAAGATGAACAGCCAATTGTTAAAAGAATATTTGATTTATTTTTGTCAGGTAAAAGAGTTAATCAAATAAGAGATATATTCAATGAAGAAAAAGTGCCAACATTTTCTGCTATGAGAAATAGGAACTTCAAAAGAAATGGGAATAATGGTGATATTTATGGCTTTTGGGGAAACAGCACAATTAAAAAAATTTTACAAAATAGATTATATACTGGAGATTTAATTCAAAACAGAAGAAGTAGAGTAAGTTATAAATATCGTAAAATAGTTTATAATCCAAAAGAAGAGTGGATAATTGTAGAAAATACTCATGAGGCAATAATTGATAAAAAATTTTTTGAACAAATACAAAAAATGTTGCCCTCTCAAAAAAAGCGAAATGATAAGAAATGTGAATATTTATTTGATGGACTTTTAAGATGTGCTGAATGCGGTCATAATATCAGTATTAAAGCAAGAGATAAACATGGAAAAGCATATACGGTATGTAACTTTTATAGAAGATTTAAAAAAGAATATAGGACTTGCACTCCTCATGGTGGTAATTATGACAAATTAGAAAACGGATTGATTAATGCTATTAAAGAGATTCTTATTCGAGTAAATATAACAGATGTAGTAAAGAAAGTTGCTAATGGATATGATGATAATTCCACTATTGAAGGAATTAAAAAGAACATCAATAAATTAGAAAAAAATATTGAGTTATTAAAAAATAGTTTAGACAATATATACATTGATAAGGCTACTAAAAAGATTAGTGAAGAAATGTATAACAGGGTAGAGAAGAAAATAAATTGTGATATAGAAACAAAAGAAAAAAAACTTGCTAAGTCAAAAAAACATTTAAAAGAATTAAAAAGTAGTAAAACTGCTTCAAAAAATTTAAATAAGGTAGTAGAAGATATCTTGTCATTAGAAAAACCAGATAGAAATTTAATGTTAAGATTGATTGAAAAAATAGATGTCCATGAAGATGGAATTGCAGATATATACTTCAACTTTAAAGAGTTGAATATTATTAAAGGAAATTACATTACATAATGATAGCAACCAGAAGGTATGGCTGTCGGAGTAACATTTGCTGGTGTATTAAAGGGTAGTGGTATAATAACAATGGCAGGAGCTTTAGCGCTCAGTATAGGAATAGCTATTCAAAATTTTCCTGAAGGAGCTATTATATCAATGCCCCTTAAAAGTGAAGGTGTAAGTAAGAAAAAATCATTTATAATAGGAATGTTATCTGGTATAGTAGAACCAATAGCTGCACTAATAACTATACTACTTATTAATTTTGTTACTCCAATTTTACCTTATTTACTCTCATTTGCAGCAGGTGCTATGATATATGTAGTAGTGGAGGAATTAATTCCTGAATCTATAGAAAATGATCATAATAAATTTACTATAATAGGTACTGGATTAGGATTTGTACTTATGATGATATTAGATGTTGTATTTGGTTAAAAAGTATATAAATATATACTTTTTTTAACTTTTGCTTGATTTATTATCCAATAAAATATATAATTATATTAGAGTGATAACTCTAAAGAAATGGAGGAATAATGTGGAAAATATTATAAGCTCCATTTTGCTAGTCCTTATGGGACTTATTGTTGGAATAATCGTAATGTTTATATTTAATCTTATCAGAAAAAATTCTGCTACAGCAAAAGCTGATAAGATATTAGAAGATGCTAGAAGAGATGCTGATAAAATAAAGAAAGATTATATTTTAGAAGCAAAGACAGAAATTAATGAATTAAAACTAAAAAATGACGAGGAAATAAGAGAAAGAAAACAAGAACTAAAAGAATCTGAAGGAAGATTAAATACTCGTGAAGAAAATATAGAAAGAAGAGATCAAAATCTTCAAAAAAGGGAAAATTTATTAGACGATAAAGAACAAAACTTATTAAATAAACAAAAAGATATCCAAGAACAAGAAGCAAATGTGGAGAAAATAAAACAAGAACAGCTTGATATATTAGAAGAAATTAGCGGTTATACTAAGGATAAAGCTAAAGAAGTGGTTATGAAAAGAGTAGAAGAAGCCATGGATTTAGAAATAGCTTCATACATTAAAGAGCGTGAATCAGAAGCTAAACTTGAAGTAGATAAAAAATCTAAAAATATGTTAGTTGAGTGTATGCAAAAGTATGCTAGTGACGTAGTAGAAGAACAAACAGTTACTGTTGTTGATTTACCTAATGATGAAATGAAAGGTCGTATCATTGGTAGAGAGGGAAGAAATATTCGTACTATAGAAGCTGTAACAGGAGTAGATTTAATAATTGATGATACACCTGAAGCCATAGTTTTATCTTCTTTTGATCCTTTAAGAAGAGAAATAGCTAGAATAACAATAGAAACTTTAATAAAAGATGGAAGAATACATCCAGCAAGAATCGAAGAAATATATGACAAAACTTGTAAAGAAATGAAAGAAAAAATTACAGAATATGGACAAAATGCTTTGTTTGAATTAGGACTTACAAAAGTAGATCCTGAATTAATAGAGTTGATAGGTAAATTACATTTCCGTACTAGTTATGGACAAAATGCATTAAAACATTCTATTGAAGTAGCACAATTATCTGGTATAATGGCAAGTGAACTTGGTGAAAATGAAATGCTTGCTAAAAGGGCAGGTTTACTACATGATATAGGTAAAGCTATTGACCATGAAATGGAAGGAAGCCATGTTGAAATAGGTTCTACTATAGCTAAAAAATATAAAGAAAATGATATAGTTATAAATACAATAGAATCTCATCATGGAGATACTGAAGCAAAATGCATAATAGCAGAATTAGTAGCTATAGCTGATACTTTATCAGCATCTCGTCCAGGAGCAAGAAATGATTCTTTAGAAAATTATGTTCAAAGATTAACAGATTTAGAAAATATTGCAAACGATCAAAAAGGTGTAGATAATGCATTTGCAATGCAAGCTGGTAGAGAATTACGTGTAATTGTAAAACCAGAAGAAGTAAGTGATGTTGAATCTCATAAAATAGCACGCGATATAAAAAATAGAATAGAAGAAGAATTACAATATCCTGGAACAGTAAAAGTTACAGTTATTAGAGAAACTAGGGCAATAGAAGAAGCTAAATAGTTTCTTTTTCTTTAAAAAACTATTGAAATAAACTAAAAAATATGGTATTATTAATAACGTGATCCGCTGATTCACTTTAATATTTAGTATTAAAGTATATATTTTTTTCAAGATCATAAATTAGATAAAGGAGAGTGACATTGTGAATTTAGTTGATAAAATTACTAAAAAACAAATAAGAACTGATTTACCAGAATTTAGAGTTGGAGATACAGTTAGAGTAGATTTAAAAATCGATGAAACAGATGCTTCTGGTAATAAAAAAGTAAGAATTCAAGCCTTTGAAGGTATAGTAATGGCTATAAAAGGTTCTGGAATAAGCAAAACTTTTACAGTTAGAAAAATGTCTGGAAATGTTGGAACAGAAAAAATATTACCTGTTAACTCACCAAGAATAGATACAATAGTTGTAGTTAAAAAAGGTAAAGTTAGAAGAGCTAAACCAAATTGGATTAGAAAATCTTCTAAGACTCCAAAAATTCCAGAAAGAGCATAAGGCTTTTATTAGCCTTATTTTTGTTAGGTGATAAACATGAAAAAAATATTAAAAGAATTAAGTTCTTATATAATTATTATAATAGTAGTTGTATTATTTAGAACTTTTATAGCAACCCCAGTTCGTGTAGATGGTGATTCTATGAAAGATACACTACACAATAATGATATATTAATATTAAATAAATTAGATAAATCTTATAATAGATTTGATATAGTAGTTATAAGTTATGGTAAAACAAAATTAGTAAAAAGAATAATTGGATTACCAGGTGAAAGTATTAAATATAAAGATAATAAACTATATATAAATAATAAATTAATAGAAGATGTATCTATATCAAGAACTGGTAATTTTGATTTAGAAGAATTATATAACAAAGAAACAATACCAGAAGGTTATTACTTTGTAATGGGAGATAATAGAGGAAATTCACTAGATAGTAGAGATTATAGAATAGGTCTTATAAAAAAAGAAAAAATATTAGGAACTACTTCTATAAGATTATTTCCTTTTACTAAAATAGGTAAATTTAATTAAATCAAAACACTAGAAATAACTAGTGTTTTAGTTTGTGTATGTAAATAAATATGATATAATATAGAAAGAGAAAAAGGCAATAAGTATATATTTATTTTAATGAAGGAACAAAAAGGAGATTACTGATGGAAGATGATAAACTAATTATATATAAAAATAGTGATGGTAATATTATAGTAGATGCTATTTATAAAGATGAAACTTTATGGCTATCGCAAAAAGGAATGTCAAAAGTTTTTGATGTTGGTGTGCCAGCAATATCAAAACATTTAAAAAATATATTTGAAGAAAACGAATTAGAGAAAAATTCAGTTATTTCCAAAATGGAAATAACTGCACCTGATGGAAAAAATTATAATACTGAAGTTTATAGTCTTGATGCTATAATTGCCGTGGGTTATAGAATTAATTCCAAAAAAGCAACAGAATTTAGAATATGGGCTACAAAAATACTTAAAGAATATATGACAAAAGGTTTTGCTTTAAATGATGAACGTTTTATAAACGGAAATAAATATGATACGAGATATTTTGATGAATTATTAGAACGTATCAAAACAATTAGAGTAAGTGAAAGAATGGCATATCAAAAAATCACTGATCTATTTATTGCAACAGCAGTAGATTATAATCCAATGTTGAATTAATATATAATAGAGTAAATTCAGAAAAAGAGCACTTTGGATTAACTAATTGGAAAAATTCTCCTAATGGTTTAATATATAAATATGATATAATTATTGCAAAGAATTATTTAAACGAAGAAGAAATGAATAATTTAAAAGATTTAACAAATATATTTTTAGTATTTGCAGAAGATGAAGCAAAACAAAGACATGTAATGACAATGAAAGATTGGATAAATGCAATTGATGATTTATTAAAATTTAGAAGAAAAAAGGTACTAAATAATAGTGGCAGTATATCTCATAAAGAAGCAGTAGAGAAAGCAGAAAAAGAGTATGAAAAATTTAGAGTTATACAAGATCAAAAATATATTTCTTCAATGGATGAATTCTATAATAAATATTTGAAAGAAAGTGATGGTAACAAAAATGAATAATGAAAATAAAACTAATATAAATTGGTATAAACTGACTTATGGAAAACTTCCTATGAAGTCTTATAAATAAAGACTTTTAGTCTTATTCCTTTTTACATTTTATAACTGGAAAATGATAGTTATTTTAAATAAAATAGAGGTAATAACGACTTATGGAAAACTTTTATATGAAGTAATAAATAAGGAGGTAGTAATGAAGAAAATTGGAAATAGATATACTAATAATATTTTTGAAAATATTAAACATATAGATGAATATGGAAATGAATATTGGTATGCTAGGGAATTTTCAAAAGTTTTAGAATATAAAGACTGGAGAAATTTCTTAAAGGTTTTAAATAAAGCAAAAGATGCTTGTAAAAATTCTGGATTTGATATAGATGAACAACTTGTTGAGGTCAACAGGTTGTCAAAAAGAAATAATAATGCCACTGCTAATATACAAGATTATAAACTTTCAAGATATATATGTTATTTAATAGTACAAAATGCGGATCCAAGCAAAGAAGTTGTTGCTTTAGGGCAAACCTATTTTGCTATACAAACAAGAAAACAAGAAATAACAGAACAGGAATATGATTCATTATCAGATGATGAAAAAAGATTTTATCAAAGAAAGTTAACGAGACAAGGTAATTATACTTTGCAAAGAGTTGCTTCTGCAGCAGGCGTTAAAAATATGGCTGAGTTTCATAATGCAGGGTATAAAGGTTTATATAACGGAGAAACAGCTGATGATATTTTTAAAAGAAAAAAATTACGATATAGAGAAGATATTTTAGATAATATGAATGAAGATGAATTAGTTGCTAATTTATTTAGAATAAATCAAACGAAGCAAAAACTTTTAAAAGATAATGTACTAGGTGAGAAAGAAGCAAAAGATGTACATTATGAGGTAGGGAAAAAAGTTAGAAAGGCAATTGCAGATATTGGTGGAATGATGCCGGAGGAAATGCCAACACCTAAAAAGAGTTTAAAAGAACTTGAAAGAGAAAGGAAAAAATTAGAAATAAAGGAGCAAAAGAAACTTGATGAAATAAAATAGTAATTTGTTGAAATGGAGAATTTATGAAAAAGAAAATATTAATTATTGTGACAAATTTTTTAATAATATTAATAATTGTTGTTTTATATGCGTTATATCGTTTTAATTATATTCCACATAAAAAATATACTAATGAAGATTTTAATATTAAGACTTATATAAGTAAAACTGATAAAGATAATGATGGTATAGATGATCAAACTGATATATTAAATAATGTAAGGGATTATATAAAAACAAATCCTAAATATAAAAGTAAATATTATGCTACGGGTTATCCAAATGATGAATATGGTGTATGTACAGATGTTGTTGCATTTGGATTAAAAGGCGCAGGTTATGATTTAATGAATTTAGTAAATGAACATATAAAAACAAATAGAAATTTATATGATATTGATGTTATAGATAAAAATATTGATTTTAGAAGAGTACAAAATTTAAAAGTATATTTAGACAATAATGCAATTGCTTTAACAAATGATATTAATAAAATAAAAGAATGGCAAGGTGGAGATATTGTTGTATTTAAAAATCATATTGGTATAGTATCTGATAAGAGGAATAAAAGAGGTGTTCCTTTTATAATTCATCATGCTAATCCTTATCAAAGATATTATGAGGAAGATATTTTAGAATATCGTAATAATATTATAGGTCATTATAGAATTAGTTAATTAAATTACAAATTGTAAAAAGGAAGTGATAAATATGGATATGTATCAAAAAAGAAAAATTAGGGCGGAAAAGAAAAAAGATGATAGTAAAAAAAGCTTACCATCAGTCGGAATTAACTGGTATCCAGGTCACATGGCCAAAACAAAAAGATTAATAAGTGAAAATTTAGGTTTAATTGATGTAGTTTATGAAGTAATAGATGCTAGAATGCCATATTCATCTAAAATTAAAGATATAGATACACTTTTAAAAAATAAAAAGAAAATACTTATAATGACTAAAACAGATTTATGTGATATTAACGAGACTAATAAATGGATAAAATATTATGAAAGTAATGGATATAAAGTTATATGTTTAGCTCTTTCAAAAAATACTAATTTAAATAATTTAATAAATTTAACAGATGAAGTAATGAAAAAAGAAAATCAAAAAAGATTAGATAAAGGAATGACTAAAAGAAAAATAAGAGTACTTGTAGTAGGTATTCCAAATGTAGGTAAAAGTACACTTATAAATAGATTAGCACTTAAAAAAGTAGCAAACGTAGGAAATACTCCTGGAATTACTAAAAATATTAGTTGGATTAGAGTAAATAATAATGTAGAATTAATGGATACACCCGGTATATTATGGCCTAAATTAGATAGTGATACTGTAGCACTCAATCTAGCCAGCCTAACAGCTATTAAAGAAGAAATATTACCAATAGATAAAGTAGTTATTTATATATTAAATATGTTGGATAAATATTATAATAGTATATTATTAGATAGATATGGTGTAGAACATGTTGATAATCAAGATATAGAAAATACATTAAATATTATTGGTAAAAAAAGAGGTTGCCTTATAAAAGGTGGAATTGTAGATTATGATAAAGTTTATAGTGTAGTTATGAATGATATGAAATCAGGTATAATAAAAGGAATTACATTTGATAGATATGAACAATAATAAAAATGCACTCGTACTAGCTTATATAGGAGATTCTATTTATGAAACTTATATAAGAGAATATTTAATAAGTAAAGGCATTTGCAAAGTTAAAGAATTACAAAGTGCATCAATAAAATATGTGAGTGCTACATCACAAGCACACTTTCTAAAACTCATGCTTGATAATAATTTTTTAACAGAAGAAGAAATAAAAATAGTAATGAATGCTAGAAATCATAAAAACAATCATAAACCAAAACATACAGACATAATAACCTATAAATATGCTACAGCATTGGAAGCTTTAATAGGTTACTTATATTTCAATAAAAAAGTAGATAGAATAGAAGAAATAATTGATTTTATAAAAAAGGAGAATTAGTATGCTAGTATATGGAAAAAATGTTGCTTTAGAGTATTTAAATGGAAATAAAAAAATAGATAAAATATATTTGCAAGATAAATTTAATGATTACAATATACTAAATATAATAAAGACTAAAAATATAAAAATACAAAATTTATCTAAAATAGAAATGGATAAAAAGGTAAATGGATTACATCAAGGAATAATATTAAGTGTTCCTGATTATAAATATGCTTCAATAGATGAATTATTAGATAAAGATGATTCTTTAATAGTAATGCTTGATCATATAGAAGATCCACATAATTTTGGAGCTATTATTAGATCTTGTGAAGCTGCTGGAGTTGATGGTATTATAATACCACAAGATAGGAGTGTTGAAGTTAATGCAACAGTTATAAAAACAAGTGTAGGTACAACAGAAAAAATGAAAATAATAAGAGTTACTAATTTAGTAAACACAATAAAATTATTAAAAAATAATGGTTATTGGATATTTGGTACTGATATGATAGGTAGTGATTATACTACACTTGATTATAAAGGAAAAACTTGTATAATATGTGGTAATGAAGGCAGTGGAATGTCAAAGTTAGTTAAAGATAATTGTGACTTTATAGCAAGTATTCCTCTTCGTGGTGAAGTAAATAGTTTAAATGCATCTGTAGCAACCGCTATTATAATATTCGAGGCAATAAAACAAAGAGGTTAAAATGAATTATAGAGATTTTAATGATTATGAATTAATAAATTTAATATCAGAAAATAATGAAGATGCTAATAACATATTAATAAAGAAGTATGAACCTTTAATAAATAAAATAGCATCCAAAATGATTTATTTTTGTAAGGGTACTGGAATAGATAAGAGTGATCTTATTCAAGAAGGAATGATAGGACTAAATCATGCAATAAATCAGTATCACGAACAAAAAAATATATTATTTTATACGTATGCTAAAAGTTGTATAGAAAGAAAAATGATAAGTGTAGTAATCGCAGCTAAAAGAAATAAAAATAAAATATTAAATGAATCTATTTCATATGATGACGAAGATAATTCACTTATTAAAGTTTTAAAAGATTCATCTCCTAATCCAGAAGAAGTAGTAATATCAGCAGATATAAAAGAAAATTTAATAGGACAAGCTAAAAATAATTTAACTGATTTTGAAAATCAAGTATTTGATTTATTAATATTAGGATTTAAATATAAAGAAATATCTTTAATGTTAAACAAAGATCAAAAATCTATAGATAATGCTATACAAAGAATAAAGTCAAAATTAAAATCTGCCTTATAAACTATTGATTATCAATAGTTTTTCTTTATTAAAATTAAAATTTATAGTATAATAATATTGGTGATAATATGGATATAGAAAGTATAGAAATTAAAAGAAGTCCAAGAATAGTATTTATGGGAACACCTGAGTTTAGTGTACCAGTACTTGATGCATTAATAAAAAATTATAAAGTTAAAGCAGTAGTAACACAACCAGATAAACAAGTAGGAAGAAGTGGAAAAGTAACACAACCTCCAGTAAAAGTTTTAGCGCAACAAAATAATATAGTAGTACTACAATTAACAAGAATAAGAGACCAATATCAAGAAGTAATTGATTTAGATCCAGACTTAATAATTACATGTGCATATGGTCAAATACTACCAAAGGAATTGCTTGATTACCCAAAATATGGATGTATAAATGTACATGCTTCACTTCTACCTAAATTAAGAGGGGGAGCGCCTATACATAGAGCAATTATAAATGGATATAAGAAAACTGGTGTAACAATCATGTTTATGGCACCAGGAATGGATGATGGAGATATAATTACTCAAAAAGAAGTAGAAATAACAGATACAGATACTGCTAGTACATTACATGATAAATTAAGTAAATTAGGTAGTGAACTATTAATAGAAACAATGCCATCAATACTAGAAGGTAAAATAAATAGAATAAAGCAAAATGATGCAGAAGTTACTTTTGCACCCATAATTAAACCAGAGGATGAAAAACTAGATTTTAGTAAAACTACAAGAGAAATATATAATAAAATTAGAGGCTTAAATAGTTTTCCTGGAGCTTATATAATATTAGATAATAAAAGAATAAAAGTTTTTGAATCAGTTATTGCCGATGAATACTATCCAGGTAAAATAGATGGTGAAATAGTAAAAATATATAAAAATGGTATAGGTATTAAAGCAAGTAATGGAGTTATCATTTTAACAAAAATTAAACCAGAAGGAAAATCACTTATGATGGCAAGAGATTATTTAAATGGTTTAAAAGAACCTTTAATAGGAAAAATAGTAGATTAGGTGAGTTATGTCATTTTTTAAGAGTATAAGAGAAAATTTAAAGGATCCAAGAAAGAAATCATTAACACTTTTAGCTATTTATGCAGTATTTTTTATCTTTGTATTTTTAGTACTTAATACAAAAGATAGTAGTAGTAATAATATTGTTAATAATGATAAAAAAGTAAATAATTATAATTTTAAAGTTACTTATAAATTAGATAACTTGATTGAACAAATAGATGGTTCATATTATAAAGATGTAATATTATTTAAATATAATAATGAGTTATATTTTTATAAAAATAATAATGTTTATAAAATAAAAGATAATTATTATTATAATTCACAATTAAAGTATGATTTGAACAAAATTCAAATAAATGAATTATATACTTTAAAAGATAAATTAACAGAAGAGTATAAAACTACATATAAAGATAATACTATAGAGATTAATTATAGTATAGATTCTAATACTTTGTATAATTATTTATATAATAAAGAAAGTAATTTATCTAATACATCTTATATCAAAGTAACTAAGAAAGATGATAAAATTAAAAGTCTTACAATAGATTTGAATAGTTTAAATATATTTATTAAACAAATAGAAGTAGAATATACTGATATAGATAGTATATCAGAAATAGATTTAAGTAACTATACATATAGAGAGTAGGTATTATATGATTAATATAAAATCAGATTCTAGAAAGATAAAAAAAGGAGATATTTTTGTCGCACTTAGTGGTATAAGCAGTAATGGTGAAGATTATACAAAAAGCGCTATAGAAAGAGGAGCTAGTAAAATAATAGTTGAAAGTGATAATAAATATAGTGCTGAAACTATTAAAGTTAAAGATACAAGAAAATATTTAATAGATTATTTAAAATCTAATTATGGTAAATATATAAATGATATGAACATTATTGGTATAACAGGAACAAACGGCAAAACTACAAGTGCATATCTTATATATCAAATGTTAAATAAGTTAGGATATAAATGTGCATATATAGGTACAATAGGATATTATTTAGATAAAAAAGTGTGTTCCTTACCTAACACTAGTCCTGATATTTGTGATTTATATGATATGATAGTAACATCTCATGATATGGGATATAAAAATATAGTTATGGAAGTAAGTAGTCAAGGACTTGATATGGGAAGATTTGAAACTATTAAATTTAATTATGCTATATTTACAAATCTTACTCAAGATCACTTGGATTACCATGGTAATATGAAAAACTATGCTTTAGCAAAACAAAAACTATTTTGCAGTTTAAAAGATAATGGTGTAAGTATTATAAATAGTGATGATGATTATAAATCTTATTTTGATAAAAATAATGCAGTTTATTATGGTACTTCAGCACCCCAATATAAAATTAAAAATATAAATTTAGGTTATAAAACAAAATTTACATTATCAATTAATAAAAAAGATTATAATTTTACAACTTCATTAATAGGTAAATATAATGTTTATAATTTAGTGTGCGCTATAAGTCTTTTATGTGAAATGAAGATAGATATATCTAAAATAGTTTCATTAACAGATACACTTATGTCTCCACCAGGAAGAATGGATATAGTAAATTATAAAAATAACTTAATAATAATAGATTATGCACATACACCAGATGCTATGGAAAATATATATAAAACTGTAACTGAAATAAGTGAAGGAAATATATATACAGTATTTGGATGTACAGGTGATAGAGATAGAACTAAAAGACCTATTATGATGAATATAGCACTTTTAAATAGTAATTATTCTATTGTTACTAGTGATGATTTACACAATGAAGATTTTAATCAAATAGTAAGTGATATGACATCAAATATAAAAAGTAATAAATATGAAATAATAAAAAATAGAAGATTAGCAATAGAAAAAGGTATAAGTTTACTTAAAAATAAAGATATATTATTAGTATTAGGTAAAGGACATGAGGATGCTATTATAGTAGGAGATAAAAAAATACCTTTTAATGATAAAAATGTAGTTGAACAAATAATAAAATCTAAAGTAGAAATATAGGTGAATTATGAAAGTAACAATACTTGGTACAGGGGCATATGGTTTAGCTCTTTCAAAAATATTAGTAGAGAATAATAATGAAGTAGTTTTGTGGACAACTTTTGAAAGTGAAAAAGAAGAATTAATAAATACAAAAAAGAGTAGCAAATTACCAGATTTTATATTAGATGATAATGTGTGTGTTACAACATCTTTAAGTGAAGCAATAATAAATAGCAAACTAATAGTACTTGCTATACCAACAGCATTTATAACTGAAGTTTGTAAAAATCTAAAAAAATATATCAAACCTAATCAACATATATGTATAGCTAGCAAAGGTATAGAACAAGGAACTTGCTTATTTATTCATGACATGATAAAAAGACAAATAAAAACAAAAAATATAGGTGCTATATCAGGTCCAAGTTTTGCTGTTGATTTAGTACATAAAGTTCCAATAGGACTTTCAGTAGCATCCAAATCTAAAAGAACAATTAAAATTATAAGAGATGCTTTTTGTAACAATCATTTTAAATTATATCCTACTAATGATATAATAGGAATAGAAGTTTGTGGTGCAGTAAAAAATATAATCGCAATAGCTTCGGGAATGATAGATGGATTAGGCTATCCAATTTCAACACAATCTCTTCTTATAACAGAATCACTACACGATATAAAAGCTTTAATACATGCTTTAGGTGGTTCTAAAAAGACAATACTTTCATTTGCTGGCTTTGGTGATATATTACTAACTTGTACAAGTGAAAAGAGTAGAAACTATTCTTTTGGTAAATTAATAGGTAGTAAAGCTAGTAAAGATAAAATAGAAGAGTATAAAAATAAATATACAGTAGAAGGTTTATATACTTTAAAAAGTATTTATAAACTAATAAATAAAAATAAAATAGATATACCAACAATTAATATAATTTATGATATAGTATTCAAAGATGAAGAAATAGATAAGTTAATAGAGTATTTAATGATTTGACAAAAATAGGTATTTATAATAAAATTAAAGTGTATTAAAAACACATAAGAGGTATTTATGGAAGTAAAAGTTAAAAGTATTATAAATATATTTACTATAATAGATAATGAAATAAATTTATTGTGCAAAGATAAAAAAAATATTATAGTCGACTGTTTAGATGAAGTAGAAAGTGTTAATAAAGAATATTTAAAAGAACATTTAAGTTCATTTGACATAAATTTAAATCAAGTCTATACATATAGTAAAAAGGATAAAGATAGTTTAAATATTTATATACTTTACTGTGATATAATAAAATATAAAGATTTTAAATTAAATGGTTATACTTTTATTCCAATATCTAAATTAGAAAAAAATATAAGTTATGAAAAATCAATGGAATATTTAAAAAATACTATTGTATTAAATAGTGTAATAAAAAAAATATATTATGAAGAATTTTCATTACCAGAAATACAAAAATTATATGAAGAATTACTAAATAAAAAATTTGATAGAAGAAATTTTAGAAAAAAATTAATTAAACTAGATGTAATAGATGAACTTGATAAGACAGTTTCTTTATCAAGTGGAAGACCAGCAAAGGTATATAAGTTTAAAGAGATAAAAGAAAATAAAGTATTATTTTAGGAGGTATTTATGAAGTGGGGAGTAAGATCTATGGCATGGTATGTATTAGTATTAATAATTGCATTCTTAGTATCACTTTATTATTACATTCAATTTATAAATGATCCAACAATAAATAGATTATTCTTTAATTAGCAAGTTTATCTTGCTTTTAATTTACTTTTATTTAATTTTAATATATAATTTAGATAGGTGGTTTTTATGAGTCAAATAATAGAATTATTAAGAAGTATAAATTTTCAAATTCCTAAAGAATTAATATTTAATTATAAAAAAATGAATATTACTGATAGTGAATTAATAATAATAATATATTTAATAAATCAAAATAATAATATATATAATCCTAAACAAATAAGTAATGATTTAAATTATACATTAAATGATGTTTTAGAAATTATAAATTCATTAAATGATAAAAATATAATAAAAATAGAAATGAAAAAAGTAAATAATATTAGAGGCGAATTTATAAATTTAGATATGTTATATGAAAAGTTAGCTTTATCACTTACACAAAAAGATGATAAGAAAGAAACTAATGTTTATAGTATATTTGAAAATGAATTTGGAAGAACATTAAGTCCTATGGAATTTGAAATAATAAATAGTTGGGTTGATAATGGTTATAGTGAAGAATTAATTGTTTTAGCTCTTAAAGAAGCAACTTATAATGGGGTTAGTAATTTAAGATATATAGATAAAATAATTTATGAATGGGGCAAAAAAGGTATAAAAACAAAAGAGGATGTAGAAAACAATAGAAAACAATTTAAAACTAAAAATACAAATAGTTCTAATAAAGAATTATTTGACTATGATTGGTTAAATGATTCAACAAATAATTAATTATCTAGATGAGTTATTTCCACATCCTAAATGTGAATTAAATTATAATAAAGACTATGAACTTTTAATAGCAGTTATGTTAAGTGCTCAAACAACAGATAAAAGAGTAAATCAAGTAACTAATGTTTTATTTAATAAATATGATACTCTAGAATCTTTAAGTTGTGCTGATATTAATGATATTAAGTCAATAATAAAACCAATAGGAACGTTTAATAAAAAAGCCCAAAATATTGTAGATATTTCTAAATCTTTACTAAATGATAAAAATGGTATAGTACCTAATGATAGAAAATATTTAGAATCTTTAAGTGGAGTAGGTAGAAAGACTACTAATGTAGTTTTAGCAAATCTATATAATTTACCTTTAATAGCAGTAGATACACACGTATCACGTGTTAGTAAAAGGTTAGGTCTTGCTTCATATAACGATGATGTTCTTGTAATAGAAAAGAAACTAAATAAAAAATTTCCAAAAGAAAAATTAAATAGATTACATCATCAATTAGTATTATTTGGTAGATATTATTGTAAGGCTCAAAAACCATTATGTGAAAATTGTAAATTAAAAAATATGTGCAAAGAAAAGGACAAAAATTAATTTGTCCTTTTAATTATTAGTTTGATTACTATTATCATTTTTGTCATCTTGATTATCTTTTTTATCATCTTGTTTGTTGTCATCTTTTTTATCATCAGGTGTACTTGGTGTAGTAGGCGTATTTTGTTTAATATCTTTTATAGTAGCACTTACTTGTTTACCATCACTCATATTTAATTTAAATATTGAATAAGCAGTTTTAACTACAAAAGTATAATCTCCATTTTCATCTAATTTAGTTTCATACTTATTAGAAGTACTAAAGTCTAATAACTTTAATTTTCCATCTTTACCTTTAAGATAAATATTATAACCAATCTCACCAATATTATATTTATTATATTCTAATCTTGAATTTAAGTAGTTATCAAGATATCCTTGATTCTCAAATACAGTAGAGAATGATTTTCTTAAGTAATCAGTATTATTTATTTCAGGAGTTTTAACAGCATCCCAAGTAAGAGTAACTTTTTCTTTATTTACAGTAGCCTTCAAATTAGAAACATCACTTAATTTAGAGAATCTAGTTGAAATAGTAGTTGGTTCAGTACCTCTTATAAATAATTCAGTTTGTCTTAAATCACCAGGTGTAAATTCACTAGGTAATATAGCCTCAGGTGAACCAGACTCAACTTCAACAGCAACTACACCACTAGGTTGTGTAAAGTAATTTCCATTTGTAAACACTTTTTTACCAACAGCTTGGAATAATCTTAAATGTTGTCCTGTATTAAATTTATTACAATATTCATTATCTATATTATCATATCCATACCATAATCCAATAGCATACTCAGTATTAAAACCTATAGTCCATAAATCATTAACAGCACCATAAGGCATATTATGTATTTCCATAGCTTGGCTAGTATAGTTAGTAGTACCAGTTTTAGCAGCATAGCGAATACCATTAATATTATAGTATCCACTCATAGCTTGAGTAGCAGTAGTAGCAAGCATATCACTAATTATGTATGCAGTATCTTCACTCATAGCTCTAGTTTTTTCTATATTATTTATATATTCTTCATTAGTATCTTGATAAGTAAGTTTAGTAAATGTATATGGTTTAATATATGTACCACCACGTCCAAAAGCAGAGTAGGCAGCAGCCATACTTAATGGAGATTCACCATTATAACCACCAATAGCATGAGCTTCATGTAATGTATTAGCTTTAATAGCATCTATAACATCATCAGGATTTTTAGTACTTATACATTTTTTACCATCTCTTTTATATCCTTCTTTACAAGAATATATTTCAGGAGTTAATCCTAAATTAGTAACAAATTCTATTATTTGAGATTTATCATTTAGTTTGAAAGCTTTAAGTGCTGGAATATTTCTTGAACCTTTAAGAGCAGTACGTGCAGTCTCAAAACCTTCATATCCACCATCCCAGTTATTAATTGGATTACCATCAGTATAAGTTATAGGTTCATCTACAAATATTTTATAAGAACTCCAGTTATTATATTCAATACCAGGACCGTAATCATAAAGGGGTTTTGCAGTAGATCCTATTTGATTTTCAATATCAGTAGCATAGTTATAAGTATCAATAGCCTCTATATTTCTACCTCCACCAATAGCAACTATACTTCCATCTTCAATACTAGTTATAGCAATACCAGCTTGAACTTTTTCATTTTCCCAAGAATAAGAAACACCGTTCATAATATCATTTAAATAATTTTGAATATCAGTATCTAGAGTAGAGTTAATAATCATAGATTTTGTATATGGATTATAACCAGTTTTATCCTTTACTTCTTCAGCCATAGTATCTAAGAAAGATTGGTATGGAGAAACTTCACCACTTACATAAATACTTTCTTCTTTAGGAATAACTATCTTATCAACAGTCATAGATTTAGCAATCTTATATTCTTCATCATTTATATATCCATGACGTTTCATTAAATATAATACTGTTTGTCTTCTTTTTTCAGTAGCCTCAGGATTTTTATAAGGATTATATCTTCCTGGAGCTTGGAAAAGCCCAGCAATCATAGCAGCTTCACTTAAATTTAAATCTTTAGCACTCTTATTAAAATAAGTACGTGCTACTTGTTCAACACCATGTGCATTGTTTCCCATATAATATGTATTTACATAGAATTCTAATATTTGTTCTTTTGTATAATTCTTTTCTATTTTAAATAAAGAAACATAGACATCTGTAAATTTTCTAATAATACCTTCAATACCAGTTGCCTCATCAGAAGTAAATGTATTTTTTGAAACTTGCATTGTAAGAGTAGAAGCTCCACCTGCATTTGAAGACCCTAGTAATTGTAATATTGAAGCTTTTAAAAATCTTGGCCAATCAACACCTTTATGTTCAAAAAATCTTGAATCTTCTGTAGCAAGTATAGCATCTATTAATACTTCAGGTATTTCATCATAAGTAATTGTAACACGCTTTTCAGCACCCATTTTAGCAATCTCTTCGCCATTTTTATTTAATACTATTGTAGGATCAGTTACATAAAGTAACTCTTCATTAAAGTCAGGAGCTTTAATTACTATATAAGCAAAAAATCCAATAATAGTTACTATTCCTAGTATAAAACAAGTTAAGAGTGCTAATAAAAGAATTTTTAATCTTTTTTTATTTGCTTTTTTTCTTTGTTCTTTTGTAAGATTTTTATCATTTTTAAATATCTTTAATATAACAATATATATTATATTGAGTGCTACAGTTACTATTAAACTTCTAACAATTCCAAATCTCTTAAACAATAAAACAAATAATATAATACTTATAATAGGAACAATTAACTTTTTATAATTATTCTTAATAAATTTTATAAATTTATTGTTTTTAGTAGTCGTTTTAACACTCTTAACTTTCTTTACTTTTTTAACTTTCTTTTTCATACTTAAACTCCTTTTCATCAATTATCTTTAAATAGTCAAGTCTTGGACTTATTCCTTCTTTAATTATAAATCCTTTCTTATTAAAATAGGATAGTGGTATAGATTTTCTATCATTATTATCAAGAAAATCTAATAAATCATTTATAAATAATAAATATGTATTATTTAATTTAGTAAATTTAACTATTATAAATCCAATACCACCATGTTTATATATTAATTTTAAATGTTCTATTTGGTGTTTATGAATATTACTTAGAGGAAAACTTGTTAAACTTTTTGTTTCTTTGGCTTCAAAGTCTATATATTTAGATTTATATATACCATTATAATCAGTAGTAGATGGAATTTTAAAATGTGCTTCTTTAATAACCGCATCATTTCTACTTTTATAGTCTACCTTATTTATAGTAATTGGAGTAGGCTTCTTATAAATGATTGCTATATCATTATCTAAATAGTATGTATTTGTTTCATTTAAGTCTGCTTCCAAATTCATACCTCTATTACCATAATTTTTATTAAGTTTAAAATCTTTCTTTAAACCTCCTGGATAATTCATAACTTCACCCTTATATAATTATACAATAAATTTAAAATTTTTACTACTTCTAAATTGTTTATATATGAATTTATTATTTACTATTTTTTTCATAAAAATAAATTAAGTTTACGCTTTTTATAAGAAAGTATAGACCACTGGTGAATATAAGACAAAAAAGTATCATTTTTTAAAGATAACAATTGTAATAAATTAAAAAATCGTGGTAAACTATAAAAGAAAGGTAGGAAGTATTATGGGATATGATAAAAAAAATATGACGTTAATATTAGTAATGACTATAGTAAGTGTATTAGGTTTATCTATAGCCTTTGCAGCATTCTCTAGTACATTAACAATTAACTCTAAAGCAAATGTAACACCAGATGCATCAAGCTTTAAAGTAGCATTTTCATCAAGTTCAACAAGTTTAGTAACAAATAAAATAACACCAACAACAACTGGTAAAGCAACAGGTGGTGCAGCAACAATATCAGGAACAACAATAAGTGGATTAAGTGCTAATCTAACAAAACCAGGAGATAGTGTAACATATACATTTTATGCATATAATGCAGGAAGTTATGATGCCTATTTATATAATTATGCTAAAATAGGAAATGCAAGTGGATCAACTACATTTAAAAAATGTACAGCAAGTAGTGGAACAACTGCTTCATTAGTAAATAGTGCTTGTAATGATATAGAAGTACTTTTATATGTAAATAATATGGCAAATACAGGTACAGGTGGAAGTAGTGGTATTTCTGGTAATGTATATCTAATAACAGGAGGAAGTGCTAGTTCAGATTATAGAATATTAAAAGGTAAAAGTCATCCTGTAATTGTAACTATTAGATATAAAAGTGGAAGTACTAATTTAGCTGATGGTGTGTTTACTGTAGATTTTGGAGATATAACACTTAGTTATCAATCAAACAATCCTTGGTATGGTACTTGGTAGTAAAAAAAAGAGAAATCTCTTTTTTTTATTATTTATTTTCCTTTAGTTAAAAATATAGTATAATAATTGTGGTGATAACATGAAACTTGTTAAGTATTTATTAGTAATAATTTGGATGATATTAATTTTTTATTTTTCTAATCAACCTGCTAACAATTCATCAATGCAAAGTAAAGGTGTTATTATAAAAAGCATAACAGCAGTTACAAAAATAGTAAATAAAAATATTAGTGAAAAAGAATTAGAAAAAATAATTTACATTGTAGAAAAACCAGTAAGAAAATCAGCACATATTTTCTTATACTTCGTATTAGCCATCCTAGTTACTTGGTTACTTAAATCATATAATTTAGAATACAATCAAATGTTTTTATATTCTATTATGATATGTATTTTATATTCTTTTAGTGATGAAATACATCAATTATTTATAAGTGGTAGAAATGGAAGTATAATAGATGTATTTATTGATAATCTTGGAAGTTATTTAGGTGTTTTTATTATTAATAAAAGAATAAAAAGCACATAGAAAGTAGGTAATACATATGAATGAAATTAATTTAAAAAATTTCTTTAATTATTTAAAAAATAAAGTAGTTCTAGTAATAATAATTATTATATTAACATTATTATTTAGTTTTGTTTATTATAACTATAAAAGTACATCTTTATATAAGAGCTCTAATACTATATTAATTATAAATGATATAGAAATTAAAAAACCAAACGAAGAGGATATTTTAATATTAAATAAAGATTTAACAAATGTATGTGATAAATTAATATATGGAAGTCTAATATTAGATAAAGTAATTAATGAATTAAATCTTGATTTAAGTGTAGAAGAGTTATCAAATAATATAGAATTAGAAATAAATAATAGGGCAGAAACAGTTAAAATAATAGTTAAAGATAAAGATTCTAAAATGTCATCTTTAATAGCAAATTCTATATCCAAAAATTTTATAGAATATATAACTAAATTATATGATATAAAAAATATTGAAATTATAGATGAATCAAAACCAGTTATAATAAGTAATATAAATATAAGAAAGTTTATATCAAAAACTCTTATTATGGTTATTCTTTTACCATTAATAGTAATATTTACTATGTATTATATAGATCCTATATTAAAAGATAAAAAAGACTTAGATAAATTAAAGTTAAAAATATTAGGTATAATATCAAAAATAAATGATGTTGAGTTGATAAAAAAAATTAGACTTAATATTGAAGAGAATCTAGGAAATAATAAATTAATATTAATTACTAGTTCAACAACACAAAAAGAAAAGGCTTCAACTTCGTCATTATTAGCGCATGAGTTTTCTAATAAAGGTTATAAAACTTTATTAATAGATGCAGATTTAAGAAATAATAAATTAAATAATACTTATAATTTGAATGATGAATTAGGTTTATCTTTATTGTTAACTATAGAAGATAAAAAAATTAATAATTATATACATAAAACAGATATTGATAATTTATATTTTATACCAAGTGGAAAAATTATAGATAACGCATCAACTTTATTAGAAACTGAATTTTGTAAAAAAACTTTACAAGATTTAAAAAAAGAATATGATATTATTATAGTAGATTCTTGTCCTATAAAAAAATATTCAGATTCTCTTATTTTATCCAAAGTAGTAGATACAAGTATATTAGTTTGTTCTTTAGGTATTACTAATATGAATGATTTAATGTACTCTAGAACATCTTTAGAACAAATAAATTCTTCTATATGTGGTTTAATACTTAATGATATAAAGGAAAATAAAAAATGATAAAAGTATTAATAGTAGCAACCGACCATTTTGATACAGGTGGTATTACTAAAATTATTTTAAATTATTATAACAATATAGATAAATCTAAATTTAAAATAGACTTTGTTATACCTAACGTATTACCACATAATATAGCCCAAGAATTTAATAAAAATAATTCTAAATATTTTATATTAAATAATAGAAAAAAGAATCCATTAAAATATATAAGACAGTTAAAAAACATTATAAAAAAAGAAAATTATGATATAGTTCATGCTCATGGGAATAGTTCAACTTTATTTTTAGAAATGTATGCATCGTATAAAGCTGGGTGTAAAGTTAGAATTTCACATTCTCATAATTCTACTTGTAATCATAAAGTTATTAATGTATTATTATATCCATTATTTAATAAATATTGTAATGAAAGATATGCATGTGGACTTGAAGCAGGTAAATGGCTTTTTAAAAATAAAGAATTTACAATAATAAAAAATTCTATAGATCTAGAAAAATATAAATTTAATAAAACTACAAGAGAAAAGATTAGAAAACAATATAATTTAGATAATAAAACCATATTTGGTCATATAGGTAGATTTAATAAACAAAAAAATCATGAGTTTTTAATAGATATATTTTATTTATATCAAAAAGCAAATCCAAATTCTATGCTTGTTTTAATAGGTAGCGGAGAAAATTTAGATAATATTAAGAGTAAGGTAAAAGAACTTAATATAGATGATAAAGTTATTTTTACAGGAGAAATAGATAATGTAGAAGAATGGATGTGCGCTATAGACACAGTTTTATTACCAAGTTTATATGAAGGATTTCCTCTTGTATTAATAGAGTGTCAAGCGAGTGCTGTATACTGTATAGTATCTAGTAACGTTACTAAAAAAGTTAATGTTACTAATACTATAGATTTTATAGATTTATCTAATAAAGATAAGTGGTTAAAATATGTGTTAAATAAAAAAAATATAAATAGAGAAGTAATAAGTAAAAAAAATATAAATCTATGTATAAAAAGTGGATTTGATATAAAAAAGAGTGCTAAAACTTTAGAACAAAACTATATAAAGGCATTAAATAAAAGAGGTAAAAATTAATGAAATTTTTATCTCTTTTTAAAATTTACAATTCTTACAAGTAGCAAGACCAATATATTCATTATAACTATTTCTTCCGTTATACCACATAAGCCAAGTATTATTTAATTCATCAAAAACACAAGTAGGTTTATAAACTGAATCTTTATCAAATCCACTTTTAGAATTAGATATAATAGCTATTTTATTGGATTTTTTCCAATTAATCCCATCATTGCTTGTAGCAAACAATATATTAGCTTTATCTATTTTTGTATAACCAATATAAAACATTATATATTTATTATTTCCTATTTTTTTTACATCCCCAACACTAACTTTATAACTATCAAGTGTATTTTTTTTATTACTTGGTTTCATAACAATACCTTGTTTAGTAAAGTTGATTCCATCATAACTTGTGGCAAAACAAATTACATCAGGTTCATAAATATCTCCAGCAGAGTACCACATTTTAAAAATGTCTTCTTCA
Organism: uncultured Bacilli bacterium; assembly: GCA_934141535.1. GTDB lineage: Bacteria > Bacillota_I > Bacilli_A > RF39 > UBA660 > UMGS1613. The sequence continues at coordinate 144,594 of CAKPCH010000005.1, forward strand.
TAATCATAAATAACATAAGGATTCATAATAGAGCTTTTTTCATAGTCTTTATCTGGTATTAAAATAGGATTTTCGTTATATTTAGTAAAGTTAATTCCATCATCACTAATAGCTAATCCAATTTTACTTTCTTTACTAGTTTGGCCAGTATAATACATATAATATTTATTATTATAATATAGAATGGATGCTCTATTAATATTCTCTTCCCATTTATTAATTTTATTAGGTTTTAAAACAACTTTTAATTTTGTCCAATTAATTCCATCTAAAGAAGTAGAAAGCATTATACTTTTTTCTTTTCTACTAGATACATACATCATATATGTATTATTTATTTTTATAACATTTGGATCAAATAATGTTCCAGTTTCATTATTACCCAGTATTTGACTTGATGAATACTTTTCCCATCCTAAATTACTAGATTTTTTAAAGTAATATTCATTTATTATAGGCAATATAAATATATGATATATAATTAAAAGAAGTGAACCTAAACTTATTATAATAATAAGTATTTTTCTTATTAATTCATTAAATACTTTTAAATATTTAACTTTAAATTTATCAAAAAATTTAACTTTTTTATTTATAATATTTACTAAATATATAATAGCTTTATCTTTTAATAAAATAAGCAATACCATATAAATAAATATTCCAATAAATAATTGAGCAAATAATAATATTTTAGTATTATTTATAAAGTCTTTTAATATAAAACAATATATAAACATGATGATAGATGCAAAAATATAATTTTTTCCTAAATTAAATATTTTTTTTAAACTAAATTCATGTCTAATAAAATAAAATTGAATACCCATTACAAAGAATTCTGCTATTAAAGTAGCTATTGTTGCGCCTATTGCTTTAAAATTTTTAATTAAAATAATATTTAAAATGAAATTAATAATAGATCCTATTATTACTGATATTGTGTATTCTTTTTGCTTTTTTGTAGGTAATAAATATTGATAACCTATAATATTGCTAAAACCTATAAATAAAATAATTAAACTCATAAGCTGTAATATAGGTATAACACTTTCATATCCTGGACCTAAAAATATAGGTATAAAAGTAGAGGCGAGTGCTAAAAGACCAAATATCATTGGAAATGAAAGAAATAGTATAAAATTAAATGTTTTGTACATATATTCTTTTATTTTATCTTGATTTTTTAATGAATAGCAATTTGCTATTCTTGGTAACATAATGGTTGATATTGATGTAATGATTGTTAGTATAACTTTAATAATTTTTTCTGCTTGTTCATAGTAACCAACAATAGACATATCTTTAACAATAAAACCAATCATAGATTTATCCAGTACAGTATAAATTTGAATTGCTATTTGTGGAATAAATAATAATAATGTAAATTTAAAATGATAAAATATATTTAAATCTTTAAGTTTAATTTTTTTAATATAATTTTTAATATTTATCCATAAAGATAGGTTACTTGTTAAAAGAGTTATTACATATATAATAAAATATTTTATTATATCACTTGAATCTTTTATAAATATAAAAATTAATAAAACATTTAATATTTTTACTAGACAATTACGTGTTATATTTTTTTTAAATTCTTCTATTCCTTGATAAAACCAACTAATATCAAAAATATTTGCAATTAATTCAAGTGATAAAATTTTAAAAAACAAAGTATATTTTTTAAAAAAAGTTAGTGTTATAAAAAATAATATAAGTGAAATAGACATTGTAATACATTTTAGAAAAAATAATTCCCAGAAAGTTTTACTTCTTTTATCAATATTATTTTGATTATAAGCTATTTCTCTTTGTCCATATAAAGATATTCCAACACTTCCAAATATAATAAAATAAGTTATTATAGATTGTGTATAACTAAATGTACCAATACCACTTGACCCTAAAACTCTTGATAAATATGCTATAGTTATTAGTGGTAAAAGTAGATTAAAAATTTGAAAAAATAAATTATATATATAATTTTTTTTAATAGATTTATTTATAATACCACCTGCTTTTATTAGATTATAACATATAAGCACTTGTTTATCAATTGATTGATTTTATATGATATGCTATAATTGTTTTAGTATTTAGAGGTATAATATGAAAAAGAAAATATTAGTTATTTCAACAAATTTAGAATTAAATGGAATTAGTTCTGTTATTATGAATTATTTTAGAAAAATTAATTTAAATAAATATGATATAACTATTTGTTGTGGTAAAAATATTAATAGTGATTATTATAAAGAGTGCAAAAAACTTGGTATTAATATAATAACATTACCACATAGAAAACCAAAAACTATAAAGTATTATATTTGTATGTATAAAAGTATTAAGAAAAATTATTTTGATATAGTACACATACATGGTAATAGTTCTATGATGTTTATTGAGTTATTAATATCTTATTTAAAAAATATAAAATTTAGAATAGCACATTGTCATAATAATAATTGTACAAATAAATTTATTCATAAATTATTTCAACCTATATTTAAAAAATTATGTAGTTATAATATAGCTTGTAGTAATGAATCTGGAATTTGGTTATATGGTAAAAATAATTATACAGTAATACCAAATGCATTTGAACTTGATAAATTTAAATATAATGAACTTGATAGAGTAGAGATAAGAGAAAAATTAGGAATACCTCTTAATGCTTTTGTATTAGGATATGTAGGAAGATTTAATAAACAAAAAAATCAAGAGTTTTTAATTAATATAATGCAACAACAAACTTTAAAAAACATGTATTTAATTTTAGTAGGAGATGGACCATATTCTAAAAAAATAAAAGATATGGTAAGTTCAACTAATTTAGAAAACAAAATAATTTTTTGTGGTGAAACAGATGAACCTTATAAATATTATTCAAGCATGGATTTGTTTTTATTTCCATCAAAATATGAAGGATTTGGATTATCTCTTTTAGAAGCACAAATCAATGGATTATATTCTATAGCTTCTATAAATGTTCCATCTGAAGTAAATATAACAGATAAAGTTAAATTTTTACAAGTAGATAAATCTTCAATTATTTTATGGATAAAAAATATAAAGAGAATAAAAAGCAAATTTAATTATAATAGAAATATAAAATCTAATATAGATTTAGAAAAATATGATATTAATAAAACTATAAAAATATTAGAAGATATATATGATATTAAATAATTAGGAGTGGTAAAATGACAATTTTTGGTATTATTTGGTGTTTGTTAATAATTTATTGTCTAAGTAAAAATAATATTAAATATATTACATTTATAACACTCTTTTCAATGATATTTCAATCTACTAATATAATAGATAATAAATTTATATTAATGGGACCACAAGTAATAACAAATATTACATTTATAATTTATTGTATTTTTAAGTATCATTCAATACTTTTTAAAAAGCCTCAAAAAAAAGATTTAATAATAATTATAGGTTATGCATTATTTCTAGTAATTATTATTTCATCAATTTTATCTAGTAGCTTAACACTAAAACTATTTAGAATTATTCAACTTTTAATCTATTTAACTACATTTTCTATAATTACTAAAATTTCAGATAAATATGATAAAAAATTTATACATGACTCAATTTTAATAATAACAATATTTGTTCTAATAATGGGATTAATACAAATATTAATAACAACTTCATTAATTTCAAGAAGTCAAGTTATAAGTGAATTATTTTATAACGATATAGCAAGTAATGTTTATTATTGGCACTTTGGTTATGATAGAATTTGTTCAGTATTTATGGAAGCATCTTATTGTGGTGCATTCTTGTGTGGAGCTTTATTTTATTTTTTAAATTACTATAAACAACTTAATTTAAAAAGTATAATACTAATATTACTAATATTAATAGAAATAATATTAACTAAATCAACTTCAGCATATATATCATGTTTTTTATGTACAATACTATTTATTATATTTAGTAAAGATAAAAAACTAAAAATATTATTAATATTATTTTCTTTGATAACATTTTTAATACTGTTTATATTTTTTAAGGATGTATTAAATACAGTAATATTTAATAAACTCACATCAGGTTCAGCAATTACTAGATATAACTGGAATTTATATTCTATTAATGCTTTTAAAAGTTCACCATTAATAGGAATAGGGTATAAAAATATAAGAGGTAGCAGTATTATTTGTTCATTATTAGGACAAATAGGAATAATAGGTTTACTACTTTATTTAGCATTCAATATCTTAATAATAATTAAAAATAGAAAAAATAAATTTGCTCTATCAATATTAAGTATATTTATTATACAAATAATTGCATGTCCAGATCTTGATTTTTGTGTTTATTGGTTATTTCTATTTTTACTAGGTATTTTATATAAAGAAAGAGAAGTAAAATATGAAAATATTTAAAAATAATTTTATTAACAATGTATTAATCGCTCTTTTCGCACAACTAATTTCATTAACAGCTTCTTTAGTTTTAACATTCGTTGCGCCAAAATTAATTAGTGTAGAAAATTATGCATATTGGCAATTATTTCTATTTTATGTAACTTACGTTAATATAACAAGATTTGGTTTAATAGATGGGATATATCTTAGATTGGGTGGTAAAAAGTATGAAGAATTAGATCATAAAAATTTATCACTAGAGTGGTTAATTTTTGTAATCTTTCAAATAATATTAGCTATTATATTATTTATATTTATTATATTAAGCAATATGAATATAGATAGAAAATTTGTATTTTCTTGTTGTTGCTTTTGCATAGTATTAGTTAATTCAAATAATTATTTAAGTTATATATTACAGGCAGTGAATCAAACAAAAAGATATTCTATATCACTTATTTTACAAAATATTCCATGGTTTATAGCAGTTATACTCATACTTATTACACAAATATATTCATATAAAATAATAGTAATTATGTATATATTAGGACATATACTTGCAGGCCTTTATTTATCAAGATATACTAAAAAAATATGGCAAGTTAATATAAAATATATAACAAAGCAAAATATAAATAAAGTAATTATTGATATAAAAGAGAATATAAAATGTGGTATGTTTTTGATGATATCAACGTATGCTGGAAGCCTAATAATAGGAAGTGCTAGAATAATTATAGATAACTCATTTGGAGTAAAAGTGTTTGGATATTTTTCATTCGCATTAGTATTAGCTAATTTTATTTTATCATTTATTAATCAAGTAAGTTTAGTTATATTTCCAGAAGTAAAAAGATTAGAAAATAACAAACAAAAAGATACTTATATTTTTGTTAGAGACTTATTAAGTATCATATTACCATCAATACTAATATTATATTTACCAATATGTATATTTGTTAAAATATGGTTACCTCAATATATTAATAGTTTACAGTATTTAGTATATTTACTTCCTATATGCATATTTGAAGGTAAAGTACAACTGCTTTATAGTACATATTTTAAAGCATTAAGAGAAGAAAAATTATTATTAATAATAAATGTAATTACAATGATTATAAGTTCTATTATAGCTTTTATATTTAGTTATATATATAAAAATATATATCTAGTATCACTTGGTATATTATTTGTAATAAGTTCTAGAAGTGTTGTATCTTCAATAATTATATCTAAAAAACTAAATATTAAAAATGATTATAATACCTATATAGAATATATATTAGTTATAACTTTTATTTTATTAACACTATTTTTAGATCCTATTATATCTACTATAATTTATATAGTAATATATTTAATATATGTGTTTATAAATAAGAGAATAATACACAATTTAATCAATGTTATCAAAAAGGGCAAGTAAATATTTTCATATTTTTGAAAAATATTACTTGTTTTTTTTTTTTTTTGCGATATGATAGTTATACAATGGAAGGAAGGATTTAAATATGGGATATGGTAGAAGGAATACAACGTTAATATTAATAATGACTATAGTAAGTGTACTAGGATTA
>CAKPCH010000006.1 GCA_934141535.1 uncultured Bacilli bacterium
GCCTGGATGGACTTGAACCATCGACCTTGCGCTTATCAGACGCACGCTCTAACCAGCTGAGCTACAAGCCCATCAAAGATATGACTATATAAGTATATCTTAAATTTGAAATTTTAGCAATACTTTTTTTGAATATTTTTTCAAAATTGCAACTTTTTCATCGATGACTTAACCATTATAGCAAAAAAATACAGAATTCACAATATAAATTCCGTATTTTTATAAATTAAAATAATTTAACTATATCACTATAAGTTACTAATACCATTAAAATCATTAAAATTATAAACCCAATATTATGAATAATAGCTTCCGTTTTTGGATTCACCCTACTTCCTTTTATTTTCTCAATAACAATAAATAATACGTGACCTCCATCAAATGCTGGAAAAGGAATTAAATTAACAAACCCAACATTAATACAGATAAGCGCTAATAAAGACAATAATGAAGTAAAACCATAACTTGAATAAACACTAACCGCATTAAAAATTCCAACAGGCCCAGATAACATACTTAAACTTATCTTACCAATAATTAAATAAAATACAGTAAATATCATCTGTTCAATAGAACTAAAGAATTTAAGAAAAGAATATTTAATAGCCGCAAAGAAGCCACTTTCTTCATTTCCAGTTAGATAAAATCCATAACTATAGCCAGTCAATTGATCTTTATCTTTGCTAGAAACATTAATTACAATATCTTTAGTTACATTAGCATCATCTTTAATCTTCATAGTAAAATTTTTATCTTTAATATTGTTTAATTCAATTAATAACTCGTGATACTCATCTATAACCTTACCATTTATCTCAACAATAGTAACACCATCATCAAGTCCATTTACCTTAGAATTAGCAACCTTTAAACCAGCCTCAATATCAAATCCATAATCATTACCATAAATTAAATTTGATTTACCAACCTCTATAGGTGTTATTGAAACATCTTTTTTAACACCGTTAGCATCCTTAACAGTCATAGTAAAATTTTTTTTACCAGCAACTATCAATTCCAAAGATAACTTATCATAATTATTTACAAAATTATTATTAATTGCAACTATCTTCGAACCATCATCAAGTCCAGATACAGTACTTTGTGCTACATAAACATTATTTAAAGTAACTTTATTAAATAAACCAATAAAGAATAAAATTACTATAGCAAGCAAGAAATTCATCATGACACCAGCAACCATTATAAGAAATCTTTGAAAAGCAGGTTTTGCTTGCAACCTCTTACCTTCTGGTATCTTTTCATCAACATCAATTTCTTCACCAGCCATTTGAACAAATCCACCTATTGGAAAAAGCCTAATACAATAATCAGTTTCATCGCCTTTCCTATTAAACTTAAACAACCTAGGACCCATACCAATTGAAAACTCATATACATAAACGCCAAACTTTTTAGCACACAAGAAATGCCCTAATTCATGTATAAAAACAGTTATACCTAATATTAAAATAAAATATACAATAGTCATATTATCTCTCCTATAAAATTTCTAAAAAAAACGTAAATGTCAGCATTACAAATATAATACTATCAAGCCTATCCAAAACTCCACCATGTCCTGGCATTATATTAGAAAAATCTTTTATTTTATATCTTCTTTTTATTGCTGAAAAAAACAAATCACCAAACTGTCCTACTAAACTCAAGAAAAATATAATACCAACAATTTCAAATAAATTAACTTGACTATTTATAACAGTTACATAATAAACTGTACAAATAAACGTTCCAACTACACTTCCACAAATCGTACCTTCCCAAGTTTTATTAGGTGAAATAGATTCCAATAACTTATTTTTGCCAATCAATCTTCCACCAAAATAAGCAAATGAATCTGTCATCATAGTTATTAAAAATAAAAATATAATCAATTCCATACCTAAATTTCTATACATAGAAAACAACGACATAGAACTACCTAAGAAAAATACTCCTCCAAGCAAATAAAATGCATCCTTTATTCCATATATGTCATCATCATGATAGAACACAACAGGTATAAAAAGAGTTAAAAACATACCAGCAACCAATCTATAATCAATAGTAAAATTTAAACTTCCATCTAATGTATTACTAAAATAATACAAAGAAATCATCAAATACGAAATCAATTTAATGAAATCAGGTACATTCTTCTCTTTTTGTCTAGCATTTATGAACTCCCTTAATCCCAAAATAGTCAAAACATAAACCGCCACATTAAAAGTTATACCACCAATTATAAATATAGGTATAAATATAGCAAGTGCTACTGCTGCACTTATTACCCTCTGTTTCACATTATCACATCCTATATATAATTATAATATATTATTTTTTTTATTACAATAACTTATTAAAAATAATATAAAAAATAAAAATTGGATTACTCCAATTTTACAATGAATCAATATTAATTCTTACTCTACCAAGTTTTTGAACATAAGCACTAGCTTGAACTATAGTGCGAATAGAATTTGCTATCTTACCACCACGTCCAATAACAACACTCATATAGTCACTAGGAACTAAAACCTGTATAACAGTATCCCCTTCACTATCTAACTTTTTAACACTCACACCATCAACACTTGGTAATAAATTTTTAACTAAAAATTCTGTTAATTCAACTAAATCCATAATTATTTACCAGCCTTTTTAGTCATTTTACTTTCATGTAACTCTTTTAAGATACCTTCTTTACTTAATATATCTCTTACAGTATCAGTAGGTGTAGCACCTTGGTTTAACCATTTAATAGCTAAATCTCTATCAACTTTTACAGTTGCAGGACTCTTTACAGGATCATAATATCCTATTTCTTCTATAAATCTACCATCTCTTGGAAATCTTGAATCTGCAACAACGATACGATAAAAAGGATTTTTCTTAGCACCCATTCTTCTTAATCTCATTTTAACTGCCATAAAGCACCTCCATTCATCTATAACAATAATACCAAATTATTACTATCTTGTCAACCTTTTTTGGTTAACTAACATATATTTTTCAAATGTTTTTGGATTACTTACTATATTCTTGTTTACATCCATGTCTAAATTTAAATCAAAGCACTCAGTTATCACCTTAAGAAAAGCAACAAGCGTCCTAGTATTTCCATTAACAAAGGGTTGCAAAGCCCATATTTCAACTATGTTATTTATAATTAAATTTATATCACAGGGATTATTTATACAAACATAACTTATCTCTTTTAAAAGCTCATTTATTAGTTTTTTCTCAATGTTTGAAAGTCTTCTTAATCCTCTATCACAATTAAAATAAAACTCATCAAACAAATATGAATGAAGTTTCACCAAATATCGCAAATCAAAATCTGTACTATTAAATGTAAAAGTTTCATCTAACATATTAAGTTTTAAATTTATAATTTGTTTCTCTATTTTATCTAATTTATTTTTTTCTATGCCAAGTTTATTCATGTATATCTCCTTCTTGATGTCTTTATATTCTATCAAAAAAGGAAAAAAAGTACAATAGTACTATTTTATAAATTCATCATTTACTTTATCTATTTCTTTTATATCATCATTAGATAACTCATCATCTATATCATCCCATGGCTCTTCATCTTCTTCAACAGCTATTTTTACTTTAGTTTCTCCCACTATTTCAACACCTAACTCTTTTTCAACATCAAATGTTATATTCTTGTCATTTATGTTAACAGAAGAACAATTTGGTTGTTTTAATGTTCTTACTATTATATCAGTATCACTTGAAAGATCAGCATTTTCTTTTAATTTTACATTAAACAAATCGTTATATGATATATTCTTACTTACTACTGTAGTTTTTGAGTCATTATCATATGAATACCAAACATTCACATCATATGATCCACTTACACCTATTTTATCATTTGTCTTATAACCTTTAAATTTATGATTTATAATCCAGCATCCAAGTATTGTAGTTGGATTATTTTCTACATTTATACTATAATTATCTTTAAAATACTTTTTACCCTTGCCAATAATAGCCTTAGTTACAATTTCTTTATATAATGACACATTTATCACTCCTCAATTTAATATATGACAAATTATAGTAAAAATGAATAAAAAAAGAAGAATTAATCAACTAATTCTCCATCTAAACTCCAAGTTTTAACATCAGTTATTTTTACATTAACTATTTTGCCTATATATTCCTTATCAGCCTTTACATTTACAAGCTTCATAGTATCTGTATATCCCATTAACTTACCTTCTTTTTCACTATTACCCTCTAATAATACTGGAACTATTGAACCAACATACTTTTGATTTGCTTCATTAGCAAACTTATTTACCAATTCATTAAGTTTATAAAGTCTATTATTTTTTTCTTCTTCAGTTAACTTATTTTCCATACGAGCTGCTGGTGTTCCTTCTCTTGGAGAATATATAAATGTAAATGCAGAATCAAACTTACAAGTATTTACAACATCTAACGTATCATTAAAATCATTTTCAGTTTCCCCTGGGAATGCTACTATAATATCAGTAGTTATTGAACAGTTTGGAATTCTTTCTTTAATCTTATTAAATAACTCTATATATTGCTCTTTAGTATAACGTCTACCCATAAGTTTTAATATAGAATCACTACCAGATTGTAGTGGAAGATGAATATATGGCATTATATTATCATAGTGCGCTATAACATCAATCATCTTATCATCAAAATCCCATGGATGCGATGTTACAAATCTAATTCTTTCTATACCAGTTTTAGCAGTATCTTCTAACAAATCGCCCATAGTATACTCTATATTTAAATCCTTACCATAAGCATTGACATTTTGCCCCAATAAAGTTACTTCCTTATAACCATTTTTAACTAAATCCTTTACCTCATCTATTACATCTTCCGGTAACCTTGATCTTTGTTTACCTCTAGTATATGGAACTATACAATATGTACAAAACTTATCACATCCATACATAATATTAACCCAAGCTTTTACCTTAGAATCCCTTTTAACTGGAATACTTTCATAAACATCACCCTCAACACTAAAAACCTCTATCTCTTGTTTATGCTTATCAATAGATTCTTTTAATATATTAGGAAGTTTATGTAAATTATGAGTTCCAAAAACTATATCTACCCATTTATATTTACTCTTAATACTTTCTACTACATTTTCTTCTTGAGCCATACAACCACATATACCACAAATAATATTTGGATTAGCCTCCTTTAAATGTTTAACTCTTCCTAAAAAACCAAACATCTTATTGTGAGCATTCTCCCTTATAGCACATGTATTTAAAATAATCATATCAGCCTCTTCAAAAACCTCTGTTGGCATAAATCCCATGTCCTCTAACATAGCAGCTAAAACTTCACTATCATGAACATTCATCTGACAACCATATGTTTTTAAATAATACTTTTTACCTACACCTAACTCTTTCATATCATTAGGTATTTTATAATCATCTCTTATTATCTTAACTTCTTTTTTAGTTCTAGTTTTTGCTACCTTCAAATTTGGTAGATTCACAAAAATCACTTCCTTCGTATTAAATGATAACATACTTTTTTATTTTAAGCAATAAATATTTTTTATACCTTCTATAATTTATCAGCACATTTCAAACAAAAAAGGAGATATTTAATTCTCCTTATAACTAATCATTTTATTTACTATATTTTTAACATTACTCTTTTCAAACGGTTTAGACAACATATCAACTATATCATAAGTAAAAGCCCTATCAATAGTTTCTTTAGAATCATCTCCACTTATTATAGATACTGGAATTCTTTTAAATAAATTATTATTTTTAAAATAGTTCAATACATAAAATCCATCATAATCAGGCATATTTAAATCAAGTAGCATAGCACATATATCTTTATCTTTAACTATTAAATCAGTTGCTTCCTTACCATTATTTGCCTTTACAACTACATACTCGTCCTGAAGTGCATTCTCTATTAATTTTTTAACTATCAAAGAATCATCTACTACCAATATCTTTTTATTCATAACCCATCTCCCTTATTATAAGATACTTAACAACATTATTATAACACATCTTATAAAAAAGGTAAATTACTATTTTTTAAACATTTTTATCACTTATATATTTTTTATATACCTTAATATTCTTTTTAATAGATTCATCTACATCTATAAAATATCTTCCATATTCCCCATCTTCATCTATTTTCTTATCTTCTAAAACTCCCTCAAGTGAAAGTATTGTCTTAACAGACCCCATATTATAATCATAAGCAGTAAGCAATACTTTATTAAGGTTCAATTTATGTGCTTGCAAAAGACATAAAAATAAATTTATCTTATTATATCCTTTTCTTCTTTCAAGAGGTCTTATACTATATCCTATATTACCACCAGATATTAACATCTTTTTATTTAAGTTATATCTTAAATTTATCATACCAACTAATTTATTATCATTTTCCCTAATCAAGAAATATTCAAAACCTGGGCAATAATTTTTAGGTGTTGTAATCGGATTTTTTAATGATTCTAAAAACTTTAACCATTCCTCATATCTATTTAAATACTTATCTAAGCCACAAACTCCATTAATATTAGAATTATATTTAATAAATTCTTCAATATATTCTATAGCATCATCTTTTCTTAATATATTAGCCTCTTCTAAATAAAATTTTTCCATAATTACATCCTCTATTTTTTAAATTCATCTTTAGTTATTGAATACACAATCAAATCATCTAATTCTTTAGTATACTTATTTAATTTTCTTTTTCTTAAAACTGCTTCCTTCTTCATTCCTGATTTTTGCATAACTCTACCACTTGCAGGATTTCCACCTATATGCATAGCTTCAACAAGATACATACCTACATCAAACAAGAAAAATTCAATAACTCTTCTTAGTGCTTCAGTAGCATACCCACAATTCCAATACTTTGATCCATAGCAATATCCTATTTCTACATTCATATCATTTTCTCTAACATGGACACCCATTATACTACCAATTACCTCATGTGTATCCTTTAACTCAACTATCCAGTTATAAGCACCCTCTTCATATTCTTTCATCCAAATATCAACTATTTTTTTAGAATCTTCTACACTTTTATGTAAATTCCAATCAAGATACTTATTAGAGTTTTTATCACTACCCCAACTATAATACATAGCTTCAGCATCACGACTTTCAAATCTTCTTAATATTAATCTATCAGTTTCAAGTGTTACTGTACCAAGTCTTTTCATAAATTCTCCTTTCTAATATTGTGATTTCGCCAAAAATATATAAAAAAACACGAAAACCACATCAGTGACTCCGTGTTAAACGTGTAAGATTTCTCTTTGGAAAAGCTCGTTTCCTTATTTTCCCTCACTAATTACATTATATTAGTATTAAGTCTATTTGTCAAGATTTTTATCAATTAATACTTGGTGCGCTAATAAAGATAACTTATTTTCTACTTCATCTATATTATAAAATTCAGCACCCAAAGAATCATCATTTATTTTATCAATTATATTATCTTTCTTTATTTCACCCCCGTAAGATAATATATCATATATTATTCCTATATGATTAAAATATATTTCTTTTCCTTTATATTCATAAGGAAAACTGATAGAAGCAATTCCATTAAATTTATAACTTAATACATTTATTCCAACTTCTTCTTTTAATTCCCTTATTAAAGTATCAACAGTTGATTCACCATATTCTATAGTACCACCAGGTAAATCTAACTTTGAATCATATGGTCCACCTACTTTTTTAATAAGTAATACTTCATTATCTTTTTTTACTAATCCATATACACCAGTATGAGTCTTATACTCTTTATTATCACCATCTAAAAAATGAAATAAATCACAAAAAGCTTTATAATGACTTTTAGAAAATAACCCCTTACTATTTAATTCTTCTATTTTATCTCTTGTCATCCAAGAAACACTTTCTACCTCTTCTTTTTGTAATACCAATTTATTTATATCAATATCTTTTTTTAAATAATATAAATCATAAAATCCAATATCATTTTTTATAGTTTTAAATAAAGTCAATTCATAAGGCTTTACATCTAGTCCTATTTCTTCTTTTACCTCAGTCACAATTCCTTCTATACTAGACTCACCACTTTTAGGATGTCCTCCTGTTGATGCATAATGATGTTTTTTCTCATAACTTGTTAGTTGTACTAAAAACTCATGCTTACTATTTTCAATAAATACTATAACTGTTTGAATATATCTTCCCTTAGGTGGAAGTTCATCCTTTCTTATGGTTTCATTTGTTAAAATTCTTTTTTCATCATATAAATCCCTATATTCCATATTCTCCTCCTTAACTATAACGTTTTAATCACTATCAAAGTTTAAATCATTATTAAATTTTAATCTTATAAGTTATTATTTCCATTAAAGTTTTAACTAAAATATCAAAAACAAATAAAATATTATTTCTTTCGCAAAATATATCTATGAATAGCTTATTTAATATAGATGTCATAAATATTTTTGATAGTGATTTTATGAGTTGTAAGTTTTCACTTGTGATAACTACATTTATAATTTTTAATTTCTTAAAAATTATAGAAATTTGTACTGCATTTTGATTATCATTTAAGATAATCTTTTCATGTTTAAACAAGATGAATGACATTTTATCAACTCCTCTCATACACAAAGAATCAACAAAAGTATTCAAGTTTTAATTTTGTAATTGCAAAAAACCACATAATTAATATGTAGTTGTAGTCATAGATGATTAATAATAAATTGATTCTTTGCAAAACGTCTTCTTAAATATATAATATTTTTTTAAATTAGTCAATATAAAAACAAGATTTTATTTAATCTTGTTTTAAAAATTTCTTTAATACTCTTGATAATTCACTCTTATCTATTGGTTTACTTATATAATCATCAAATCCACTAGCTAAATATTTTTCCTTTTGCCCATTCATAGCATCTGCAGTCAATACTACTATAGGAGTTTTAAATTCTTTTATTTTTCTTAATGTATCCATGGTAGTTATACCATCCATACCGGGCATCATTTGATCTAATAATATTAAATCAAAATTATTTTGTTTAGTAACTAATTCAACACACTCTTCACCAGAAGTAACAAGAGTTGTATCAACTTCATATGCACTAAGCATCTTATTAGTAACTTTTAAATTAAGTTCATTATCATCTACTAAAAGTATTCTTTTTCCTTTTAAACTAAATACTTCAGCTTTCTTATTATTATCAATCATAGTTCTAACTTTATTATCTTCAACTATTCTTTGAGATAATATAATAGTAACTTTTGTGTATTCATTAAGTTTACTTTCTATTTCAAACTTTCCATCTAACAACTTAATTATCTTTTTAACTCTATAAAGACCTGTATTACCATCTTTTGATTCCATTATAGTTTTAAGAGTTTGTTCATCTATACCTTTTCCAGTATCTATAACGCTTATTGCTAAATTAACATTATTATTAACTTTCTTTCCCTTAACATCAACAGATATTTTACCTTCATCTGTATACTTAACAGAATTATTTAAAATTTGCATCAAGGCAGAAGTAATACGCTTACTATCTCCATAAAGAACAACAGGTAAATTATTGTCCAAATTAAGTTCAAAAGAAATATCTTTATTCCCTATATATTCTTTAGCATTCTCTTCTAACTTAGTAAATAACTTATAAATACTATATTCATTCTCTTGCTTTTTACTTAAATGCTTCTCTATATTCTCAGCATCAAGTAACCCATCTATTATATTTAATACGTCTTTAGATGAATCATTAATATTTCTTATATCATCAAGCACACCTTCATCTAATTTTTTACTAACCAAATCATCACTTAAACCTATAATATTAGTTAAAGGTGTTCTAATATCATGAGATATTGTAGAAATAAGTTCAGTCTTAGATTTAGAAGCTATTTTTAACTCATTCAATGCATTTTGTAACATAACATTTTGTTCTCTTATACTTTCAGCACTCGAAGTTACATTTTTAGTTAAAATAGAAACCTTATTACCTTGTCTACTTGTTAAAAAGAATATAGTACTCTCTAACCAAATATTATTTTTAACTTCCATACCTATTCTATATCTTACAGAAACACTGTCTAATTCATATTTAGCAAAGTGATCCTTTAAATTTTCTAAACATAAAGTTTCATAAAACATTTTTCTATCTGATTCATTAATATATTTATTAGTGATTTCTTTTAAAGCACTAGTATAAATACCTCTTTTTTCTTCACCAAAATATAAATTATCTTTTTTAAAATATTTCAAATCATAAGAATTATTATTTAAATTAATATTCATTTCCATATCATATGATTTAGATGTAATTTGATTTAATTGACTTTCACGAGCTTTTATATCTGTAGCTTGAGTAAGTAATAAATGTTGTTTGTCGTGCTCTTTTGTAGAATCAATTATTTCAATAATATAATATTCATCCCTCTTAGTTTTACATGAAAAAGCCTTTAATCTAATCCACATTTGATGATTATATAAAGGATTATCATATGTAATCATTTGACCTACATATTTATCAGTCTTATTCCAAGATTTTAATTCGTCCTTTATTATAGGTAAATCTAATAATTTAAATACTGCATTACTATCATACTTTATCCCTAATATCTCTTCTATATTATTTGATACATATATAACATCATTATTTTTAGCATCTATCATAAAATATACAGTATCAGCATTCTCTAGTAAAGAATTAAATAGCTTCTCTTTTGATTTATAACTAGAATCACTTACCTTAAATATAGTAATATAAATAACATAAATTCCATATACTAAAATCAAACCAAATACTAAATAATTAATAGTAGGATATTCTATAAAAATACTACTATTTGTAATACATAATATATAACTTGCAATAATTAATAATAATATAAAAATACTTAAAGCCCTCTTATCTTTCATAATACCTCCTAGTATAAATACATTATAACATATTTTCTTACATTTTGTAATTACTTTTTATTATGCTTAATATCTTTTTTTAAGTTCCTAATCTTTTTATTTAAATCATAAATTTTTTTATTATTAATTTCTAACTCTTTATATGTTCTCTTTTTTTCATCTTTATATAAATTAAGTACTTCTTCTACATCAGTTTCAAAATTAGTTTTAAACATTAAAACTATTATAAAAACACTAGAAAATATACAATAACCTATTAACAATACTTTAAATACTACTTCTAACTGCACACTACTACTTCCTTTTTAATTTTAATAATACTCTTAAATACAATATATAAATCTCTTTTTTTAATATCATTCTTTTTTGTCTTCTTATTATAGAATAATTTCTGTCTAATACAGTATCATACTTTATATTATAATCATAATATTTCATATAATAATCTTTTTTACTTAATATAGATATTGAAATAATAAATAATAATATAACTATCATAACTATAAACAACAAATATATACATGATTCTATATTCATAATTACCACCTTTATAAATTTTATATTATTATTTACTGTTTGTCTATGCTTAATATCAAAAAAACAGAAAATAAATTTCTGTTTTACATTCTATAAATATTATTTTATTACATTCATAAGAGGCGGGATTAATTGTTTTTTACGAGATAAACATTTTGATAAGAAATATCCCTCTTCTATATTGTCCTTATTAAATGCTAAAGAAACTAAATCTTTTGATAATTCATCGAAGAATAAATAAGATCCATCTTTAAGAATATCTGTAACACATAATAATAATAAATCATATTCCCTATCTTTTTTAATTTTATTTAACTCACTTATATAGTCTTCTCTTTTTTCTAATATTTCCTCTGAATTTAGGGTTATTACTTGAGATACAGCAACCCTTTTACCATTTATATCAAATATTTTAATATCACCATCTATTATTTGAGTTAATGTTTTACCAGATAAATTAGTACCTGCTTTAAACATTTCCTTAGCATACGTATCAATATCTACATTTGCTATTTTACTTAAACGCTTTGCTACATACTTATCATAACTTGTAGTAGTAGGACTTGTAAATTTCAATGTATCTGAAAGTATTCCACTAAGCATTATACCGGCAATAGCAGGTGGTACACTAACATGATTCTCTCCATACATAGAATAAATTATAGTATTAGTACTTCCTACTGTCATATTTCTAAAATTAATAGGCATACTTGTCGTAATAGCACCCAATTTATGATGATCTATTATTTCTAATATTTCAGCTTCATTAAGTCCATCAACACTTTGACTAATCTCATTATGATCAACAAGTATAACTTGTTTTCTATTCATTTCATTTATATCAGTTATTCTTATAAGACCTAAACATTTATTATCATTATCTATAACTGGGTAATTGTTAAATCCTAATTTTAAAGCTTTTTCTTTAAATTCATCATAATAATCATTTTCATTAAACTTAACATTTCTTGAATCAGTTATTAAATTACCAGCATAATTAGAAAGTCCTATTAACTTAGCAGTATGAAATGTATCGTAACCAGTTCTTATGATATTTACCTTATTAGCAATAGCTATCTTTATGTGCTCCTCTTTTATTTCAGAATTACCTACAATTACTAATAATTTAATACCGCTATTAACAGCAGCCTCTATTAAACTATGCCTATCACCTACTATCATTATAGTAGAATTAGTAAGAGTTAAAGTATTTAAGAAAGTTGTACTTCTATATGAAGCAACAATTATATTACCACTTATCTCATCATCAAATTTTAAAACTTCTTCTGCTTTCAACACATCTTTAATATTATTATATGAGGTATTAAGTTTAGTAAAATCTCCATTAATTAACTCATGACCTATCATTTTAGAAGTTAATAATCCAAGAAAATGGTTATCATCATCAACAATAGGTACACCAGTAATATTTCTATTTAATATATAATCATATGTATGATTAATAGAATCTTTACTATTTATAAAACAATCTTTATAATAATTTAAATCCTTTATTTGTAACTTAACATCTTCTAAATAACTAGGCTTTTCTATATTAAAATAATCGAGTGCAAACTTAGTTTCGTTATTTATCTCTCCTAGTATCATCGGTTTAGTATTTAGTCCTAATTGATTTTTTAAATAGGACAAAGCAATAGCTGATGTTACTGTATCTGTATCTGGTTTTTTATGACCAAATATATAAATATCTCTCATTTTAATTCCCCACAATTCTTTTATCAATTATATCATTTCATTTACTAAAAGTAAATATTTTATTCTACTGTAATTGTTACACTTTTTCTTGCTTGATTATTAGATGGATCAATTGCTATAAAAGTAATTACATATTTACCTTTCTTACTAAAATCAACAGATCCTTCCATTTTTATATCGCACATACCACTATTATCAGTACAACTTACACCGTTCATCAAATCATATGAAGTATCATTTAAACTTATAGTTTTTGGATCATAAACAGTAAGTACTGGTGCCTCCTCATCCTTAACTATAACACTTCTTACTACTCTATTAGAATTTCCATCATCATCTACCACTATATAATTAATATAATAAATGCCAAGATGTGAAGTATCAACACTATCTACTACCTCATTATCATGAATTATATACTTTACTACTTTATCAGTAATTACAACTCCATCTTTAGTAGTAGCACTATAAGTAACATCAGTAAATTCACCATTTAATGATACATTTGTAATATAATTACCATCACTATTAGCAAGTATTCCATCCAATTTAATCGTTGGCTTATTAACAAAACTTGTTCCATCTATTAAAACAGTATATAAATACTCACCTGACTTTTTAGAATACTCATCACTAACTTTATATTCATTAGAAACCTTAGATATTTTTACAACTAAATCATATGAAAATTCTTTCTTTGTTTTAGGATTAATTAAATTATTATCTAAATATCCTAAACTCATTAATTCGCCTAATGTAACATAACTAATATTTTTACTAGTTTCTGGAAGAACTTTTGTATTTTCTAAAGTATAATCATAAGCAGCATTTAACATACTATTAATTTGACTTTTGTAAGTTATATTTTTACTTTTATTTATTGTTTTATCAACGCTTGGAAATACTAAAGTTATTATAACAGCAAGTATTACTATAACACCTAATACCTCAATTAATGTAAAACCTTTACTTTTCATATTTCACCTATTTTCTATAAAATATACTTAATACTTTAGCAAATTTATATAAAATATCATTACTCTTATTTATAGCAAATCCTTTTTCTAAAGCCTTACCACCTATAGTAAGTGAAGAAATTAATCCAACAGTAAAAAGAGTTATCAAAAGACTATTAAAACCTGTTATGGATGCTAATTTAATAGATATAACAGCACCTGCAGAACCTGATACAATTCCACATATATCGCCAACTACATCATTACAAAAACTAGATACCTTATCAGCATTCTTCTTTAATTTAATAGCAAGACTAGCACCTTTAATCTTATTTGCAGCCATAGCATGAAAAGGAGCCTCCTTAGCACTTGCTACTGCAACACCAATCATATCAAAAATAACACCAATTAATATAAATGTAATAGCAAGTATTATACCAACAACTATATTTAAGTTAGGTATAACAGTTTCAGATATAAAACTAAACATAATAGAAATAACAAACGCAAGTATTACTATTTTTATAACCCAATTATAATTAACACTATTTTTTTGCTTCATAAGCTACATCACCTTTTTTATTATTTAATACTGTATCTTTCTGATACTTTAATCCAAATATTAATAAAATTGTAAATATTATTACAAGAATATATAAACCAATAACTATAATATAAGTTTTTGATTTACTCTCTTTATTAATTTCTAAAAACTCTTTATCTTCTTTCATATTATCACCACTATAATTTTAACATACTTTATTAAAATAAACAATAAAAGAATCATTATGATTCTTTAATTTAAATAAGATATAAATTCAGCTAGAGTAGTACTAGAAAAAATAGTTT
The DNA here is from genome assembly GCA_934141535.1 of uncultured Bacilli bacterium. GTDB lineage: Bacteria > Bacillota_I > Bacilli_A > RF39 > UBA660 > UMGS1613. The sequence goes on from CAKPCH010000006.1 coordinate 15,009, forward strand.
TTCTAGGTACTTTAAATTTATCTGTTTTATTAGGATATGCTCTACCATCTGTTGAATATTGACCAATAAATGCCATAGTAAATCCAGCTTTCTTTAATAAAGTTATAGCCCTTTCATTAAAGTCAAAGAATGGATATGCAAAATATTTACTACCTCCCATTTTATCTTGACTTGTTTTTAAGTCAGATAAAACTTGTTCTTCAGGTAAACAAAGAATACCTCCACCTTGAGAACCATAACCTTTACATTCATATTGATTATGCATATTATCAGTATGAGATTCTACATCCATATAATTACTTTTTAAATTATTTGGATCTACCCAACTAGTTATAACAAATATAGTCGCATTCACTTTATAAGCATCAAGTAAATCTAAAGCATATGGATCAAATATTGTTCCATCATCTATTGTTAATACTGCACTCTTCTCTGGTATCTTAAGACTACCATCCAAATACATTTCTAATTCATTAAGTTTTAAAGTAAAATAATTATTTTCACTTAAATATTTAAGATGTGATTCAAATTGACTTAAACTTTGACAAATAATTTGATCACATTTATAAGTATTAGGATCATATATAAAATGATATAAAAGTGTTCTTATACTTGATTTATTTTTTAAATCAGTATTATGATTTTCATACTCTTCACTAACATTATCATGTTTTATATAAACTAATCTATCATTAAAAACAACACCATAATATTCATTATCTTTTATTAAAACAGGAAAATCATATGATTTATTTATAGTATATAATATATTCTTATCCTCATCATAAAATGTAGTCATATCACTAGTTTTTATATTAATATTAAAAGGAATATAATTCTTATATCTATAACTGAAACTAAACTCTTTCATCTGTTCTACATCATTATATGATATATAAAATCCTAAATCCTTAATTAAAAAATATTTAGTATTCTTATCTATATCTAAAGAGTCCAAATATAGATTTACATCTTTACTTATACTACCAATCTTTTTATATTCATTATCAACTAAATCATATAAATCAGTCTCTTTAGTAGTCTTAACAAATTGATTATAATGACCTCTAATTTCACTTATTAATTTTTCTTCTTTTTTTATAGTCTCTTTTTCTTGATATTTATAATATGATACAAAAGATATAACACCTATTATAAATATAATTAATACTATTACAAACACTTTTTTCTTCATATATTTTTCCTTCCTACTCTATATACTACATTAAAATTATACTATAAATATTTATAAATTTAAATCCCTAATTTAATAAAAAAGAAATAGATTTTACTATCTCTTATATTTATCTATAATATTTGTTATTTTATCATATTCTTTCATTAATTCTTCAAAATGATTATTTATATATTCTATATCATTTGCTTTACTTTTCATTTCTTGTTCATATGAAATCTCTGCTAATTCTTTAAACCCTAAATATTTACTATCACTCTTTAATGCATGTACATCTATCGCATAATCTTTCATATTCTCTTCTTCTTTATTTTTCTTTAATCTTGGTATTCTTGTTTTATTCTCTTCTTTAAAGTATTCTAATGTTTCTTCATATGTTTTTATGTCTCCTAATAGTTCTAAACTATTTGTTATATCTATATTATTTTCTTTTAAATATTTTATCTTTGTTTCTTCACTATTCTCTTCTTTTTTATCTTCTTTTAATTCTTGTCCTTTTAAATATTTATTTAATACTTTATTTAATTCATTCTTTTCTATTGGTTTACTTAAATAATCATTAAACCCTACTTCTATATATTTATTTGATACTCCACTCATCGCATCTGCTGTTAAAGCTATTACTGGTATATTAAATTCTTCTATTTTCTTTAATTCTTTTAATGTTTCTACTCCACTTAATTTTGGCATCATTATATCCATAAATATTATATCGTATTTATTATTTCCTTTTATTTTCTCTATACATTCATATCCACTTGATACTTGTTCTGTTTCTATTTTTCTTTCTTTTAATAATTTACTTGCTATCTTTAAATTTAAATAGTTATCATCTACTACTAATGCTTTTGTATTTGGAAATTCTATTCTTTCTTTTATTTCTTCTTCTTTATTTATTCCTTTTTTATTTACTATTTTTTGACTTAGGAATATTGTAAATTTGCTTCCTTTTCCATATGTTGAATCTACTACTATTTTTCCTCCCATCATACTTACTAAATTCTTTGTTATTGCTAGTCCTAATCCTGTTCCTTCTATTGTTGTATTTCTATCTTCTTCTAATCTATTAAACTTAGTAAATAATTTATCTATCTTATCACTTTTTATTCCTCTTCCTGTATCTGTTACTGATATTACTAATTTACATATTTCTTTTTCATTTACACAACTTATTTTAAAATCTATATATCCTTTATCTGTATATTTTGCTGCATTTGTAAGTAGGTTTAATATTACTTGTTGTACTTTTCCTTTATCTCCATATAATACACTTGGTAAATCTTTTGCAAAATCACATCTAAGTTCTATATCTTTTTCTCCTATTTTTATTTTTGTCATATTAACTAAATTAGTTAATATTTCACTTATATTATATTCACCTTCTACTAATTCCATTTTATTTGCTTCTATTTTACTTATATCTAGTATTCCATTTACTATCTCTAATAATGTATCTGAAGCACTTACTATATCACTAGCATTCTCTTTTGCTTCTTCTAATGTTTTAGAGTCTTCAATACATTCACTAAATCCTTTAATAGCATTTAAAGGAGTACGTATTTCATGAGACATACTACTTAAGAAATCACTTTTAGCATTATTTGCCTTCTCTGCTGTATCACGGGCTAGTTCTAATTCTTGAATCATTTTTACATCTGGATTTTCTATTGTATGATACATCAGAGTTGTTATAAATGCTTCTGCTGTTGCGGTTAATAATAAACTTGGATTTATTATTTGTATTGTCACAACACAAATGCCTAAAAATATAAAAGCAAACAATGGTATATACTTTTTATTTTTAAGGTTTTTAAAGTTGTATACCATATTAGCCAGGCAAAATAATATTAAAATTCCTGAAACTAAATATCCAAATTGAACACAGGGACCGTATGTATATAACATTACATTCCCGTCGTATTTAGGATATATCGGTAATATTAAAGTTGTACATACTAATATTAAGCAAATAATAATTACAGTTGCTTTATTAAGATTTGCAAATTTATTTTTTGATACATAATAAATATATATAGCAAAAACATATAACCATACTACAAAGTAAACCATGATTAATTTTAATGTTAATGTCTTTAAAATTTCATGTCCTACTAAATTTAAATTTATTATAGTACTAATTATTTCAATAAATAAACCCAATAAATTTGTAATTAAAAGTATTGAATATATTTTTGTTTCTTCATTATCCACTCTTTTTCTAAAAAAATACATCATTGAAGTCATTAATACATAAAAAAAACTACATAAAGAAAATATCATATTACTACTCATACATAAATACCTCCTACTTTATACTAATTACATTATAACATAAAAAAATGTTAAAATTATATTTTTTTAACATTTTATATACTACTACTCTATTTTTTGATAAGTACTTTCCCCTTAAGTAATTGATAATTTTGAGTTTCTAATTCTCGATAATCGATTTTTCCAACCTGAGTCAATGGTAACTTATCTTGAATTAAATATTCTCTTGGTAAGTATCTATCACCTAGTTCTGATTTACACTGCTTTTCTATATCAAGTAATATTTGTGTAGAATCTACTAATGTATCTTTTTTTAATACTATATTAGCAATAGGTATTGCTCCTCTTTCATTTTCATCATCAAATATACCTACAACACAACAGTCCTCAACATTTGGATTTTTCTTTATTATATTTTCTATTTTAAATGGAGATACTTTAATTCCATCATATCTTACTATTATTCTTTTTAATCTACCAGTTACAAAGACTACACCGTCTTTATTTATTTTTCCTAAATCACCTGTGTGCAACCACAATTTACCATCAGAATGAACTCTTAATGCTTCACTAGTAGCTAAACTATTATTATAATATTCTTTCATTAATGTTGGTCCATATATGCAAATTTCGCCTTCTTCATCATATTTTAATTCTTTATCAGCTTCATTATCATATATACAAAAAGTCATTTGTGGTAATGGAATACCAACACTATTTTCAACATAACATTGAGGTAGGTTTGTACTATCTGCACATCCACCCTCTGTTTGTCCATATCCTTCAATTACTTTGTATTGACAATTATGCTGTCTTAATATTTCATTTACTTCGTTTTTATGAGCGGCATCCATCTTATCGCTTCCACTAGCAAGTGTTTTTAAATAGGATACATCTTTTATGGTGTCTTTTTTTTCTCTAAAATTATTCCAATCTGCAGGACCTGCTACTACATGATTTATTTTATACTTCATAACATTCTTAGCGAACTTAGAAGGTTGATAATCTGGTAACATAACTATTCTCATCTTTAACATAAATGGCAAATGTGTAGCCATAACTATGTTATAGGCTAAAAATGGAGGAACCTGATTCAAAAATTTATCATTTGGTTTAAACTCTAAGCCACAATTTTCATACTGCATATACATTGCATTAAAGTTTTCATTAGTCAAAACTACACCCTTTGGAATTCCTGTTGTACCACTTGTGTGTAATATAATAATGCCATTATTTTCAGAATATTCATCTTTGAAATATTTTAAACTTTTCTTACCACATTTTTCAAAATCAAACCACAATTCATGCTTGTCATCAGCAGGAATATTTTTTTTGTTTTTTAATTTATATAGTTGTTTTAATACTGGTGGTAATGAATCTGATGGTGAAGCCACTATAACTTTTTTCACAAATGTTTTACTTAAAACCTCATCTACATTATCTATAAAAACGTCAGATGCTACTAAAAGTTGTGAATTAGCTTCATTTAAATATCTAATTAAATCTTCTCCACGAGCAGTCAAATCTATAGAATTAACCATCGCACCTATTTTATTTAGTGCATAGATACATATAGTATTTTCTGGAATATTAGGAAGTGCTAAAGAAACTACATCTCCTTTTTTAACACCTTTTTCTAAAAATGCATTTGCCACAGTATCAATTTTTCCTAAAAGTTTTCCATATGAAATTCTAGTACCAAAATAATATAATGCTTCATTATCAGAATTTTCTAAACACACTTTTTTTAAAGAATCATATATTGTCATTCTTGGAATTTCAAAGTTGTCTAAACTTTTATAATATTTTAACCATGGCTTATCAATTGAAGCAAATCCCGTCATTTTTTTACTTTCTTCTCTATCTATTTTATAAGTTCTATTTTCCATAATATCCCCCAATCTTAATACTATTTAAATTATACTATATTTAAATAAATTAAGTCAATCAATTTAATTGTGCAAATATTATACTTTTTTAATTATTTTTTTGGTAAAAATTGTACGAAATGCCCATTTTTATGTATGAAAAAAGCAAGTATAAATTTACTTGCTTTTAATGGCGTTAATACAGTTAATTTTACGTCTTAGGTCAAGTTGGATTTCCCTAGATTAATACTTATCGTTACCAATAAGCGGTTCCCCTTTAAACAATCCAGTATATAGTTACCTAATATACTACTTGATTACCACTTAGTACGCACTGTAATCCCATACTAACAACATTCTAGAAGATTTCCTCACCAATTAATTTATTATTAATTCTTTTTTGCAAACGATATTTCAAATTGTACTTTATGTAAGTTCTAGCTATAAACTTACTTAAAATATTAATTCAATTATCCCTATCATTCACTCAAGACAAGCTACGCTACCCATAACTTTCGCCACAAGGTAGGTTTAATCCTATTTCGTACTAAGTCCATCAGTATTCACGTATAGGCAAAACACGATAATAGGTCTCCACGGATGGTGGGTCATTTACATATGCCATTATGGATGCCCAACTATCCTCATTTCCAGCACTCACCCCAATCTGGGCGAAAGAAGCAAGCACAAGAAGTTTCACAGGTATGCTCTTTAACGGATTTTTAGCCCCGTCTTCGTAATAAATCGATTGACTAGAATAATGTGCCATCGATATCAACAATTTTAGCAAATTTTTAGATATTTGTCAAATTCACTATATTATATGAAAAAAAGTAAAATTAATTACTTTTTCCATTCACTAGCCTTTATCCAGTTTTCATATTTATATATATGTTCAAGTAAAAGACAAGCCCACTTTTGTGATGGATAATATTTTTTAATTGCTCGTCTTTTATTTTGTACTACATCATCTGATAATTTTTCAAGAGAATTATTTTTAAGTTCATCTTTTGTATAATACTTACCAAAATAATATAATGAATTACTCTCATTATAATCTTTAGCTAAATCAGTTATCATAACACTTGTAGCAATATGGTGCCAATGACCATATTCACCATCTAAATTATGTGTAACTATCTTTTTCCAATGTTTAAAACCAACTATTTCCTTAAGAGATCTAGAAATTTTATATTCTATATCTCCTCCCCAGTCACTAGCATTTCCATTTGCATCTACATCAACATAATTTAACATTAAATATTTTTGATTATATGCTTCCATAATAGATGAAAATTCTAAAGCACGTGCTTCATCACTTCCACAAGTAACACATACTACTAAATACTTGTCTTCCATTAAATGTGCTCCACCAAATATAAATTCATCATCTGGATGAGCAACTACCATTAAATTATCTACATCAGTCAAATCCATATTTTTTAATTCTTCATTATCAATATTAATTCTCTTCTCTTTTAATTCCTGAATTAATTTTTCTTCTTCTATTTCTAATTTATTTATTTTTTCATTTAGATTATTATTTTCTATTGTTTGAATAATTAAAACGAAAAGTAAAATTCCAACAAAAGATATTATAGTATAACTAATAAAATCTACTATGTACTTTCTATTCATTGTTAATCTCCTTATCTACTAAATCTATCATATTGGAAGTATTACTTTTAAATTTTTTAGGTTTAAATTTAGTGGTTTGTTCTATTAACTTATCAATATCATTAAAATTATCTAATTTTAATATATATCCTTCTTTTTCAAAATTATCTATTATTTGTAATTGATGATCATTTACATGTTCATTATATTTACTTAAACGTGCTGCAGCTATTACTTTTTTATTATTCTTTAATCCTGTAATTATAGATCCTACACCGCCATGAGTTATTAAAATATCACATTTTTTAATCAAATCATCAAACTCATCCATTGGTATTAAATCAAATATTTTCATACTCTTTGATTTAAAATCAGAAGAACACCCAGCTTGTACAATAACTTCATCTCTTATTAGATGTTGATTTATTTTATCTTCAAGTGTTTCTAATAATCTATAAAACTTTTTATCTTGTGTACCAAGTGTTACTAAAATCATTAAAAAATCCAACCTCCATATACTGCTTTTGGATATAGTTCTAACATGCTTTCCCATTGAACTATAAATGTATCTGCTATAGGATATACTAATTTACCAGCTACAGTCTTAGTAGAACTATTAGCAAACGTTTCTATAAATATAACTTTACTACCAAATAAATGTGCTATATAACACATAGGTACTGCTGTATGTGTACCTGTTGTTACTACTACATCTGGTCTAATTCTTAAATATAATATAAAAGATTTTATTATATTAAATGAAAATATGAAAAAATAAGTAAATAAATTTTTCTTTGTACCATATACTAAATAACTAACATTATTATATTTATCTTTTAAATTCTTATTAGATTTAGTTTTTTCAGTAATTAAATAACTATCATATTTTTCTATTAAAGGTTTTAATTGTAATAATTCATTTAAGTGTCCACCAGTACTTGATATAAATATAACTCTTTTTTTATCTCTTTTACTAAATACTAAGAATTTAGAAAATAAATAATTTAATACAAGGACAATAACTTGAACTATTAGTTTAGATATTTTATCATTTACACCAAATAGTGTAACTAATATAAACATAGTTAACATATCTATTATAAGTGTTGAAAGACGTGCGAATAAAAATGAAATAAATTTATTCTTTTCAGAATAAGAAAATACAAATTTCTTATTAGCAAAATAAGCAAAAATAACAGCACATATAAATGATATAATGTTTGCTAATTGTAATTGTAAAGCATTATTTGGATTTAAAAATGTTTTAACACATAAATAATATGTACCCAAACTTACAACTGTTGTAAATCCACCAACTATTACATATTTAATTAATTCTTCATATTTTTTATATAATTTAATTATTCTTTTCATTACTTATAACTTCCTTAACTATATATATTGGTCTATTTCTACTTTCAGTATAATTTCTATATATATACTCTCCTAATATTCCAAGTACTATATAATTAATACCAAATAAGAATATTATTAATATTATAAGAAAATAAAATTGATTAGCTGATATAATAAAACCTAATATTAACAACATTAATGATACTAATATATTAAATATACCTAATTTAAATATTATATTAAGTGGTTCTTTAGAAAAAGATAATATTCCACTTACCGCATATTTAAATAACCCTTTTGTACTCCAAGATGTTTTTCCATTTATACGCTTTTCTGGAATATAAGGTAAATAATATGTATTAAAACCTATCCAAGAAAATATTCCTTTTGAAAATCTATCATGTTCACTTAAAGTTAATACTGTATCTATTACTTTTCTATTTAATAATCTAAAATCACTAGCACCGTTTTTTAATTTCATACCAGTAGAATTAGACATGATTTTATAAAATTGAGATTTAAAAAATGAAATTATTTTATTTTCAATTCTTTTTTCTTGATAATATGTAACAATATCTATATTACTATCATTTTCCATTACCTTGATCATATCAAGAACTAAATGAGGAGGTTGTTGCATATCTGCATCTATTATAACGCATGCATCCCCACTACATTCCTTTAATCCAGCATATATTCCAGCTTCTTTTCCAAAGTTTCTAGAAAAATTTATTATCTTTATTTCAAAAATTTTCTCTTTTAATAAAGATTTTAACTCTTCTAATGTATTATCTTTTGAACCATCATTTATAAATATTAATTCTACTTTATATTTATCTTTAAATGATTTAACCACATCATCATAAAATAACTTAATATTTTTACTTTCATTATAACAAGGTACTATAAATGAAACTTTCATAAATCTCTACTCCTTACTAATTCTACTTTACTTCCAACAGGTATTTTATAATATAATTCAAATGTATAAAGGTGCCAATTATTAGAGAATTCATCCTTAGTTATTATTAAATCCATTTGTGGATTAGCATTCCATAAATATCTATTTGGAAGTTGTATTAATTTAATAGTTTCTTCTTTATTATTTAATTGTTCTTTAATATAATCTGCTCTTCTTATGAATAAGATATAACAAAATGAATAAAAAATCAAGAAGAAAGTTACTATGGCTCCTAAAACAAATTTATTAAATCTTAAAAATTTTACATTTTCTAATATTTTTAAATTTAGAGAATCTATTATTAGGAATGCGCAAATAAATAACATGATATTTGAAAGATATGAAGTTCTTCCACCACATAAAGGAGATAACATCATAGCTCCATTATTTATCAAGGCTATTAGGAAGAAAAATAATATTTTCTTTTTATCAACTTTAGAATACTTTATTACAAGTGCTACTAACAATATTAAAAATAATACCCAATAAATACATAAATACCACCTATGACAATCTAACAATATTCCAAAATATTTTGGACTTCTTCTAAAAACTACATAATATAAATTAGTGAAAGAAGTTAATACAGGTATTATACTTGAAAATAATATTAATATATATTTTTTTATTCCTTTTATATTATCTTTTATTAATACTATAGATATAAATACTAAAATAAGAGTTAAATAACTATTTTTTACAAATACTTCATTTAATTGTCTTGGGAATGTAGAAATAATTTTTTCAATTAAAGTCATATTGTTAAATGCATCCATAGTATTTAATCTATTAAGAGTACCTGGACTATTTAACATTAAATAAAGGCCTATTAAAGAAGTAAACATAGAAATAAGCATTAATATATTTATCTTCTTATTTTTAATATATTGATATACTATTACTAATATATAAACAGTTATTATACCAACAGTTACATTTTCTACAAACATTGAATTTATAAAACTTAATATAGGTATTATTATATAAAATATTTTGTTATATTTTATATCTGAATCATTAAATATATTTCTATTTATATATATTAAAAATATTAAAAATATCATAGGTATAAAATAAGTAGTATTACCAGTTATCCATACATATACTTGAGAAAAAGTTTCTTCATCTACTAATAATAATGATTCTAATATAAATACTAGAAAGAATGATTTCTTTTTTGAATTAACCATTTTATTTATAAAATAGTATAAGAATGTCATACCACATGCATTAACTATTACCCAAATAGGTTTATAATATACAAATACTAAGTCAAATACTCTACTAAAAAATCTTCCTTCAAATGAGTTATAACTATCAACAGCTATCTTAATCATTGTACTAATCTTTCCATCATAAAGTATATTATTCCAATCATCACCAGTATATGGAACTAAAAAACCTAATATAAGGAAAAAGATAAATACTAATGCACAATAAAATTTTATGTCTTTCCCTTTTTTCACAAAACTTCACCTCTTACTAAACTACTTTATATTTTCTAATTTATAAATAATATTAGCTATTCTTTTATTAAAATGTTTTAAATATAAATTTTTAAATGTAGGAGCTTTTAAATATTTATTATTTTTATAATTTGGAAAATTTAAATTAATTTTATTTATTACTAAATCTACACCCTTACAAAATTCTTGTTTATCTTTAAAATGCGCTAAACGTTTAACAAATGTAGCAAACAAATATCTAACACAAGAATATTCTAATTCATCTTTATATAATTCATATAATTTATTATCTTTATACCATTTTATTATTCCATCAAAATTTGAAACATAATCATATAATCTCTTATCTACTGTATGTGTTATAGCGCCCTCTCTTTGAACATAATTTATTAAATAATCATCTATTGTTCCTATTGAATTAATAGATGGATATAATCTATAAATAAATTCAACATCCTCAAACCATACTTTATCTTTAAAATTTATATCATCTTTAAATAATCTTTTATTATATAATTTATTCCAAACAGCAGGATATAAATACGTCATAGCTTTTTTTACTTCATCTTTAGATTTAATATCTTTTTCTAAATTGGTTAAAGTAGGAACTATTTTCTTATCATATATATAATTAGTATTACAAACTACCATATCAAAATCTTCTTCTATAGCTTTATTATATAATTTTTCATACATATCATAATTAACATAATCATCACTATCTAAGAATGCTATATAATCTCCTGTTGCCTTAGTAAGTCCATAATTTCTAGCTGAAGATAAACCACCATTTTCTTTTTTATATGCTTTAATATTTTTATATTTTTTAGCATACCTATCTATTATATCTTGACTAGAATCTTTAGTACCATCATTTACAACTATTATTTCTATATCACTTAATGTTTGATTAACTAAACTATCTAAACATTTATCTATATATTTTTCTACATTATAAACTGGTACAATAACACTAATTTTAGGATTCTTTGATTTTTTTAACATTTTAACCTCTTTAACTTTCTCTTTATTTACTACATATTTTAATTTATCATGTCTAACAAAATGAAGTAAGTATCCACTTATAAATGAAAGTGGTATTGTTACTATTAACTCATCTAATACATGTCCACTAAAATAAGATATACCTAAACATACATATATTGATATAACAAGCATAGTAGTTTTTAATCTTAATCTATTTTTAGATAACATATATAAACCTGAATAAGTAGCAATTATTATATAAGGGCCAAATAAAAGTATTATACCTACTATTCCTATAGTATAATAATGAACAGTAAAATCACTTTCTATATATATTTGTGAATTTCTATATCTAGAATATCCTTCACCAAAATATTTATCAAATTTATTATTATTTAATGAATATATTTTCTTTGTCATAAGACTTTCTAATTTACGATTGCCTCCTCTTTCACTATATGGAAGCTTCATAACATCTATCCAAAAGTCAATATCTTTAGTATATGGATATAATTCATAAATATATGTTTTAGGTATTGAATAATAATCAAAGTACTTCTCTATAAATTCTTTTTTCTCTTCTTTAGTTTCTAATTTATATAAAGTTTCATTAATTACATCTTTATCTTTCATACCATTTTCTATTTTTTCATAGTCTGTATGAGTATATCTTAATATTAAAGGCGAATTGAGTGTTATAAGTATTAAAAGTGAAAAACTAATTATATACATAAATACTTTTTTAAATGTTATTTCTACTTTATTCTTATCTATAATAGCAAAGAATATCCAAGCAATAAACATAACAACACCAACTATAGCCCATCCATAAACTGCTACTCTAGTACCTATCATGATCATTGAAAGACATAAAGTAAGTGAAGATATATATGCTTTTTTACAAGAAAATCTTACAGCATAATATATATTTATAGGAAGTATTAATATAGCAAGAGCACTTATCTGATTAGCCATATAAAAATATCCTTTGCTTGCTAACTGTTCAAAAGTATAATTATCATTTAAAAACCAATCAAATATATTACCAGATATAAACTTAGGTTCACCATATGAAACAAGTGATATTTTAAATATATTTGTTATAATTATTTCAAGTGAAAATATTAAAGATAATGTAATTATACTCTTCTTAAATGTTTCTTCTGTTATTTTTGCCTTATATACTATATATATTAACATAAGAGGTAATAAAAGTCTTATGTAATAAAATGCTTCTGTTATAAATGAAAAAGTCATATTTTCATTTATATTAATATTAAATTTTAGTGCATTTATCACATGTAGTATTAAGTATAAGAAAAGTGCTACTAAATAACCTACTATATACCAATGCTTCTTATCTTCCCTAGTTTTTATTAATGATATAGCAAAGAATATAAATATAAATACTATTCTTATTATTGTAGAAGGAGAAAACTTAAAAATATTTGTTACTGCTTCACTATATAATAAATAAAAATCTAAAAATGGTTGTATTATTAAAAATATAAAAAGTGCTTTATCTATTTTTTTCATGTTATCTCCTATCTAAACAATTCATATAATTGTTCTAATATTTTTTCATTTTCTTTATTATAATCATAATTTAAAAGATTATCTGTATATTTAGTTATAAGAGCTTTATTTGTAATAATATTCTTTAATCCTTTATAAAGCCCATCTATACTATTATCAACTATAAGTCCATTATAATCATTTTTTATAAGTTCACTTGTAGCAGAATTAGCAGTAGCTAATACAGGTACTTTAAGTGTCATAGCCTCTACTATTACAAGTCCAAAAGGCTCGTAAACTGATGACAATATAAACATATCTGAATTATTTATATACTGATAAGGATTATCTGTATATCCCATTAACTTAAAACAAAACTCTAAATTATTATCTAATATTTTTTTAAGTAATATATCCTTCATAGGACCATCACCATATATTTTAAACTCTACATTATTAAGTAACTTTTCTTTATTAAGCATACTAACAGCATCTATTAATCTATCATATCCCTTCATAGAATGAAGTCTACCTACTGATATAAATTTAAGCTTTTTATCATCTTGTTTATTTTTTGTACTTGCTAATGTCTTAATTTTTTCAACATCTACAAAATTATTAATTACACATGTAATATTTTCTAAATGATATATGTCATTAAAATCATCCATTACACCTTTTGATACTGCTACTATTTTATTGAATTTAGAAAGTACATTTCTAAATAACTTGTCATACTTTGCATTACAATTAGCAATACTATAATTGTAGTGTAGCCAATGTATTTTATTTTTACAATCGCCAAATTCAACAAAAAGTGCTGTAAAACCATCTTTAAATGCTATTTCTGTATCATAATATTTCTTTAATATTTTTCTTCTTTCTTTTTTAATTCTATATTTAATTAAACCAGTTTTCATAGATAACACTAATCTTATTTTTCTAAATATTAAAGAAATATTTTTACTTTTTAAAACTTCACCAATTGTATAATCAACAGCACTAAAATATTTAGTACCATATATAACATTAACACTCTTAGGTAAATTATTAAGTCTTGTTCCATTATTATGTAAAACAAGTACATCTACATTTAATTTACTATAATCAAGTCTATTTAATATATCTTCAAGAAGAATGGAAACTCCTCCCATTCTTCTTTCATCTACTACAAATAAAATATTTTTCAAGTTATCATGACTCCTTTAAAATATATTTTAATAATTTATAACGTTTTTTATAAAATAATTTACATACTATTTTATATTTTAAATCACTATTTTTAAAGTATTTATTTTTATACCAATTAGGAAAATTGATAGTAATTATATTAATAATTTTATCTAGTTGATCATATTTTTTAAACTTAAAGAATCTAAGAGATGCAGCATGTAATAAATGTACTATATATAAATTCTCTATTTCTTCTTTATATAAATCATATTTATTATTTTTTATAAATTCATATTTTAACGTATCAAGTGAATCAAATATATCTTCTAGTGAACTCTTATATTCTGTTTGATTCATAATTGAACCTTTTCTAATCATATAGTAATATAAATAATCATTTATATAGTCTATTCTTTTAGCATACATTCCAAGTGATGGAATAATAGCTATATCTTCATAATAATGATGTTCTAAAAATCTTAGATTATTATCAATTAATAAATCTTTTTTTATTAATTGCCAGCACGCACCACAGCAATTTAATATATAAGTTTTATGGATATTATCACTTATTATATTAAATGTTTTCATTTCTTTAAATGTATCATTTTCTACTCTATAAAAGTTACAAACTACTATATCACTATTTTTTTGTTTAACTACATCAACTAATTTTTCTACCATAAACGTATCTACATAGTCATCACTATCAACAAACATGACATAGTCACCATTTGATTTATCAATACCATAATTACGAGCTGATGCAAGTCCACCGTTTTCTTTTATATAACTTTTTATAATAGATGGATACTTCTTTTTATATTTATCTATAATTTTTTGACTAGAATCTTTTGTACCATCATTTACAATTATTAATTCAATATCTTTATATGTTTGATTAATTAAACTATCTAAACATTTTTTTAAATACTCTTCTACATTATAAACGGGTACTATTATACTTACCTTCATAAATCCTCCATCATTTTTTTAATCTAAAAGTAACTAAAAACTTATCAATTAAAAAGTATTCTACATCGTCATGCATAATAAATAATATTCCTAAATAAACGAGTGCTCCAACTAGTACTTGAACTAAATTAGTAATAATACCAGGTCCCATAATAATTCCAATAAATAAGACACTTAAAAGCATTACAGTACCTACTATTAAATATCTAAATATTTTTTTAACTACTCCATCAAAATTAAAACTTTTTCTAACAAAGAAATATTGCATTAATAGTATTACAAGTTCAGTAAATGATGAAGCAATGCTTGCTCCGTATGCTCCAAATTTTCTTATTAGTAAAGCATTTAAAATAAGATTAACAAAACATCCACTAGTTACTGAAATTGTATATTTTTTTGATTCATCATTAGGTATTAAATATTGTACTCCAAATACATTAGATAATGATGTAAATATTATTGTAGGAGCAAGACAACATATAATGTATGCTACTTTAGAAAATTCTTTTGGCAAAAACCATGGAATAAAGAAAGGTGCTACAGCACTAAATCCTATAGCAATCGGTATTGATAAGAATAAGGCTATTTTAAACGTATTATTAGTTATAGCTTTTACTGCTTCACTATCCTTTTCACTTCTTTTTCTTACTATATTAGGTAACATAACAGTACCTATTGTAGTAACTATAAACAAAAACATATTAACTAGTTTATGAGCTTGAGTATAAAAACCTACTTCACTTATATTCTCATACAAAAGTCCTATCATAGTTTGATCAAATACACTATAAATACTAGAAGATATTTGAGGTATAAAAAGAATAAAATTTTCTTTAAAATGTGGAATTATATCTTTAAATTTTGGAATTTTAAAATCAATTATTTTTCTAATACCTATCCATATCATAAGTGAACCTATAGTATTCATAATTATTATAAATACTATATATAAATATAAATCTGATTCATTATGTATTAAAAGTAATATTCCAGCTACTAAAAGTATTTTAATAATAAATCCTCTTAATGTAGTTTTCTTAAAATTCTCTAAGCCTACATAAAACCAAGTTATTTCAAACATAGATGATATAAGTAATCCACCTTGTAATAAAAAAGCAACATGGTATTTAAAATCAAATGTTAAGAAAACTATATAATATATTATTAATGAAATTAATGTACATAAAAATTGTAGAGAAAAAATTTCAGAGAACTTCTTTGATAATTTTTCTCTATCATTTGATACTTTTGCTATTTCTTTACTACCATATAAACTTATACCCATTGTTCCAAATAGTATAAACCAATAAACTATAGAATAAGTATAATTATATTTACCTAAGTTATCAGCACCCAACGTACGTGAAAGATAAGGTGCTGTTATAATTGGAGTTATAAATGTTAAAATTTGGTAAGCTACATTATATATATAATTAGTTGCTACTCTACTTTTTTTCATAATTCACCCTCTATTACTTGATATAATTTATTAATTGATTCTTCATTATATTTTTTAGGATTAAATTTATTTTTAATTTTAAAACCTTTATCTAAAAATAATTTCATTCCATAATATATTGCTTCATCATTATTATCAACAACAATTCCATATTTATCCTTAATTATTTCATTAGCATCCGATACATTTGTTGTAATAATAGGTACATTTAATGTCATAGCCTCTCCAAAAGTTGTTGGAAATCCTTCAAAATCGCTACTCATAACAAATGCATTAGCTGTTCTTATATAAGGAAATGGATTAGCCTTTTTACCATAA
The DNA here is from genome assembly GCA_934141535.1 of uncultured Bacilli bacterium. Classification (GTDB taxonomy): domain Bacteria; phylum Bacillota_I; class Bacilli_A; order RF39; family UBA660; genus UMGS1613. Next base: position 32,170 of record CAKPCH010000006.1, read on the forward strand.
AATATAACATTCTCTTTTAATCCCTTTTTATCTACCATATCTTGATATAACTTATGATCAGCACCATCACCAATCATTATAACTTTAAAATTATACCCATCTTTCTTTAATTTATCACAAGCACATATTATTCTACTTAATCTCTTATCATATTCAGTATGTCTACTTACGTTAATAAATGTTATACAATTCTTATCATACATGTCATCCACTTTAACTTCACTACTTTTTAAAATCTTATTATAATCTATATAATTATGACTTAAAACTATTTTTTCTTTATCCATAGGATAAAGAGTTAAATATGCATCAATTGCACTCTTAGAAATAAATATATTCTTTTTAAATTTTCTAAACTTACAACGTTTTAAAAATATATCAACTTTCTTTTCAACACTCATATTACCTTTAACTTGATTACTATTAGAAATAAATTTAATAATATTAGTATGCATATAAGCAGCATTATTAGTTGAAGCTAAGAGTGCTACTTTAGCACTCACTTTATAACCAGTACCATAACAAACAGAAAAATCAAATTTTCTATAATATTTTAGTTTTATATACATTATTTTAAACATATTAATTGCTTTTCTAAGTAAAGCAAACTTTATTCTTGATAATTTGTAATCTTCAACATGTACTTCATTTTTTACATTATTTAGTAAATCTCCTTTTTTATCTTGTAATAAAATAGTTACATCATATTTTGTATAATCTAAATTATTAACCAAATTTACTAAGCAACTCTCAACTCCACCAATACTTAAATCATATGTTGTAAATAATATTTTCTTTTTCATATATTACCTCTCTAGTTTTAATATTCTATAAAAAAGTATTTTTTTAAATTTCTTATTTAATAATAAACTAAAATATATTCTGTTTTTTAAAGTTAAATTAGGATAATATTTTAATATATATTTTTTATATGGAATAAGTAAATCTAATAAATCTAAATATTCTTTAGAATATTTCTTTTTTGTTTCAATAGAAGCTGTTTGATTTAAAAATAATAATACATTCCTATATTGAAAGAACAATCTTGCATAAATAACTTTATTATATTTAGGCTCTATTTGTTTTAAAACACTTTCTAAAACTATTTTATGATCTTCAAATACTTTTTCTTTAGTATCTGTCATACTATTACCTGGTCTATCAACCAAATAATAAGATAAAGCATCTTCTAAATACATTACTCTATTTGCATTTTCAAGTGCTAATAAATAAAGTAAATAATCAGTAAAACTAACTTTTTTAGGAAACTTTATATTTTTACATCTTTTAGTTTTATATAATTTTGAATGTGGACTTGGTTGTAGAAAATAAAACTCATTAGTTATACTATAAGTTCTATTTGGTATACAATTACACCCATCAAACTTAGATTTATCATAAACCTCTTCACTATTATCATTATAAACTAAATACTTAGATCCAACTACTATATCTAAATCATGATTAATAGCTTTTTTATATAATAATTCAACTGCATCTTTTCTTAACCAATCATCTGGATCACATATCAAAAAATAAGGAGTAGTTATATTTTTTATAGCATACTCTAATACTGATCCATATCCGCCATTTTCTTTTTCAATACATTTAACTCTAGAATCATGTGAACTATACTCTTTTATAATACTTACACTATTATCTGGACTACCATCACTTATAGCCCATATTTCTATTTCTTTAAATGTTTGATTAATTAAACTATCTAAACACTTTCTTAAATATTTTTCTACATTATAAATTGGAACTATTATACTAACTTTTGCTTCTTCTTTATTATTGCTTTTCATTTGTTTTTCCTTTCTTTTTATGATCAAATAATATATCAGTTTTAAATACAAAAGTCATAAGTGCTACCATTAAAACTCCATATATAATATAACCTATTTCTCTATCTACCAAAAGCCATATAATTGAAGCAGTACTAAATAAAATTGTTATTAAATATATAATTAATACAGCAGTTTTAACACTACAATTTCTTCTTAGTAATTGATGATGAAAATGACTTTTATCAGGTGTACCAATACTTTCTCCTTTAAGTTTTCTTCTTATTATCGCACATAACGTATCAAGTATAGGCACTATTAATATAAATAACGGAATAATTATTGAAGATGTTATAATTGTCTTAAATCCTAAGAGAGTTATTACTGCAATCATAAACCCTAAAAACATAGATCCAGAATCACCCATAAATATTTTAGCAGGATTAAAATTATGTACTAAAAATCCTAAAGTTGAACCAAACATTACAAAAGTTAAAACTACTGATAATCCTACTCTTCCTTGAGCATAAGCTATTATGCCTATTGTAAGAAAGAAAATAGAACTAATTCCTCCTGCAAGTCCATCTAATCCATCTATTAAGTTTACACAATTTATACATCCTAATATAAATATAATAGTTATAGGATAAGCAAATAATTTAAAATCTAAATATAATCCAAAGAATGTAATATCTTTAAGTAAAATATTTCCATAAAAAACTACAATAACGGCTGCTATAACTTGTCCAATTAACTTAGGCAATGGTTTTAATGGATTAATATCATCTATCATTCCAGTTATAAGTAATACAAAACTTCCTATAAGAATTGAATTCATTGTTGGTGTTTGTTCACCAAATATCATATAACCTAATAAAAATCCAGAATATATTCCAAGACCACCAAGTCTTGGCATTGGAACCTTATGTACTTTTCTTTCATTAGGCATATCCATTGCATTAACATGAAGTGCTATTTTTTTAACAAAAGGTATTATTGATACAACAAATATAAATGATATAAAACTCATTAATAATATTGTTGTAAGATTTGTTGTTTCCATCTTTTTTTCCTCCAAACAGATATAAAATAAAATATCTTATATCACTACAAATAATTATATCACAATTATACACTTTTACAAAGAATTCGACTTTATTTTTAATATTTAGTTTATTTTTTTTTGTAAATAAGTTATAATAATCTTGGTGATGATATGAAAAAGATAGATTTAAGTGATATAAAAGAAAATGATTTAGACAAAACTTCTTCATTTACTGATTTAATGTCAAAAAGAGAAAAAAAGTATAGAGCTAAGCAAATAGATGAAACATTAAATAGTGATGATATTGAAGACATGGTAAATGAAAAAAAGAAAAGTACAAAAGATTTATCTAAAGAACTTGAAGAAGCAAAAAACATATATAATAAAGAATATAACATAAAAAAAGAAGAAAATACTAAAGCAGAAAACGAAGATAAAGAAGATAATTTGGGTAAAACTCAAATACTAGAATTAACTAGACAAATGAAATTTAATTTTGAAGAAAATAAACAAGAGAATAATAAAAATAAGAAAAAAGGAATTTCTATTTTAAATGTTATTGGTGAAGTTAATCTATTTTGTATTGCATACTATATCTATTTATTAGGATTTACTAATTACCAAGATGATAGAAATAATTATATGATTAATGGTGGTATAATTATATTGTTAGTCTTATTATTTGGACTATCTGTTGTAACAAATAAAAAAGTAAGTAAATTCTTTAACATATTAAATATACTTACATTATTAGCTTTCTTAGGATTTAATGCATATACTACATTTTGTTAATAAAAAAAAGACAATCGTCTTTTTTTTTGCAGAAAACCTGCTATATATAAACACCTTACCTAAGGTGAGGTGTAACAAATAACACCATTTTCATTTTTTAATATTTATTATTTTTTAAATTTTATTCACATTACATAATAATATATTCTTAAAATTTAAATTTGTGAATCAAAAAAGCAAGTAATTTTTTAAAATATTACTTGCTTTTTAATAACCATTTTAAACTATCTTAATGACTTTATAGCAGTCTCATAGTCTTGTTTAGTAATATAACTTCCAACAACACATATATCAGCATTATTTACTAATTTAATAGTTTCATTGTTAATACCGCCATCTACTTCAATTAGGAAATTATAATTTCCTTTCTCTCTTAAAGTATATAATTGATTAACTTTATTTATACTATTTTCTATAAATGTTTGTCCACCACGTCCTGGTTCAACACTCATAACAAGTACTAAATCTAAATAAGGTAAATAATCTATTATTTCTTTTACATCTGTTTTAGGTTTAATAGACATTCCTACTTTTATACCTAAATCTTTTATATATTTTATAACTCCACTAACTTCACTTACTGCTTCATAATGAAAAGTTAAAAATTCTGGATTAAGGTATGAAAACTCATCTATATATTTTTTAACATCACTAACCATTAAATGTATATCTTTAGGTTTAGTTACATAATGAGTTATATATTCAAATTCTTGTGCGGTATATGTTTTATTTTCAACAAATATACCATCCATAACATCTAAATGTATATAATCAATATCTAAATTACTTAATTTATTAAGTTCATCTACTATTGGACTTTTTATATCTAAGAAAGATGCTGCTATTTTCATAATTACCTCTTCTCTATAAACTTAATATAATTATCATATCTACTTTTTAATATTATATTATTTTTAACTTTATCTTTTATAGCACAGTTTTTTTCATTAATATGCATACAATCACTATATTCACAATTTTCTTTATATTTATTAAATTCTATAAAATTATCTCTTATATCTTCTTTTTTCATGTTATTTAGTGTTATAGCACTAAATCCTGGTGTATCGGCTATAAGTCCACCTAATACATTTATAAGTTCTGTATGTCTTGTTGTATGTTTTCCACGTCCAAGAGCATATGATACTTCTCCTGTTTCTAAATTTAAACTATTATCTAATCTATTTAATAAAGAACTTTTTCCAGCACCACTTTGTCCGGCAAATACTGTTATTTTATCTTTAAATATATCTTTTAGTTTATCACTAGTATTATCATATACTTCATAACCAATGCTCATATAATAGTCTTTTACTTTATTTATTTCTTCTAATTCTTCTTCATTTAATAAATCTAATTTTGTAAAACATATAATTGGTTTTATATTGTTATATTCTATAATAGTTAAAAGTTTATCTAATAAATTTGATGAATAATCAGGTATTTTTACACTTGTTACTATTATTGCTTGATCTATATTAGCAACACTAGGTCTTTCTAATTCATTCTTTCTAGGTAATATATTTAATATATATTTATCTTGTTCATTTATTTCTACATTATCACCTACAAGTGGTGTTATACCTAATTTTCTAAATTTACCACGTGCTTTACAAATATATAGTTTATTATCACTAATAACAGTATAATCATTACTTATTTGTTTAATTATTTTTCCTACCATCTTATCCTCTTGCTTTATTATCAGTATTTTGTGATGTATTATCCTTAGTATCATCAGTTTTTGTTTCTTCTTTTTTTGAATTAGTTGCTATAGTAATTGTAATTGAAGTACCTATTTTAACTTCATCACCAGCACCACGAGACTGTAATATTATAGCGCCCTGCTTATAGTTATTATCAACTTCTTCTCTAAAGTTACATACTATTTTATTATCATCACAGAATTGTTGAATTAAATCTTTAGTATATGTACCATCAGTAAAATCAGGATATACTACTACTAATGTAGCATATGTAAGTTCTATTACATCATTATCTTTTTGAAGTCTTTTACCTTTTTCTACACTTTGACTAATTATTTCATTTTCTTCATATTCATCATCTTCAGTAACTTTTGAAGGAGTTGTAATAACTCTAATACCTTCTTTTTCTAATTCGGCTTTTACTACTTCTAATTGTTTTCCTTTATAATCATCTACTACTATTGTATTTTCAAATGAAGTTACTTTAAGTGTCACAATATTTCCTTCTTTTACTTTTGATAAAGATTTAGGATTAACTGATGTTACTACATCTTCATCTAACTCGCTATCATATACATATTTAACAGAACAAACTAATCCTTTTTTAGTAATTTTTTTACATGCTTCTTTTTCACTTAGTCCTATTAAATCATTTGGAACTTCTACCTCTTTACTACCATTTAAACTAAATATAAGAATAAATGCTAAACCTATAAAAACTATAGCAACACAAGAAATACCTGCTACTTTTAAAGCAACATTTATTTTTTTATCTTCTTTTTCTTCTTGTATACTATCTTTATTTTTTATTTCCCTAGATTCTAATTTAGTTATAGTTTTATCTTCATCAGTATTATGTTCAGGATATTTATAAACTAATCTTGGTTCTTTTAATCTATCTTCAAAAAGACAAGTTCTAAGATCTTCATACATATCATTTACTGAATCATATCTATTTTTAGGATTTTTAGCACATGCTTTTAATATTATATTTTCTACACTTTGTGGAATAGATGGATTAATAGCACATACACTAGGTATTGGATCTTTCATATGTTTTATAGCTATTTCAACAGCATTATCTCCTTTAAATGGTACTTTACCTGTTAATAGTTCAAACATTAATATACCAAGTGAATATATATCACTTTTTATAGTAGAGCCTGCTCCACTTGCTTGTTCTGGTGGAAGATAATGAACTGAACCCATAACACTATTTGTTTGAGTTAATTCATTACTATTAAGTGCCATAGCTATACCAAAATCAGTTATTTTAACTCTTCCATCTTCAAGTATTAATACATTTTGAGGTTTAATATCTCTATGTATTATGTATGAATCATGAGCACATGCAATACCACTTGCAAGCTGTAGCATAATATCTATAGCTTCTGTTAAGTTAAGAGCACCTCTTTTTTTTATTAAACTCTTTAATGTTTTTCCATTTACATATTCCATTACAATGAAATATTTACCATTATCTTCTCCTACATCATACATTTCTACTATATTAGGATGTCTAAGTGAACTAGCAGAATTTGCTTCTCTTTGAAACCTTCTTACGAATTTTTCATCATCTGCCAAATCTCCTCTTAATACTTTAACAGCTACTTCACGTTCTAGTATAGTATCCCAAGCTAAATATACATTAGCCATTCCACCTTCACCAATAGCTTTTATAACTTTATAACGATTATCAATTAGTTCCCCTTTATTAATCATGATTATCCTCCTTCAATAAACATGCAATAGAAATATTATCATTGCCTCCACGATTGTTAGCTTTAAAAACTAATTTTTCTAACTTTTCTTCTAATGATATATCTTCACTTAAAACACGAGCTATTTGTGTATCATCTAGCATATTAGTAAGTCCATCACTACATAAGAAAATACCATCTATATTAAGTTCTACATTAAATATATCCATCTCTACATTAGTACTACTACCAAGAGCTTTCATAAGTACATTTTTCTTTGGATGATTACGTGCCTCTTCTTCTGTTAATTCACCACTCTTAAGAAGTAAATTTACTAAAGTATGATCAACTGTTATTTTATGCATCTTTTTATTTTTATAAATATATCCAGATGAATCTCCTATATTTCCTATAAGTAAGAAAGAAGGAGTTAGGATTGATAATACTATAGTAGTACCCATACCTTGACTTTCAGGATGATCTTTAACATACTTAAATATCTCCATATTTGCTTCACTAACAGTACTTTGTATCCAATTAATAGCATCCTCTTTATTTCCTACACTACTAATATTTTTAAATCTATCACAAATTAAAGAAAGAGCGATTGATGAGGCAACTTCTCCATTTTTATGTCCACCCATACCATCTGCTACTATTAGTAATAATTCATTTGTTTGATTAGCTACTATAGATACACTATCTTCATTACGTTCTCTTACTTTACCTTTATCAGTTATATAACAATATTGCATATTATACCTCCTCATAATGTGAACGGAGTTGTCCACAAGCACCATTTACTTTACTACCAAATTCACGTCTTATAGTAACTCCTATATTATTTTTCTTCAATGTATCATAAAATTCAATAATTTTTTCTTGACTACTCTTTTTATATTCTATATGACTAGTTTCATTATATGGAATTAAATTTACATAACAATTCATTCCACGTAATAAGTTAGAAAGATTTATAGCACACTCTTTTGTATCATTAATATTATCTAGCATAATATATTCAAAAGTTACTCTTCTATTTGTTTTATTAATATATTCTTTTACAGCACTTATTACTTCTTCTATAGGATAAGCCTTATTAATATTCATTATTTTATTTCTTACTTCATTATTTGGAGCATGAAGACTTATTGCTAAATTTACTTGTTTATCATAATTAGCAAACTCTTTTATTTTAGGAACTATACCACATGTAGAAACTGTTATATGTCTAGATCCTATATCAATGCCTTTATTACAATTAACTATATCTATAAATTTTATTACATTATCATAATTATCAAAAGGTTCACCAATTCCCATTAAAACTATGTGAGAAATTCTTTGTTTTATTTCTTCTTCTACCATTAATATTTGTAAAACCATTTCATGAACTTCTAGATTTCTTCTTTTTTTAAGTCTTCCACTTTCACAAAATTTACATCCCATATTACATCCTACTTGAGTAGAGATACAAATACTTGTCCCATAATCATGATACATAAGAACTGCCTCTACGTGCTCATTATCTTCTAATTTAAATAAAAATTTAGCAACGTCCTTATCTTCTTGTTTCTTGACTATTTCAAGTCTATCAAACCTAAAGTTTTCTTTCATAAGTTTTATTGTATCTTTAGATACGTTTCTCATATCATCAAAATTAGTAATTCTTTTTTTATAAACCCAATCAAATACCTGAGTTGCTTTAAATTTTTTATCATTAATAGATTCAAAGTAATTTTCTAATTCTTTTAACGTTATATCATAAATATTTTTCATAATCTACACCTTTAATAATTATATCAAATATTTGTAAAAAATAATAGACAATTTTAAGCATTTGAAATATAAAAAAACACATTCTTTAATTTGAATGTGTTTTAAAATTATAATTGTTTACCACAGTTCGTACAGAATCTAGCATTCTCTAAAATGGGTGCTCCACAATTTGTACAAAACATAGGACGTTGAACTTGTGGTTCTTGATTGCTTTGTACTGGTTGTTGAGTTCCTAAAGTAGGAATAGGTGCTTGTTCTACAGCAGCAACTGTATTCATATTATAATTATTAGTTGGTTGAACTTGTACTTCAGGTTGTACTGGTACTTGTGACATTGTTGGTTGAACGGGTTGAATTGGTTGAACAAATCCTGTTTGTGGTCCTACATTTGGACTAGTTGGTTCATTTACTTCTCTATTTTGTGTATCATTACCTTCATAAACTGCATCATCTGAAAAAGCTAAGATTGCTCTAAATATTGGAGATAAAAGTGTTAAACCTACACCAAATCCTGTTGATTTGCCAAATTTTTTAGCTAATTCTATATTAATTTTAAATACTGCATATATATTAGCAAATGGTAAAAATAGTAAAGCAATATACCACATTGGTAATTCTACTATTTCTAATTCTATAATAACATTATAAATAGGTACTATTGATTCCCAACCTTTTTTACCTGCTTTCTTAAAAATCTTCCAATTACAAACTATTGTAAAAACTGAAATAGCCATTGAAATTACCCAAGTAAAAGCCCCTACACCAGCAAGTATTGAAGCACTTTTTACACTGTCATAACCATAATCCCCATAATAACTATAATCGTACATATTATCACTCCTTCTAGTATATATACATTATACAATATTTTACAAAACTTTACAATAAATAATATATTTTAGAATAACTAAAGTCTTCTTCCTCCACCGCCATGGAATGTACCACTACTTCCTCTACTTATACTTGATCCACCTGAACTAGATGAGCTAGAACCACTTGATTCATTAATTCTAACAGAAGTAGTATGTGTTGTTATAAATCTATCATTTCTATTACTTATAACTAAACTATTCTTTTTTAAATATACATTAGCACTTATAGCTTTTTTTACCATTTTATTCTTATTTATTAATATTAAAATAACTATTATAGATATAACAAGCGATATAATAATAGGTACTAGTAAATCACTAAATGTAAATTTTTTACTACTTAAAAGTTCTCCATCTTCACCAATATATGTACCTTTATTTGAATCAGCAACACCTAATGAAGCATAAGTTTTAGAATCACTAATAAATGAATTAAAAGCACTATAATAACTATCATAAATAGTATCAGCTATATTATCAAGCATATTATTTATTCTAATATCATCATAAACTCTTATAGCTTCTCCAGTAGTAAGAATATATATATCCTTATAACCAAAAGTAAAATCTATAACAAATAAAATACCATCTTTATTAGTCCCTAAACCAAAATTATTATAATCATAAAAATCCTCAGCATATGCTTTAGTAGTACTTTTCGTATGATATTTAACAGTTACTAAAACCATATCCATGTTATATGTGCTAATAAATTGATCTGCTTCCTCTTTTAAAGAATTTTCCTCTTCTTCTGTTAATACTTGAGCATAATCATATACATGTCTTGTAGTATCAAGTTCTACAGCACTTATCTTATTTATTCCTATAAACATTAAAACAATTAAAAATATAAATCTTATTTTTCTCATGACATCACCACTAAATTAATTCCTGTTATAATTAAAGTTAGTAAAATAAACATAATTACAAAAATTAATACTGCTTTCTTTTTATCTATAGGAATATTACCTAATAATTTACCAGTTTGACCATTCATAGCAAACGTATATATTTTATCTTTATACTTTATATTTAACATCCAAACAGGTAAAAGTACATAATTACAATTTGTCTTTTTTAATGTTATATCATTTTTTACAGGAACTACTGTATTATACCCAACTATATCATTATTTAATTGTTCAATAAATGAATTTTTAGCACGCTTTTCTGCTTCAGTTTCTGCTTCATTTTCATTTACATCATACTTTTCAGATAAGAAGCCTGATAAATATGAAAGATTAAAATCTTTTAAATCTTTATAATCAAAAGGTTCTATAGAATTCATTATATCATTTTCAAATCTTTTAGATCCATCTACTGGTATTCTTTCAAAAGACATACTACCAGTACGGGTTGCTAAAAAAGTATCTGTTTTAGTATAACTATAATTACCACTTCTCCAAGTAGTAATTTTCTTACAATCTGCTTCTATTGTACCTGCACTATCATAATCATATAACCAAAAAGGAATATATATACCACTCATTTCATTAATATTTTTAGTATTATTAAATTCTTTTGGCATTAATATTTTACCTTTTCCAAGTTTTTTAAAAGCTTCAATAGCATCTTCTTTAGTATATTTAAAAGGTATTAAATATTTAGGAGAAAATTCACCTTGAAGTTTATTTTTTAATATTGCAGTATTCTTACAATATATACATGATGTTGTACTTACATTTGGAGACGCTACTATTAAAGCACCACAATTGTTACATACATATTCATTTAAACTATCTATAGATTCATCTATTACTTTTTTACTTTTTTTATTATAAGCATCTATTTCTTCTAAATTAAATTCTCCCCTACAATATTCACAAACCCAACTTTGTGTATGAGGATTAAATTTTAATACTGAATCACAATTTGGACACTTATGATCTATTGCACTATTCATCTTACCACCTACTCTATTAAGAGTATACCATAAAAAAAGACAAGTATCACTACTTTTGTCTTCTTTTTATTATTTTTTTTCTTTTATCTTTTCTAATACAAAGTACTTACACTCATAACTACATAAATCTTTTATATAATTATCTTTAAATTTTATATCATTAATTTTATTACACATTTTATTTAATTTAGTACAGAAACCTTTTAATCTTAATTTACCATAAGACCAATCACCTATTATATAATCATAATCATTAAAATAGTCTGTATATTTTTCTTTAACTGATTCTAAATCAAATCCATCTTTGTAATTTTCTATTAAATTATATTTATTATTTTCTATTTCTATCATTTGTACACCTTCTTAAATGCATAACTAACTTCTTTATATTTACTTAAACTTGATGATGAATTCCAAGTTATAAATCCACCTGTCAAACCATTATCATAGAGTGCTTGTATTTGTTCAGATATCTTATCTGCATCATAAACTATATATGGTGCTCTTATAGTGTTATAAGTTTGAATCCAAGTTCTTACAACTGCTGGAGTTGGTATAATACTTTGCTTTTCACTTACTGTTTTACCCCAAGCACTTAATAATTTATAAGGAACAGTCCAAACAACTTCACTTATACCATATTCATGTGCATTAAAATGATCAGGATAAGGCATTCCACTTATAGCATCACAAACATTTGATATAGCTGGCCAAAATTGACCGTATGCTGTAACATAATTAGAAGCACTCTCTCCAAAAACATCTATTGATACATACGCTCCAACACTATGTATTTCATCAGCAGCATACATAATAAAGCTTTGTATAGCCTCTGCTTTTTCTTCACCATAAATATTATTAAAATTAATAGTACCATTCTTTTCTAAAGAACCTGTTCTATCTGGAAATCTAACATAATCAAACTGTATTTCATTAAATCCCATCTCTTTTACAGCTTCTTTAGCAAGTTCTACATTAAATTCCCAAACACCCCTATTGTAAGCACTTGGCCAATATGAACCATTATGATTAAAAGGTTTACCATTACTACTTAATATAGCTGCTTCATTATGATCCATAACATAATAAGAATCCTTAAAAGTAGTTATTCTACCTATCAAATAAAGACCTTTATCTTTTGCTTTCTTTACATAACTTTTATAATCTTCAAATGTATTAAAAGCTGCATTATAATTAGTCATAGAATATTCTTTCATAACAGGAGAATTATATGCTGGAGTAGTATTATCTTTAATATCAATTACTAAAGCATTAATATTATTATTAATAGCAAAATCTATATACGAATCAATATCTTTAACAGCACCCGCATTTATATATAAAGTCCTAGCCTCATCAGGCATAACATTATCTTTAAATTTAGGTTTATCAAATGGATAATAATCTAAGTTAACAGCATCTCCTCCACCTATATTACCCATCTTTTCCATATATTCCTGTATGTTATTTTCACTATATACTTTTATAGCTTCTTCTTTAGTACTAACTAAATATTTAGAATAAACATAACCTTCTTTATCATTATATTTAATCTTATATCTATTAACACTCCCATCATCCTTCAAATAATCAAAACCTAATATATCTACTTTTTCACCTTTTTTTACAAAAGACTCAATTTTAGATGAAGATGCTTCTTTATATATAGTTGAACTAGTTCTTACAAACAATTCTTTTTCTTTAATAATATCACTCTCATTATCAGTTAGATTATATTCATTTATATAGTAAATATTATTATTATATTTTATTTTTTTATAAGTGGTATCATTATCTTTTAATGTTTTATTATATACGTCAACCTTTTTACCACGAACAATACTTTCTACTTCTTTTAATTCTTCATCATAAAGTTTTACCTCTTTAACTTCACTTGATATATAATTAACAATTGTCTTTGTTGGAGTTGATTTATTATTTATAGTAAGCACTAATAACAACGTAATTATCAAAATTAAAATGAGTAAAAAAATTATACCCTTTTTATTTAATTTCCTACCCCTTTTCTTCATAACATCACCAATTATAGTATAACACAAATTTATCTTTTTTTACATATTATTATTTTAAATGATTAATAATTAGAAAAATTTGCTATAATAATTGTGGTGATATAAATGAATAGAAGAAAAATAAAGTGGAAAAACATATTCTTAACTCTTTTTATTTTTATTTTAATAGTCATTTTAATTATTAGTAGTATTAATATTGTAAAATGGTATAAAGATTCTAAAAAGAATGATAAACAAATAACAAAAATATATGATGAAGTTAAGGTAGAAGAAAAAACAGATAATGATAATACTGTAATTATTGAAAGTCAAGAGGATTTAACAAATCCATATTGGGATTATATAAAGATGAATTTAATCGATGTAGATTTTAGTAAATTAAAGAGTGAAAATGATGAAGTTGCTGGTTGGATACAAGTAAATGGTACTAATATAAATTACCCTTTTGTTAAAACTTCAGATAATGATTTTTACCTTCATCATACATTTGATAAATCTTATAACAATGCTGGATGGGTATTTATGGATTATAGAAATAATAAAGATGAATTTGATAAAAATACTATTCTTTATGCTCATGGTAGATTAGATAATACAATGTTTGGATCATTAAGAAAAATACTTAAAAGTGGATGGCTAAATGATGTTAATAATCATGTAATTAAACTATCTACAGAAAAAGAAAATACTTTATGGCAAGTATTTTCTGTATATAGAATTCCTACTACAAATGATTATATACAAACTACATTTAGTAATGATGCTGAGTTTAAAAAGTTTTTAGATCTTTTAATAAATAGAAGTTCTTATAAATTTAATGTGAGTGTTAATGAGTTTGATAAAATTTTAACACTTTCTACTTGTTATGATGATAATGATAAAGTGGTATTACATGCTAAATTAATAAAGAAAGAAGCAAAATAATTCTTTCTTTTATATTATATAATTTAAATTAATTTAGAATGTTTTTAATATCAATTTTTTGATATAAAACTCTAACAACAGTAATTATTTTATCATTTTCATTTATAGTGTAAAACATAAGAAAATTTTTAACCTTAACACTTCTATAAACGTTTTTTAATTTTGATGTTGAACTATATTCAGATGAACTATAAGGAAACTCTAAGATACTACGTGCACTATTAATAAAGCACTTAGATAAATTAATTGCCGCAGTACTATTTTTTAGATTATTAGAAATATAATATATAATATCATCCATATCTTTTTTTGCTATTGGCAAAAATTCTAATCTATACATGTTACTCCTTGTTAATTATACTATTCATACTTTTTTCAATATCATCTATATTATATCTTTTTGATGTATTATTCATTTCACTTTCTGCTTCCTTTAATTTATTATAAATAACTTCATCAGATAAACCAGACTTTACCTCGAATGGTAATTTTTGTTCTCGCAATACTGCTTTTATAAATATATTAATAGCAGTTGAAACGTTCATACCAACATTATTACAAAATTGTTCAAAATTTTTTTTATCATTTGCATCTACTCTAACATTTAACGTTAATGATTCCATACTATCACTCTCTTCTAATAAAAGTATACTCTTTTTTGCAAACATTGTCAATAATTGTATACACAGTGTATTACATTATATTATTATTGTAAATATTTTTTTGTAAAAAATACAATAAAAATAGTATAAAGATTTAAATAATAAATATATTTACTTATTTTTGATATCTACTTATATTTAATATTATACCAATACTTGCCATTGATATTAATAATGAACTTCCACCATAACTTAAGAATGGCAAAGTAACCCCTGTTACAGGTATAAGTCCTACTACTACACTTAAATTAAGTATTGTTTGAAATATAAATCCAAATGTTATTCCAAAAGCTAAAAACTTACCAAACAGGTCGTTGCACTTCATACTTATTTTTAAGCAATTATAAAATACTATTATAAATAATGTAGAAATAATAATAACGCCTAAAAATCCAAATTCTTCACTTATTATAGAAAATATAAAATCTGTTTGAGGTTCTGGTAAATAAAAATGTTTTTGAATAGAATTACCTAGTCCAAGTCCAAAAAGTCCCCCAGGACCTATAGCATACAAACTTTGTATTATTTGAAACCCACTACCTAAAGGATCACTCCATGGATTTAAGAAAGATAATATTCTTTTTAATCTATAGGGCGCTACTAATATAAGCCCTACTACACCTGCTATACCTAATATACCAAATCTAACAAATATTTTTATATTTAAACCAGCTATAAATAACATTCCTATTATAGTCATTACTATAATTACACCTGTGCCAAAATCTGGTTGTAACATTATAAGTCCAAATACAATTAATGTAATAGCAAGTATAGGTATAACACCTTTTTTAATATCACTCATAGAATTAGGATTGTTAGATAAATATTTAGCTGTAAAAATAATGAGTGCTAATTTACAGGCTTCACTTGGTTGTATACCAAAAGAACCTATACCAAACCAACTTCTTGAACCATTTCTAAGACTACCTATACCAGGTATTAATACTAATATTAATAATATTATAGACATGATAAGAATTTTATTTGAATACTTAAAATATTTCTTATAGTCAAATTTACTTACAAATATCATAAGAATAATACCAATTATAAAAAATAAACCTTGATTTTTTAAATATTTATATCCATCATTAAACTTATATGTAGCCCATACATACGAAGATGAATAAACCATAATAACACCTAAGAGTGCTAAAAGAATAACACTTATAAATAAAGCAAATTCAAATCTATTATTCTTCACTTTATCACCTATATAAGTCTATTTTATTTAAAGTAAAATATTAAAAAAAGATAGAAAACTATCTTTTTACATATTATTAAACATATTTCCTTGGCATCCACCACAATCATTATTAACTACTACATTTTCTTCATCACATGTATATTGTGGAGTATAAGTATGTGTATATATATGTTTATTTATAACATGAGTATGTATTGGGCAGCAATGTTTTACTTCATGATGAAATTCTTTTTCTACACATTTAGTTATTGTAGGCTCCATAATTGGTTGTTCCATTATAGGTTGTTGTCTATTACACCCACAACCACAATTTCTATTAAAAAACATCAAATACCTCCTTATCTAGTTTATCATATGAAGGTATTTATAATTTGAATAGTTAATTATACTATTTATGATTTATAAATTATTATCACTTGTATTTTCTAAAATATACTTTATTTTTTCTATTATATTATTAATATAATACAGTCTCATATCATCTAATATTTTATTTACTACTTCTATAGATATTTCTCTTTCACTTTTATTAGTAGTATCAAAAAATAATAAATTAATATTTTGATTTTTAGATAATTCTTTCATATTAAATAATGATGTATTATACTCATCAACATTCTTTTGATTTAAAAAATTTCTTTTTTCAAGTGATATATTAGTATAATAATCTCTTTTTAAACAAGTAATACTATCAGTATAAAGTGCAAGTACTATATTTATCTTAGATTTAATAAGTGGTATATATTTATTTTTATATTTATTATATTCAATAAATGTTAATCCGTTTTTTAAATACAATCTATCTACCCATATTAATCTATCAAAAAGTGATCTATCTATAATTATTATATCTTTATCTTTTTTTAGTGATTCATTTAATTGTCTTAATGTGTATTTAGGTATTTCAAAATTTACAACATTCGTATATTCATTTTTTAGTTTTGGATATATTTTTGTTTTATATTTTATAGATGTTGTAAATTCTTGAATTACTTCACAATCAAATTGTGCTTTTATAAAAAAATCTTTTATATTTTTTATTAAAGTTGTTTTACCTGTTCTTGGAGTTCCTGTAAATTCTATTACATAAGGTTTAAGATCAAATACTGATTTTAATTTTTTTATTTCTAATTTTTTAAAATGTAATTTTAATACTTTTTTATATTCTTCTTCATTATCTTTATAAATTATATTTTTTACATATTCATCATTCTTTTTGTCATAGAATATGTAATCTATTAATTCTTTTAATTTAACAAACATTGGATGTTTAAAGTCTTCATTATATATTAAACTTTCATAAAGATTAGTAAAATACCATTTTTGATCTTCAAATCCTCTATTAAAACTACTAAAATCATATTTATTATTTTTTTCAAAGAAAATAATCATATCTTCAAGATTACTAATTTTATCTGCACAACATATTGCCTTATGTCTTAAATCTAAAGTTTTAATAGTGTCTATAGTATATTTCTTTCTATCTTCCCAAGATAAGCTTTTATCAATTTCAGTATCGCCTAATACAAGTGATAAAATATCTTCACCAAACAATTCTAATATATCATCTTTTGTGTATTTAGTATCTTCTATTACATCATGAAGGATACCTGCGGCAATTACATTATCATCAAATTGATATTCTTTTAATATATCTCCTACATCCAAAGGATGTATTATCATTGGTTTATCTTTTTCAGTTTTCCTAACTTGATTAAAATGAGCTTTTATAGCAAATTCTTTAGCTCTCTTTATTATATCCATAACGTCACCTATTTAATTATAATATTTAAGCACCAAAAAAGCAACGATCCTGATAAAATCATTGCTTTTGAGTTTAGAAAATTACAACTTCGTATTATCAGTAAAAAGTGTAATCATCTACCATTGAAGTTTTCTTTCTTCTTACAATTGTAACGTTTAGAGTTGGCAGAATAACCTATAACACTTTAGTGAATGTAGTCATATAACATAAAATGTGTTATACAACTTTTTCACTAAGTGTTTATTAAAGATATTTTTTAATAGTTATTTTTTTATTATATTTACTCAATTATTTTATTTAATAATTGATATAATTTCTTAACTATTTTTTATATCATCTCTAAACTATATTAAGTATACTATATAAATTTATTTTTGTCAACATTTTTTTATCTAAAACTGATAATAAGCCATTTCAGACTACAAGCAACCTAAAATGGCTTATTTTTAATATAATTGTAATGGTGTTTGTTATGAATAGATTAAAAGATTTAAGAGAAGATAATGACTTATATCAAAAAGATATTGCTAAAATACTTAATATATCTCAAACGGGATATTCAAAATATGAAACTGAGACAAATGATATACCTACAAATATTCTAATTAAACTTGCCCTATTCTATGAAACTAGTACAGATTACATTCTAGGATTAACAAACGAGAAAAAAATTCAATATAAAAGAAACAATATAGTAAAATAAAGGCTTAAAAAAGTCTTTATTTTGTTTTTATAATGGTCTTTAATTTATTTATTCTACTTAATAATAAAGTACATAATTTATTAATTCTTCTATCTGTCATTTTAGTAACACTTTGATATTTATGTAGTAAATTATCAAAATCTTCTTCTATTCCATCTAATTTAGATAAGTCAATTCTTTTTATATCTTTTACTTTGGAAATAATTGAATCAAAATTATCTACTGTGTAGAAAAATCTTCCTTGACCATTTATAATTAATTCTTCATCATTATAATCTAAAATATTTAAAGATTGACCATTATCAAATATAGGAGCAATATCTAACCATCTTAAAGTATTAACATCTCTTATTACTCCAAAATTGTTTAAATGCCTGTCTTCATTTAAAATTAAGTAGTCAAGAATAAACATATTTTCTAATTTTTCACGTACATCACTAATTCCTTTTTCTTCTAAAATATTAATATATTCCTCATATGCTTTTTCTTTTTCTATATTTTTATATAAGACTTGTTGTGCTGGAATTAATTCAGTATTACTATTAATAAAGCATTCACACTTAGAAACTACTTTTTCATTTACAACATCTATAGTATATGTTACATGACAAAATCCAAGTTTTTCACATATCATACTTGCTAAAACTTCATTAAATGGTTGCATAACTTCATTTTTATAAGCTCCCTTTAATAAATACCTTTTATTATTTTCAATAATCCATGTTTTTTTTAATCTACCATCCGTAGTATTATTTGGAGATATTAAATTAATTTTTGTACTAGTGTCTAATTCATTACCAAATGTTGCATTAGTAAATTCTGAAGCATCAAAATCATGTTCAAAAAAATTTATATCATTATATTTTATATTAGAACCTGCTTGTTTTACCCAATATTGGTCAGATAGTGATAAGGCAAATGCTTTATCTAATAAGTCATCTGGTGAAGTAACATTTAATTTAGCAAGTAATAAATCTAAATCATCTCTCCAAGATGGGATTCCCCTACCTTTAAACCAATCAGTAAGTATTGGTGTAATATCAATATTCTTAGAAAAACTATTATATATAATTAATGGAGCATATTCAATATTTTTAGTTTCATATATCTTAGTAAATACTTTTAATACTTCATTATATTCTGCAACTAATATTTCAGTATTTTTATTCATTAATATACATTTCATAGCTTCACCTCTATAGATATTTTACCATGATTTTATTTTATTTTCTATGAATTTATATCTATATAAATAAAATTTTAAAAACAAATAAAATAAAGTTTATTTAATAACATGTTTATCGGAAATAACCTCTGGATTTAAAATAATTATAGATTTAAGATTTTCGATTTCTTGTATCTGTTCTTTTAAACCTATCATTTCTTCCTTATTAGTTTTTATAGAAAGTAATTCATTATTGCTTTTTGTATTATCGTTTTCTAAATTATTTTTAAAAATTTTACCTGGTAATTCAATATGATTATTATTCCAAAGCTCATTATTTTTCCTATCAACAATACACATATAATCTATTATATTCTCTTCAAAACCATTCATATATATAACGTTTATACTATCCGGTAGTGTTTCAACGGAATAATCATGAAAGCTTTTTGGAACTTTTCTTATTATATGTTCGCTATTTCTCATGATTGTACTTCTTAAAACACATGCTTCATAAGAAATGTTTTTATTTGTTGAAACAAACACAATTATATTTCTATAATTATTTTTTTTCAAATCTCGCAAACATTTTAAAGGTCCAACAGGTTCTCTCATACCCCATTCAATAATCATATTATATGAATTTTCTTTTCCCATTTCAATTAATTTATCAGTCATAGCACCTGCAAAAAAGTGGGTAAAATCAGCTATATCATTACCTGGCGTATCATTTACAGTTTCTTTTCTATCTTTCCAATGTTCTTTAATACATTCTTCAATTTCTAAATATCTTGGATGATACATTCTATAATTATCTATACCTATTTCAATTGCATTTTTTAACTCATTTTTTAAATTCATTGAAAGTACAGTTTTACCACTACCAGGTTGTCCACCTATAAAAATTGAATAAGGATTATTTGTTGTAGAACAACCACGTTTTAAATGTTCAAATGCTAATTTACTAATTCTATCTAGTTCTACTTCTGTAAAACTAGATAATCTCATAACATCTTCTTTAGAATAACCTCTTTTTATCAAAGCTTCTAATCTACTATTCATTAATAATTTCCTCTATTCTATTTATAGTATACATAATTATTTTTTTATAATTATTAACTTTATTTATTTCACTACATATTCTAACCTTATCTTCATAAAAAGTAAGTTCACTAAGTAGTTTTTTTAGTTCTAAATTATTCTCTGATTTATTTATACTTAAAGCAAATATATTTTCACAATATTCTATAATACTTTCCTTCATAACATTAATATTCATATCATCACCATTTTTATACAATAAAGAAGATACTATATAAGTATCTATTCTATATCTAAATTCATATCACCATTATTAATTTTATCTACTACATCCTTTAATTTTGGTTGCAATTCTTTCCATTCTTCATTAGCATATCCCATGTAATATACATCTTTTATTTGATCATGATTAAATAATAAATTTTGATCTGATCTAATAACACCTGCTGGATAAATACAACCTATGTAATCAAACATCTTATCTCCTGATTCTTTTCCCTTAGCTGCAAAACCTATAATCATAACTTTTCTTGTAGCTTCTTTAAGTAAGCACACAGTACCTATTGGCAAATATTTTTCTTTATTCATTATTATTCTCCCTTAACTCTTATTAAACTCATAAATGTTTAGCCTCAAAAACTTCGGTTGGTTTTTCTCCTTGTAAATATAATCTATACTCCTCGTCTGAAAAACCATACTCAATAATGTTTGATGGAATATACATCATTTTAGCTAAAGCAACAATTATAGCATTTTTTGTAAATGGACCATTCACCAATAAATTAAATCTATCATCAACACGATAAATATACCAATTATTATTTTTATTATAGCATCCTATTGCACCTGGCTTGTTTACACAATTATTTATAAATAAATTATCAGGTTCTATTTTCTCGTCAGGGTTTTCTAAGTTGTATAGATAAATATACCTTCCCAAAATATTTCTTATTTCTAGTTCTTCATTTTTTATTTTTAAATTTTGTTCTTCCATATTTTTCCTCCTCTTTTATTAAAATGTTATGCTTCTTAAATCAGTAATAATTCTAGCTCTTTTTAGTGTTCCAAATGAAAATATTGAATTCATTTGACCTGCTTCTCCATCCATTTTAACTGATAAAGTTGCCCAAGAAGCTGCTTTGCCTGAATACCCATATTTAGATTGTTGGTTTGGTTTTAAAACTTCATTTAATCCACCATTTCCACCTATTTCTGGAAGAGAATCAAATGAATTAAAATCTCTTATCATTGCTTCAGCAACTTCTTCAGAATACCCTAAATTCACTAATCGTCTGACTTTTGAAATATCATCTACAGTACCAGAGCAAACATCTATTGCCTCTATATATTTATTTCCATCAAATATACCTGCTGTTCCATTAGATGAAGACGATGGTAAACTTCTTTGTGAAGATGTTGATTCCCAATCAGTACCTAACGCATGTCCTCCATCACCGCCTACTCTACTAACTTTTATTTTACCATCTGGGTAAGAATCTATTAAAGTTTTAAGTGATCCAATAGTCTCTGGATCATATCCAGCATGATCAGGCCATTTTAAGTTAAAATTAGCTGTCTTGTACTCAGAATTATACCCTTCGAACTTAATAAATTCAGCTGCATTTTTGCTAGTTATAAGATCGTATGTTTTTAAATTACTTTTAAAATATTTATTATCACTATTTTCAACAACACTATATACTTGTTTACTACTCAGGCTTTCAAAACGTCTTTGTAATTCTTGAATACTTTTAGCATCAAGATTTTCCATATTATTTATATTATCATAAACTTTCTTATAATTATTATATCCTTTAATACCATTATAACCAGTACTAACTCCACCTATTGTACCTGCCATTGCAGTTTGTAATAAAGCACCAGATTTTTTATAATAATCCCAAAATCCATTATATAATAGATTCCCGTTTTCATCAACAACATCTTCTCCATAAGTAATATATTGAATACCTGAATTTAAAACTGGTTCTGCTGCTGATACTCCAGCTCCAGCTAATGTATATCCAACTACACCAGCAAGAGAAGTAGCACCTTTTGCTGCCACTTGAACTTCTTTTAATGCCCCTCCAGATGCTGCTCCTATAACTCCTGCCACAGTTCCACAAGTAAATGCTTGATCAAAATTTGCTCCACTACTTAGTGCCATTTCTGAGGCACTTCCTGCTGCAGTAACAGCTCCTACTGTTGCAGTTACTACCGCTCCACCTGGCACACATGAAAGAGCAATATAAGCTGCCGTTGTTCCTACCATACTACCAGCTGTATGAACCCAACTATGGGCTATATCTTGATCTACTCCTTGAAATTTTATTGCTTCATCATAAAGTGCTTCAGTCCAATCATATGCAACTACATTACCAGTACTTTCTTTAATTTCTAAAGCTTTATCTTCATCCCAAATAGATACAACGCCACTTGCTATAGCACCACCAGCCATAATCAGGGCATCTCCAACATTTTCTACTAATTCCAAAACACCAAAAGTAAGAGAAGTTTGAAATGTTACTCCATAATCTCTTATTGTTTTTAGAACATTGAAAGCACTCTCATACCATTCTTCTTGATCAAGTGATTTTGCTTTTTCTATTGACTCTTCTAAATCAATTTTATTATAATCTATATCTTCATATTTATAATAATTATCTGAGTCTATTTTAGAATCACTATAAAATTTATTTTTAAATACATTATTAGTATTATTAGCTTTAACATTATAAGATTTAACGCTATTTAATTTTATTGCTGTACTTCCAAAATTCACATTATCATTCCTTACTAACTATGTCCAACAAAATCCCCTATCTTTGTTTCAGTAGTTTTATATGAATCTACTTTTATACTAGAATTTTTTATATTTCCTAAGTTTATCTTAGTATCATCTTCTTTTATATCTACATTATCATTTAAATTAAAAGTACTATTATCTTTAAAATCTATATTAGTAGTTTTTGTATCATAATTATTTATATTATTAGTTAAATTATTTAAATCTTTATTATATTTATAATTAATATTATTATCACCACTTGAATAACTAGTTACATTATTTTTTATATTATTAAAATCATCATCAATTTCAAATAGTATATCTTTTCTTTTTGCTTGAGTTTTATTAACATTATCAGTTAAACTATTTATATCTTCTAAATCTATATTATTTATTGAAGTTGATTTATTAGAAATAGAATTTATATTATTATTAAGCCCTTTAATATCTTCTTCTTTTAATTTATCAATAGCCGTATTATTAGTCATATAACTATTTAAATTATTATTTATTCCTTTAATTCTTTCTTGTTTACTAAATTCTATATTATTGTTATTCTGATAACTATTATTAATATCACTTGATAATTTATTATTTACTTCTATGTTTTTATTTATTTTATTATCCACTGTATTTGATATGGATAAAGTACGATCTAAATCTTTTTTCATAACTCTCATATCATTTAATTTCCAATTATAATTAGATACTTTTAAATCAAACTCATATCCTTTTTTTCTTGTTAATCTAAATCTTGAATTATATAATTCATTATTAATACTTCTAGTAAAATTATCTATTGTATTTAATAAATTACTAGTTAATTTTTTTATATTTTTTATCTCATTTCTTAATGTATAGATAAGATTTATATTTTCAAAATCTGTACCAAATTTATTTATATTTATATAATTTAAACTATTATTCATAAGTGCGATTATATTATTTAAATTTCTTTTACAATCATTAATTTTATTATCGTCAAATTTAAAAGTTGTAAAGTTTCTTTTATATCCATATTTATAGCATATATTATCTATATTATTTTTAAATGTTTCTATTTCTGTATATAATCCATCTAAATAATTAAAATAATTATTTAATTTATACTTATCTTTTTTTACCTTATCTAGGAATGAATATGAATTTGTATCATTCCATGAATTTTGTGTATATGAAAGTCCTCTATATACATAAGATAAATCGTTTAATATATTTTTTTTATAGTATCTATATCTATCTATATTATTGTTTATATTAGGTATATTTAGTTTAAAATAAGTCATTATATCACCTACATATTACCTATTTTAGGTATTATTTTATTATTTAAATTACTGATTTGATTATTTATTTTATTATTTATTGTATTAATTGAATTAGTACAAAAAGTCTCATTGTTTATAATTATTGAATCAGCTAATATTTTTTTTACTTCATTTAAATTGTATTTAGCACTATTTAAGTTTGCTTTAACCCTTTTCATATTTCTTATTAATTCATCATTCATATTATCTTCTCCATTTTTAGATAAAGGTTATCTTTTTATAACAGCCCTTATCTAAAAATAGTAATAAAATTACTATTTTTAACTCCATCTTGAAGAGCCTAAATCATTTAATGAAGCATCTACATTACTGCTAGCTTGAGTAAATTGTTCTTTAATATCGTTTGTAGCACCTATATAACTAGTTCCAGCTAATGCATCTAAAGCATCATTCATATCTTTAATAGCAATTGTAACTTCTGCTATAGCTCTACCCACTTGTTCTACATATGCTTTTATACTAGAAGTTTGTTCTCCAAAGAAAGCTTGATTTGCATCTATTTCTTGGAAAAGTCCTTCTGTTTTCTTTTTGATTTCACCAACAAAAGATACAACTGCCTCTTGAATAGCTGTTTTACTTGAATTATCTTTTAAACCTCTATCATCAGAATTACCTATTGTTCTTATTCTAGGTTTAATTATTTGTTCATTTTTATCTACTCTTGGTACATCTATTTTAAATCTTCCTTTACCTTCTGCCATACTTCCATCTAATGTATTTCTTTGTTGAAAATCATACCAAGATTGAGCCAAACCTGCTATTGTATTTAAACAATTTTCAGTTAAACTAGAAGCATTTACATAAAGAGTGCAAATACGTGTTGCTAAATTTTTTTCAAAGCTTTGTTCATCCTCTCCTACCCAATTCTCTTGAAGAACATTTGCCACACTATTCCATTGTTCTCTTGTATAAATTCCTAAATTTTTATAAGCACTTGCTATTTTATCCATTAAATCATTTGCTTGCTTTACATTATAACCTATTGCGAATGCCATATTCTTACCTCCCTATAAAATATTAGAATTCATATGATTAATTTGTGATTTTAAATGTTGATCTTGATTTATATAACTATACTTAACTAAATAAAGTATATCCGAATAATTTTCTATCATTTTTGATATGGTATCTATATTTTTTTTCTCTTTCTGTGGCTCAATAAAAAGAAATTCTAAACTAGTACCACTATAACATTTATCTAATTCATTAATAGTTTCTATTAATTTAGTCTTACTTGTATTAAATGAATTAAGATACATATTATTTTTTTTTATAAGTGAATCTATATTATCAACATTAACACCTATCATATAATCCTCCCAAGTAGCATGCTTTCTCTTACTCTTGCTACTATAAAAATTATAGATTAATTATATGTCGTTTTTGTTGCTTAACCTATATTGGAATATGATATGCCTATTTTGGTATAAAAAAAGGCTTAAAGCCTTTCTTAAATTAATATTAATTTTTTATCATTTTTTATGTTTGTATCTCTAATTATTAATGATATATCATAAACAAGTGAAGTATCGGGATCTAATAAATAATGTTTTTTATCTAAATCAAAATTTGAATCTGATAGTTCATATACTGATTTTAAAATAAGTTCTAAAACTTTATTTACCGTTTCATTAGTTGGAATATATATTTCATAGTACTCATCAATATTAGGAATATATACATTAACAAGAACCTTATTCTTCATCTTCTCTAACCTTCTTCCCAACTATCTTAATAAGTTCTGCTTCACCATTTTTAGCAACCCATGCATATTGTTTATCGATAACCTCTTTAAATCTATTATTATAATCGTTACAACTTATAACAGTTTGTTCTATAAATCCATTTCCTACCCATATACCATTAGAATTATTAGTAATATCAGAATACCAATTCTCAAAGCTAACTTTCTTTAATTTGAAACTAGAATCTACAAATAATAAATTAACATTTGGTAGTGTTTTTATTCCTTTAAAGAAACCATTAAATTTTTTATCATTCATACTACCTTGAAATTTTTCAAGGCCTGCTATTATACATAGTACCTTAACATTTTTTCCATCTATTTCTTTATCTAGAAATTGTTCAAATCTAAGTATAAATTCTTCAAAATTTTTATCAGCATACGTATTAACAGTTCCACCTAACTCTACTAATTCTTGTTCTGTATCTATTAAAACTACCATGTTACCAAGTTTTCTTGTTCCATATATTATAGTTTTTAATAAATCAATGCAACTTTTAACATCTTTAGAACTAATAATGGTTGCTTTATCATTAAAGAAATTATAACCCATTACTTTTAAATTACGTTTTATCATACCTATTGGTAAATTATTAATGTTAGTAATAGACGAATCTAAATCCTCAATTGTCAATTCTTCTTTTAGTACAGGAATACTAGGAGCACTATTTTTACTTACTTTTAATACTTGATTTATTCTATTTTTGACAAACTCAACTAAATTATCCTGATTAGTAACTTGAGCAGTTTGAAACTCATAAACTTCTTCATTTCTATAAAGTCCTCTACCATCATATGATGCTGGATATACATTGCCTATTTTTCCTAATATATCAATATAATCACTTTTATCTGGCATATCAAGTACAAAAGTATGATTAAAATTGCGTTCTATTTTACTATATATACTATGAGAATTCGTAGCACTTATTATAAATATTATTCCATATCTTTCTCCTTCACGAGTAAGTTTAATTAATATATCTTCCAAAGAAGAATAAGACTCCTTAAATGAATCATAATTATTTATAATAATTAATTTTATAGGTACTCTTTTACCACTATTTTTTATATAGTTTTTATACTCTCCATTATAATCAGCAAATAACTTTTTACGTTCTTTTATTTCTTCATTAATAAGACCAATTAGTTTTAATAATTTATCTTTTTCACTAGCATATACAATATCTCCAACTTGTGGAAATTTTTCATACATTCTTAACGATTCACTACCAAAGTCTATAATATATATATTTATATCGCCTGCTAAATGTTTTATACATAAAGAATATATTATAGATGATAAAAACATTTCTCTATTTGTACCAGATGATCCATATACTAAAGTATTTGCCTCATCATTTAGTTTAAGAGTTAATATATCTTGATATTGTTTAGATGGTGCATCATACTCTCCTATAATCGCCTCAACTTCATTTGATTTAAAATTATATTTATTTATAATATCATCAACATATATATCTTTTTCTATAGCATCCAACCATAAATTTTTAGTCTTTATGTTTTCTTTATTAGCTAAAGTACATATATATTTCATTATATTTGATAATTCATCACCATTATCTACTTTTTTAACTTCCTTAGTGTTTGCTACATTTTTAATTACTTGACCTACATTATCTATTATTGATATTGATCTGTCATATTTTTTCTTTACCTGATCAGTAGCAAAATATGGCATACCAGCATACCCAGATTGACCTAAAACAAATATTTCATCATTACCAACCTGAAGATAAAATCTACCTGCATTAGTGATATCTGCTGCTTCCGGACGTTTTAACATTTCATGTGAATCTGATTTGTCTTGAACTTTTAGACAAACTCTAAATTTAGTATTTGACCAAATTTGATCATTAACAACACCACTTGGTTTTTGTGTTGCAAGTATTAAATGTACACCAAGTGATCTACCTATACGAGCAGCTGAAATTAAATCATCCATAAATTCTGGTTGCTGTGCTTTTAATTCAGCAAATTCATCGCTTATTATGAATAAATGTGGCATAGGTTCTTTTATTTTGCCTTCTCTAAAAAATTTCTGATATTTATATATATCTATTGTACTTTCTCCTAGTTTATCTCTTACTTCATTAAATACTTTTTGTCTTCTCTTAAGTTCACTATCTATACTTACTAAAGTTCTATTTAATGAAGCTTTATCTAAGTTTGTTATAGTACCTGCAAGATGTGGTAATCTATACCCTTGAGTTTTATTTTCAAAAGCACCTGCAAGTCCTCCACCTTTGTAATCTATTAAAATAAACGCCACTTCATCAGGACTATAATTGATTATCATGGATAGAATATACGTTATTATAAATTCTGACTTACCACTTCCTGTTGTACCTGCTATTAAGCCATGTGGTCCATGATACTTTTCATGCAAATCAAGCCATATAGGATTTCCTTCATCATTAATACCTACTTGAGCCCTTAATGACTTCATAGGATTATTAAGCCTCCATCTATTAAGGGCATTTAATTGTTCTACCTTACCAACATTATACATTTCTAAGAATCCTAAAGATGTTGGAAGTGATCTTAAATCTTCTACAAATTCTATTGGAATATTTGATAAAGTCTTAATACAATTTATCATGTTTATATTTGGATTTATTTCTTTAGTAAAACCTTGCTCATAATAATTATCCTTTTGTGTTGAAAGAATAGCTGCATTTCCTTGAAGTGATATAAAATTGACACATTCACTAGGCAATTTACCAAGTCTATTTTCAATACAAATTATACTAAAACCTAAATTTTGCTTATTATTTAAAATTTTATCAATAATACCTATCTTTCTTATCATAGGATAATCATCCGTAATTATTAAGTAATATGGAGAATATGTATTATTTTCCTGAACTTCATTTTCAACTACATCAGCACTATCTTGAAGAGCTCTGTTAATATATTCTTGTTCTAGATATGAACTAATATATTTAATATCTTCTATATTATCTGCAAAAAATCTAATTTGTTTATTATTGTTAAAGCAATGAGGACAGTCTTTATATTTTTCCCAAACTGACAAATTCTTTTTATTTATAAAAAATATTATTTTCAAATCATCATAACTATGAAATGTAAGTAATTGTAAAAGTGCATTATCAGTAAATGCTGATGATTCAATATCTTGACCCATAATAGCAGTAACGTTTTTATTATTAAACGAATAACCTATAGGAACATTCTTAAGTATTTTAGATTCATTAATTAATTTTTCTAGTGAACTTTTTAAATTATCCTCTTCTTCCATTGTAAAATCTTCTTCATTAAAATTAACATTTAAATCAAGAGGTAAAGACCCACTACCTACTCTTATAGTTAAAAAATCTTGTTGATCATTTCTTCTTTCCCATAAGTTTCTTTTTTTATTTATTATTATATTTTGACATTCATCAAGTGTTATTAAATTTTCTTTCAATATCTGAGTTTGTTCAACAGAGACATTATAGATTTCTTTTTTCTTTCTTTCTAAATATTGACTATACTTCTTTTGCCTTTCTTTTTCCTGTTTTTTTTCTAATCTTTTTTGATATTTTCTTGTTAAGTTAGGCCATAAGAATGAAGATAATAACATGGCTACACTTGTTATAAGACCAGATAAAGATTGTCCTAATGTTTGTTGCCTAGAAATCAATTTAGATAATGTATTTATAAGAGTTATAACCGAAGTAATTCCCATTGTAAGTGCTGGACCGAGTGTTAATAAAAGAGGCATTTCTTGTTTTTCATGTTTCTTAGGTGGTGGTGTTACTGTGAGTTCATATGTCTCTATGAATCTTCTAAGTCTAGGTTTCTTAAAAAAATAATCTTCATCTTTATAAAAATCAATTTCCTTTACTGTATCACTATCTGGTATTGGTGATTGTACTTTCAAATCTGATTCAAAAACAGCTTCGACAAATGAATTATTTAATGTAACAAAATTAGAAGGATTATTTATAGAAATCATACCATTCATTAAAGTTATTCTTAATCCTAAAATAAAAATAGCATCCCCATTATTAAGCTTTGCAGTTAATCTTGTTAATAAATTATTGTTAACATATATATTTGATTGTTGTTTTATATTTATAATCCATTCATTGTTAATAAAATTAATTATAGCATATTCATTAAATATATAAGAATTATTATATATAATATCACTTGTTGTATCTCTACCAACTACTAATTTAGTATTATTATTTATTTTATAATATTTAATTGTACTATCATAAAACTCTTCTATATACAAAAACATTTTAGTATTATTATACTCTAAAAAATAGAAATAGTTTGGTTTTAAAATAGTGTGATCTATATATGCATTATTAAAAATAATTTTAGTATCATCATTATTCTTCATGACCCAATTATTATCTATTGCTTCTATATTTATTATATTTGCATTATTATTTAATTCGTCAACTAACCAGAAACTTCCTTCTATTTTTTGTGGTAGTATTAATTTTTGTAACCTATTTTTATTAAATAAAACTAAACTAATAGCACTCATAAACAGCATACCTCTCTATTCTACTCTATAAAGATTATACAATTAAAGTTTTTATGTTTAATAATAAATTCCAAAATAGAATATTAAAAGAGGTCTTTAAAAGATCTCTTAGAAAGGCATTTTCATATTACCATTTTTCATCATTTTCATCATTTTTTTCATTTGTTCAAATTGAGTAAGTAATCTATTTACTTCTTCTACACTTCTTGCAGATCCCTTAGCTATTCTTGTTTTTCTTGATGCTTTTAAAACTTCAGGATGTTGTCTTTCATAAGGTGTCATAGAAAGAATTATTGCTTCTATATGTGCCATATCTTTTGGGTCAATTTTAACGCCTTTTAACTCTTTAGGAACACCTGGTATTAATTTAATTAAATTTTCTAGGGGTCCTAATCTTTTTATTTGTTTAAATGTACTTAAAAAGTCTTCTAAATCAAATTTACCTTGTTGCATCTTTTTAGCAGTTCTTTTAGCCTCTTCTTCATCTATAGCATTCTCAGCCTTTTCTATCATAGTCATAATATCACCCATGCCTAGAATACGAGTAGCCATTCTATCTGGATAAAATTCATCAAGGCCATCCATTTTTTCACTTACACCAATAAATTTAATTGGTACATTAGTTAAATGTCTAATAGAAAGAGCAGCACCACCTCTTGTATCACCATCAAGTTTAGTTAATATTGCTCCAGTTAAAGGTAATTCGTTATTAAATCCTTCTATTACATTAACAGCATCTTGTCCAACCATACTATCTAAAACCAATATAATTTCATTAGGTTTTACTGTTTCATTTATTTTCTTTAATTCATCCATAAGTGCTTCATCTATATGAAGTCTACCTGCTGTATCTATTAATACATAATCATAACCTTTTTCTTTAGCATACTTAATAGCATTACTAGCAATATCTACTGGATTACCTTTACCTTCATCATATACTTCTATATTTAATTCCTTACCAATTGTTTTTAACTGATCAATAGCAGCTGGTCTATAAACATCACATGCTACAAGTAATGGATTTTTCTTATATTTTTTTCTAAGTAACAAAGCAAGTTTACCAATAGTAGTAGTTTTACCACTTCCTTGAAGTCCTACTAACATAAGTATAGATGGATTACCTTTTATATATAAATCCTCTTTTTCTCCACCTAAAAGTTCTACTAACTCATCTTTTAATATTTTTACAAATTGTTCACCTGGTTTTAAACTCTTACTAACCTCTTCACCAAGCGCTTTTTCTTTTACATTACTAATAAACTCTTTTACTACTTTATAATTAACATCAGCCTCAAGAAGCGCTAATCTAATTTCTCTTGTTACTTCACTTATATTATCTTCAGTTATTTTTCCATAACCCTTTATCTTATTTACAGCACTCTGTAATCTTTCTCCTAAACTTTCAAACATATTATCACCAATTAATATTATACAAAAAAAAGGACTAATTTGTCCATAAGTTTATTATTGATATTGTTATTAATTTTATTTTTTATCTATTAAATCTTTAGAAATGTAATTATCAGTACAATATTTAAATAGTTTATTATAGTATTTAATTGTTTCCTTAGACATTTCTCTTTTATAAAGTTTTAACTTAGTATATAAATCTTGTAAATCTGAAAGTGATTTAAAATTTATTTTTTGAAAACTTCTATCTATAAAATCCTTTTCAAATTTCTCTTTATCACTAGAAGTATAATTTACACTTTTCAAAGTATCAAAGAATAGATTTATATTTGTTGTACTTTTAATAATCTTTAATTTTTTTTCTAAACTATTCTCTTCTTTTATAAGTTTTGTTGCTGCAGTTGTTGTTTTGAGTGCTAACTTATCCATTTTCTTTTGTTCTTTATTTAATTTTGAAGTACGTTTCTTTTTTCTAATCTTCTTTATTTTTTTTATAATTTTCTTTTGCCACTTTAAAAATATAACAAATAAGATTATTCCTATTACAACAAATATAATAGTACCTATTTTAATATACACTTTAGCATTATATTCTATATCTTTATTTAATGTAACATTAATTGTTTTTATTAAATCCGAATCATAATAAATACTTACCTTACCTAAAGTGGAATTTTTTGGTATTAATATATTTATCTCATTTTTACCACTATATTTATAAGTAATAAGTGTAGGATCTATATCATTTTCTAAATAAAGTTTTGTATCTATATTAACATTATAGTTATCAGTTTTACCATTTTTTATAGGTATATCAAAATTTATATTATAGTCTTTATAGCTATAATTATTAAAGAAATACTGATATAAATAAGAATTATCACTTAATAATGAGGTATAGCCTGAATTATGAAGAGTTGTAATTATATATGTTACTCCATCTTTTTTACTATAAGATACTAAAGAAAATTCTGCTTCTTTAGTATATCCTGATTTAGATCCATTTATTATACTTGTATCTATACCATATTTAGATTCACTTAAATGAAGAGGACCTCCAAACTCTATATCTAAATTATCTATTATGTAATAATCAGTACTTATAATTTCTTTAAATGTTTTATTTTTCAAACAATATTCCATTATTTTAGTTATATCATATGCAGTTGAATAATTATCTTTATCTTTTCCCACAGGATTAGAAAAATTAGTATGAGTAAGACCTAATTCACGTACTTTTTGATTCATTAAGTTTACAAACTCTTCTTCTGTTTTAGTAGTAGCTCTAACTGCAGCATTAACAGCATCACTACCACTTTTAACAAGTATTCCATATAATAAATCTTTAATACTTACTTCATAACCTTCTTGAAGACCTATTGTTGTATATTCATACATATCCCTTAAATCCTCATCTTTTATTTTAACTAAAGTATTTAAATCATCATTATTTTCTATTACTATTATAGCAGTCATTATCTTAGTAAGACTTGCTACTCTAGTTTCTTTATAAGCATCTTTCTCATACATAATTCTATCTTCTGTTAAATTATAAACAAAAGCATTTTTTGAATTTATATCTAATTCAATAGCACATATTTTATTAATACAAAGAAAAAAAGATATTATAAATAATATTATTTTTTTCATATAATCTACTACTTTCTACTGTAGTAAAATGGCAAGTTACCTACCTTGCCATACATTTACTACATTAACATTACTTGAATGAGGTTCTGGATTTGGAAGTGGCATTTTTATAATCATTGGAACCTTAAATGCCCTACCAAAAGCTACGCACATACCAGGTTGCAAACTTTTTTGCTTTTCCATTATTTCAGCACTCATATTAGGTAACATTTTTTTAATATACTCTAAATCTCTTGGATGTGTCATTTTAAATATTAGAAAATTACTTATCTGAGATATAACTGTTTCTGAAAGTTCAACAGGACGTTGTGATACTAAATTTAATATAAGTCCGAACTTTCTTCCCTCTTTTGCTATACGTTCAAATATATTATAACCAAGTAAGAAATTATCTTGATCTTGTTGAACATATCTATGAGATTCTTCTAATAGTATATGAAATGGTACTGCACCTCTATTTGAAAGATGCTTAGTAAAATCAAATAACATCTTAGAATATATCTTAACTATTGTTTTAGCAAGTCTATCATCTATATCCTCTAAATTAAAATTTATAATTTGAGATTTTCTATTATTTTTAGCAACTAAGCTTGCTACATATTGAGGAAGAGTTACATAAGTTGGATATTCAAAATAATCTCTTGCATCACTTATAGCAATCGAATGAAGTCTAACTTTTAAAGTAATAGCTTCATCATACAATTTATTATTTCTTAAAAATCCATCACAAATAAGAGTAAAATCTAAAGCTTTTTGTAATTCATCCATACCAAATTTATGATCATTAGGAGCTTCATAATTATCTAATTTTTCATCAATAAAACTTGTAATATACTGAGTAATTAATACATTTTCAGTAAACTCACCATTTCTATCAATAGTAAAGCATTCTCTAAATTTTCTTACATAACCTACCCCTTGTATTGGAGCATCCAAATTAAATTGTTCTGTTTGACAACCTGCTATTATTGTAAATATATCATTTCTTTTACTACTAGCAGTCTGATTAGTATACAAAGTATCTAGAATAGCTTTAGCTATTAAATGATTTTTATATTTTATAGCATCCTCATTATCAAATGAAATAATACGAGCAAGTTTAATCATCTTCTCAATTATTTGAAGTTGTGAATGTTTTTCTGCTTGAAGAAGCAAGGCAAAATCATCTATGCCAAGAAGCCATAATGGTATTCTAATAAGCTCTCCATTAACATCTTCCTTTGAAGTAGTATAATACTTAAATTGATAATTTGGATTTACTTCACTAAGCCTTTCAAAAGCATTATGATATTCTCCATATGCATCAAATATCATATAATTAGCTCTAAATGGGTTAAAGTTTGGATTATAAAATAAACTTTGTACAAAGCTTGCTACACCATAAGACTTACCACTACCAGTATTACCAAATATAGCAAAATGATTACTACAAATATCATTAATATTAACATATATAGGTTTATCATTATAAAGTGGACTTACACCTAACTTAAACATTCCCTCTTCATCACGACCAGTTATTAATTCTAACTCATCCTCATTAATCATTCTAATAGAAGATTCTAAAGTTGGCTTTCTAAGTACACCTAAAGTAAACTTATTATTTTCTATTACGCCTAAAAAATTTACTTTAATTATTTCTTTAGATACATCAACTACTTCACTTAAAATCTTTTTAGATGAATCTTCAAGTATAACATACATATTCATCAAATCCATATTTAATGGAGTACCTTCCTTGATACTAATGTGCGCTACACTATCACTAATATACACTATCTTTCCAAACATAAAATCTCCCTATATTAATTCTTCTATTTTATTCTTTAAATCTTCATCAACATTTTCAATTAGTTTTTTTATCTTTTTACTATTTTCATATAACTTTAATTTAGACTCATAATAATCTAACTTAGCAGTAATATCTTTTATATTTTTATGAACTGCATTTTTACTTACACCAGCATTATCTGCTATTTCTTGTAAAGTTAAATTATTAAAATAATAATTTACAAAATATTCTTTTTGTTTATCTGTAAATAATTCACCATAATAATCAAAAAGATATGTGTAATGTATATCCATTAAAATATATACTCCAATAAAGTAGTAACAAGAATAAATAAACCAACTATTACATATACTGATGTCATATATTTTTTCTTAAAAAATTTCTTATTATTGTATGCCATTGTAAACATAATCATGGCAAGTATCATATAGAATGCTGGTAGGAATGCATTACTAATTAAAGTTATAACTCCAAATATTATCATAACTTCAACTAATATAGCTTCTACTAAAAGTCCTACTTCTTTGCTACTATATTCTTTTAAATTTACTATTTTTGTATGCATAAATTACCTCACATATCCTTAAACAAACCATAGATATATTTTTCTATATCAAAAGTTTGTAAATCTTCTTCTTTTTCACCAAGTCCTACAAATTTAACAGGTATATTAACAGCCTCTTTTATAGCAAGGACAATACCACCTTTTGCTGTACCATCTAATTTAGTTAAAACAATTCCTGTTATATTTGTTATTTCTTTAAAACTTTTAGCTTGACTAATACCATTTTGTCCTGTAGTAGCATCTATTACAAGCAAAGTCTCATGTGGTGCGTTTGGTATTAATTTACCAATAACCTTATTCATCTTTTCAAGTTCATTCATAAGATTTACTTTATTTTGTAATCTACCTGCTGTATCTATTAAAACAACATCATAAGAATCTTTAATAGCTTCATTAAGTCCATCATAAACAACACTAGAAGGATCAGTTGAAGTACTTGCTACAACCTTAGTATCGGTTCTCTTGCCCCATTCAATTAATTGTTCAACAGCGCCTGCCCTAAAAGTGTCACCAGCAACCATCATAACCTTCTTACCCTCTTTTTTAAGTTTATTTGCTATCTTTCCAATAGTAGTTGTCTTACCAACACCATTTACACCAACAAATAAAACAACAGTTGGACCAGAAGGATTATAATTAATCTTATTAACAACTATTTCATTATTAACATAAATTATAAACATTTCATCTATTATAACTTCTTTTAAATCTTCACTATTAATAATATTCTCATGCTTAACACGACGTTTTAATCTATCAATAAATTCCATTACTGTAGATACACCTATATCAGCCATTATAAGAATTTCTTCTAAAGATTCAAAATATTCATTACTTACTTTCTTATATTTTTGATTTAAAATATTTATTTTATTTGTAAATTCACGTCTAGATTTTTCAAGACCCTTATCATAAATTTCTACATCTTTAACTTCTTCTTTTTTAAAAATATTTTTAAACTTATCAAATATTCCCATTTACCCACCTCTATCATTATAATTTTACTATAAATTGAAAAAAAAATAAATGCTTTTACATTCTTTTAATTAACTTTTATGAATTTATAGTAAATTTATATAGTTTACACATAAATAAAAAAATTAACTCATATTCTTTCACCAAATATATTTTTTAGTGTATAATTATTAGTAAAGATAAAAAGTCAACTGGAGGAATGATTTTATCTAGCGCCAGACCTAAAGGTTAACGAGGATTAGTAATTATCGAATATTCGGCGGATGTTACTACGGTTTTTTGAATCGATAGATATATTACAAAAAGTAAAATCAAAATTACAACAAAAAATATATCGTCATACAAATGGAGGAAAAAATATGTGTGGAATCACAGGATATATAGGAAAAAAAGAAAATGCCATTAAAGTAGTTATAAATGGCTTAGAATCTTTAGAATATAGAGGATATGATTCTGCTGGAATAGCATTCGTATCAAATAATTCAATAAAAACAATAAAAGAAAAAGGAAGAATCATAAATTTGAAGGAAAAATTAGATAAAAATATAAAATCTAATTTAGCAATAGGACATACTAGATGGGCAACACATGGGGGTGTTAGTAAAATAAATTCTCACCCACATACAGTAGGAAAATTCACTATAGTTCATAACGGTATAATAGAAAATTATATTGAACTCAAAAATGAACTTATAAAAAATAATTATAAATTTAAAAGTCAAACAGATACAGAAATTGCATGTGCATATATAGATTATATATATAAGACTGAGAAAGATATCTTAAAAACATTAAACAAAATAACAAAGATATTTAAGGGATCATATGCACTTGGAATAATATGTAGTGATGATTTAAATCATTTATATGCAGTTAGATACTCAAGTCCACTTATAGTAGCACAAGGCATTCAAGAGAATTACATTGCATCAGACGTACCTGCTATATTAAAATATACTAACAAATATATAATATTAGAAGACTTAGAGATTGCTAAAATAAGTAGTAATGATATTAAAGTTTTTGATACAAATTTAAAAGAAGTAAACAAAAAAATATTAACTTTTAAAGGAGATAGTACAGAAGCTTTAAAATGTGGATATGAACATTATATGTTAAAAGAAATAAACGAAGAAGCAGATGTGTTTAAAAATACAATTGAAACAACAATTTTAGGAAACATAAACTTTTTAAAGTATAGTGCAATACATATAGTTGCATGTGGATCTGCTTATCATGCTGGATTAATTGGAAAATACTTAATTGAGAGAGATGCTATGATACCTGTATATGTAGAAGTTGCTAGTGAATATAGATACAAAAACAACTTTTTAACAAAAGATACTCTTGTAATATTTGTATCACAATCAGGTGAAACTGCAGACACACTTGCATCATTAAAAATGGTTAAAGATAAAAATATTGATACATTAAGCATTGTAAATGTCAAAGAATCATCTATAGCACGCGAATCAAAATATGTAATATACACGTGTGCCGGATGCGAAATAGCAGTTGCTACAACAAAAGCATATTTAGCACAAATAACAGTATTTGCAATTATCGCAAATAAATTAGCTAAAAAGAAAAAAGATATAGATGTAAATAAAATATATAACTATCTAAAAGAATTAATTAATAAAAATTATGTGCCATTAGCAAAATCTATATATAACAATAAAAATATATTCTTTATAGGTAGAGGAATAGACTATGCCATCTGCATGGAAGGTTCACTTAAACTAAAAGAAATTTCTTATATAAACAGTACTGCTTATCAAGCAGGAGAATTAAAACATGGAACAATATCACTTATAGAAAAAAATACACCAGTAATAGCTATTTGTACTGATGACAATTTACTTGAAAAAACCATAAGTAATATAAAAGAAGTAAAGGCACGTGGTGCTTATGTAATATTTATAACTAATAGTGATGTTTCAGATTGCTTCTATGATGAGTTGATAAAAATACCAAAAATTGATTATGAACTACAACCAATATTAACAATTATCCCTTTACAATTATTAGCATACGAAGTAGCAAAATTAAATAATTGTGATATTGACAAGCCAAGAAATTTAGCAAAATCTGTAACAGTAGAATAGAAAAAAAGCAAGTTTTAGTAAATATAATTACAAACTTGCTTTTTTATTATATTATTTCAAATGAAGTGCCTTCCCTAGTATCTTTAATAATAATATTTTTATCCTTTAACTCTTGTCTAATACTATCTGCTAATTCATAGTTTTTATCAATCTTAGCTTGTTTTCTTTCTTCTATTTTCTCATTAATATACTTTAACAACTCTGAATCTATCTCTTTTTTATCTAACAAATTCAAACTTAAAACTTTATCAAAATCTTCTATTAAATAAAGTTTAGTATTATTATTTAAATTACTTTTCAACACATCATAAAGTACTGTTATAGCATTTGCAGTATTTAAATCATTAGTTAATGCATCAGTGAATTTTTTCTTATACTCCTCTACTTCACTATAATTAATTAAACTATCATCCTTATTTATATCTTTTATTCTACTTAAAATTTTATTATAAGTATTAGCACAACTATCAAGAGCAGAAAAACTAAATAGTAGTTGCTTATGGTAATGAGATTGCAAACACATAAATCTATAACTTAAAGGATTATAGCCCTTTTGTTCTAATAAGGATACAGTTAAAAACTCTCCTTTAGATTTACTCATCTTACCAGTTTCATCATTTAA
The DNA here is from genome assembly GCA_934141535.1 of uncultured Bacilli bacterium. Lineage (GTDB taxonomy): Bacteria > Bacillota_I > Bacilli_A > RF39 > UBA660 > UMGS1613. The sequence goes on from CAKPCH010000006.1 coordinate 72,770, forward strand.
ATGTTCTGGGTGAAACCAATAATTACACCATTTATGGCCTATATAACTTTCAGTTTGCGCTATTTCATTTGTATGATGTGGAAATATATTATCAACGCCACCACAATGAATATCTAAATATTCACCTAAATTTTTAAGTGAAATACAAGAACACTCTATATGCCATCCAGGATATCCAACTCCCCATGGAGAATCCCATTTTAATTCTTGTGAATCAAATTTAGATTTTGTAAACCATAAAACAAAGTCGTTTTTATTTTTTTTATTTTGATCAACTTCAACATCATCTCTTACTGCTTCTTTTAAAGAGGAATCTGTATGATTTGTTAAAACATAATAATTTTTTAATTTAGATGTATCAAAATAAACATTGCCACCTTTAAAATATGCATAACCATTATTTTCAAGTTTTTTAATAAACTCTATATAATCATCAATCATGCTAGTTGCAGGTACTACAAGAGATGGCCATTTAATATTTAATTTATTACAATCACTCTTAAATGCATCAGTATACATCTTAGCAATTTCAAGAACAGATTTGTGCTCCCTCTTAGCACCCTTCAACATTTTATCCTCACCAGTATCAGCATCACTAGATAAATGACCAACATCAGTTATATTCATGCATCTTTTTACATTATAGCCTATATAATTTAAAGTCTTTTCTAATATATCTTCCATTATATAAGTCCTTAAATTTCCAATGTGCGCATAATGATAAACAGTAGGACCACAAGTATACATAGTAACTTCATTTTTATTATTTGGTACAAACTCTTCTAAAGATCGAGTTAAAGTATTATAAAACTTCATAAAATCACTTCCTATTTAATTATATCATACATATTTATTATATTAACAAAAAAGTGTGAATAATCACACCTATTTTGTTTTTACATATTCACCAGAATCTATTTTTTTACATTCACCCATTATAGTGTTTTGTAAAGATTGAATAGATTCTAATAAATTAGTATTTGATTTATCTAAAACAGTAGAAAGTTCTTTTATATCAGACAATTTGTTAAATGTATAGTTTATTAATTCGTAATTTACAAAATTAACATTATCACTTATCTCTTGCCATACTATGGTTTTACTTTCTCCATTTACCTTATGAACAAAGTTTTGTTTTGTAGTATATTTAAATAAATTTTTGTAATAAGGATTTATCTCTAAATCAGACATTGTTTTAATTTTTCCACTTTCTATATCTTTAGATAATTTAATTGTGTTAAATTGAACAAAGTCAAGAGCTATAGCATCTACTTTTCCACTTTTAGTTTCTTTATAATTATCTAAAAGTAAATTAGATAAAACAATAATATTATTAGAGTTATTAGCATTATATTGACCTATAGAATCTATTAATAAGATTGTATTATTTACATCATTTTCATTATAATCTTCAACTATTTCTCTAAAATCTTTATAAGAAACTTTATCAGAAACTAAATATCTTAAATTAATATAATTAACTAAATTTTTATTATTTTGAACATTTGAATTTACTTTTATAATTGATCCAGCTAAATCATATTTTTCATTGATACTTGAAACTACATCTATTTCAGATTTTTCTTCCATCTTTTCTTGTGCGATAGATAATGTTTCTTTTATGTAAGCTTTGTTATTTTGATTATTTGTTCTCTTATCAATTTTTTCTAACTTATCTTTTGCTACAAATTTAGAAGCAAAGTTAGCACCAACACGAGCATATGCTGAGGCTATAGCACGTGATGTATAACTTAAATCTCTTACTTCAAATTCTAATCCATCAAAATTAACTTTATCTTCAAGAACAAATAATTTATATAATGTATCAAAGTTAGATACTACTTCATTTTTATTATTTGATTTGCTTGCTTCTATTATGTTTGAAGTTAATAACTCTATCTTAGATAATATAATAGTGTCATCCTTATCGCAAATAGAACTTATTGATATCATATTTTGTTGATCTAACATTGCTTGTTCTAAAGTATCTAGAAAAGAATTAAAATCACTAATCATATTATCAGCATCTATTCTTGCCTTGTATTTAGCTAACTCATCTATATTAGTTTTACCTTCACTATCTTTATAAGTTAAATCGTATAATCTAATCATTAAAGATGAGTTTAATACTAAATCATCATTTAAGCTAGGAAATGTTGATGATATACTTGAACTTGTAGATGCAACATATTCATTTTTACTACTGTTCTTTTTACTACATCCACTAAATCCACTTAAAAGTATAATTGATGCAGAAGCTGTAGCAAACATTTTTTTTATTAATTTTTCATTTATTTTTAATTTCATACTAAATCCCCCTTAGTTGAGGTATATATTATCACAATAATGATAAATTGTCAATATTGCTATATATTATAGAAACTAATGTTGTCTTATATTTCATTATATGTTAAATACTGTAAAATCTAAACAGTTGTTTTTGATTTTGTCCATGTCCTTTTCATATATTAAACAAAATAAATCAGATATATTCTCTTTTGGTATTTTGAATACTAAATTTTTATTTCTATTTTTACCTTCTTTAAAACCACTTCTTGAAATTCTTCCTTCTATTGATACATTAATAATATTATTTTCAAGTAAATGAAGAAATTTTTCAAAAGAAATAAGTTCATATATATTTAAACTATAATATCTATAGTGGTCTATTCCATCAATCACTTTTTTACTAGCATATACGAGTGCTAAAGATGATAATTTAACCTCTAAATGTGTTTTAATGGTATCAAAATCTACGAATACTTCATTTTCTAGAACATTAAAATCAACGTCGTATACTACAAGAAGTAATTTTTTGCTGTTATAATCAAGTTTTAATTCAAAAAAATATTTATCATTAACAAGAGTTGGATTGTTAATTTTTAAATTTGCCATCAATGTTTTCTTATCTTTATATTTTCTATCATTTTTTCCATATTTTTGTAAAAGGTTATTCATCTCATACAATGATGGGCCGTCAAAAGCAAGTGAAAAGAGTGTTATAGGATATCTGCTGTATCTAGTAGTACATTTTATTTCTGTGCCACGATAATCTGGAAAAAACAAGCTATCTGGTTGTTTATTTAATTGCCTTTCAAATGTAAGACCCACACCACTTGTGTTAGTTGCGACAGTCTTTAACCAACCCTTTTTAGAAATTATTTTAAAATTATTAATCAAATTATCATATTTCTCATTTTTCATTAATTTACCTCCTTACATTGATTTATAATTTTTATTATTTTCCTTAAAATGCCAAAAAATTAACCTTTACGGTTAATTCAATTTATTAATTTTTACTTACTACTTTGTGCAAATTTTGATATTTTTAATGTTTATTTTTTGAATTTTTTTATACATAATCGAAACTTGGTAGAGGCTCAAAAAACGGGCGGTCGTAGGTTCGAGAATTTATATAAAAATTCTTTGAATTATACTTCAAAGAATTTGTTTACTTTTTGGTGCGAGCGAAGGGACTTGAACCCCCATGCCTTGCGGCGCTAGATCCTAAGTCTAGTGCGTCTGCCAATTTCGCCACGCTCGCACAAAAAATGGTGGATCTTGTAGGACTCGAACCTACGACCGCCCGGTTATGAGCCGGATGCTCTAACCAACTGAGCTAAAGATCCATCGACTTATTTAATATATCATATATTTTTGTAACTTGCAATACTTTTTTAAAAAAATATTCAAAAAATAAAATAATCTAGTTTGCATTCGCACAATTGATATATATTAATATAATACACTTTTAATACCACTTATTAAAAATAACTGATTAATTACACAATAAAAAAAGAAAATTATGCTAATGACAAAAATTTTTTAAAATAAAAAAGCATAATAGCTTTTTATTTTTGTATCATATTTAATAGGTTTATCTTAAACATATCTTTTTCAGCATGTTGCTTTGAAACCATTACTCCCTTATAAGTGACAAGTTCAGAAGCATGTCCCTCACTTAATATTTCGTGAGGCTCGAATTTGTCTAACATAACGATTTTTTCGTTTTCATAAACTATATAATATAATTTTATATCTCCGTGAACTTTAGAAAACATAGCATCCGTAGGTAATTTAAGCTCATATGTAATAGTATTATTTGATTGATTTGTAGAAATAACCTTACCTAAAAGCTTTCCTTCTTTCAATGAGGGATAGTATTCAAAATAAAGCTTTTTATAAGCAAGCATATTATACTTCTTTATTGATCTTTCAAGCTTTTTAAACTCATTCTCATTTACATAATCAAAAATATATGCATCTTTCATAGTTCACCTCCTATATTGACTCTATTCTACTATAAATATAGTAACACATAACAAGTATCTTTGTCAAACACAAAGCGGCAAAAAAAGTGTTAAAAAACACTTTTTTATACTTCCTTTACATTTCCAGTAAATTTGTATCCCTTACCGATTAAAGCAGTATCAACTTTGGTATTTGACCATTTTATATCAGTAAATCCTTTTTCTGTTTTACATTTTTTATATCTATAATATGTAACGTTTTCATAAACTGGGATTTTGATAGTCTCATAAATTGGAGTTTTTATTTCCTCTACCTTCTCTACAGTTCTATAACCATAAACTGGTACCTCTTGTTCTTGATATACATCAATAGTTTGATATACATCTTTTTCTCTAGTTTTTTCAACTACGTCATATACATCTTTTATTAAATATTTTCTCCAAGTATACATTGTTTCATCTTCACAATAAGAACAAGTCTTAATTGTATCTGTACTAATTATTTTATATTTAACGGTAGATGTATTTGCAGGTATTTGTGATAAAGTTCCTGTTCCAATTTCATCTGTTTCTTCTTCTACCTGCCCTACTACTACATTTTCAGTATATTTTTCTGTTGTTGTTCCAACTTTAACATCCTTAGTTCCAACTTTTACTAATTTTGTGCTGTAACCACTAATGTATTTTTCTGTAACTTCTTTCTTAATCGTTTCTATCTTAGTAGAAGCTTGAATTTTAACTTCATTATATTTAACAACTTCTTTTTCAGTTTTTGTTTCTACCTTAGTATTTTCATCACTAGTTACTTTATCTTTTTGCCATTTAGACCATGCATTACAAGTAGTACAATCTTCCTTAATAAATTTATATTCATATAAATATTTTTTATTAATTGGTGGATTATCTTCACCACAAGATTTATCATACTCTTCTTTACTTACCACTATACCATTCTTATCATAATATTTACCACTTACAACTTGACAGCTGTATTTATCTGGATTTGGAGTTGGTGTTGGATTATATTTTTCTTCTTCTCTTTTTGTTGTTTCACTTGGTGTAGTAATTTGTTTCTCACAAACTCCACCTTTACAATAAGAATAACATCCAAGATATACAATTATATAATCTTCAACATCACCACAACTTAAATTAACCTTTAATCTATACTCTTCAGTATACTTTGTCATTTCAACGTAAGATCTATCAGCATTACATTCTTTACCATTTTTATCTTTCATTTTTAAAACTAAATGTAAATCATACATTTCACGTAATGTTAATTTTTTACTCTCACCAACTACTTGAGGCATTCTCTCATCTGTAAAATAACCTATAGCGGCCTCTTTCATACGCCCTACATTATTTGCGAATACTTCATCATATAAAACTGATAATCTTTCTAAATCAAAATTACCATATTTTTTATCTAGGTCCCATTTGGTGGGAAAAATCCATAACATTAAAAATACAAATAATAATACTAATAATAATGTTAGGAAAAAACTTTTAAATGAAAATTTTTCTTTTCTTTCTTCGTACATAAGCGACTCCCCCTCATTTAGATGTGAATTATGATAACACATTATATGCTTTTTGTCAACATTTACAAATAAAAAGAACTATTTAATAGTTCCTAAATAATATTTCTTTTTACCTCTTCTTATGACAACTATCTTATTATCAATAGCAATATCTTCATTAATTAAGTAATTCTCATCTGTAACTACATCACCGTTTACTGATATTGCTTTACTTGATATAAATTCACGAGCTTCCCTTTTTGATTTTGCTATATCATTATTTACTAATAAATCTATTAGACAAATATCATCATCAATAGAAAATGAAGGAACACCCTTAAAACATAATTCTATTTCTTCTTTCGTCAATCCTTTAACATTTCCACTAAATAAAGCTTCACTCATATTTAAAGCATGTGAAAATTCTTCTTCACCGTGTAAAAATGTTATAACTTCTTTTGCTAATGTTTTTTGTGCAATTCTTTTTTCAGGACAAGCTAAATGTTCTTTTTCTATTTCTTCTATTTCTTCTTTTGTTAAAAATGTTAATTTTTTTAAATAATCTATAACACATATATCACTAGTATTTATTAAATATTGGAATAATTCATAACTAGAAGTTTTATTTTTATCAAGCCATAATGCATTACCTTCTGTTTTTCCAAATTTAACTCCGTTAGCATCTAATACAAGTGGCATTGTCATTCCATAAAGTTCAGTATCTAACTTTTTACGGGCTAATTCTATTCCAGTTGTAATATTACCCCATTGGTCTGATCCAGCAACTTGAAGAGTTACTCCCCTAGATTCATACAAATGAACAAAGTCCATTCCTTGAAGTAATGTATAAGCAAATTCACAAAATGTAATTCCAGATTCAAGTCTTCTACTAATTATATCCTTATCTAACATATAATTAACATTTATATATTTACCATAATCTCTTAAAAAATCTAGTATGCTTATATCCTTAGTCCAATCATAGTTATTAACTACTTCAAACCCGAATATTTCTTTTGCTTGTTTAGTTAATCCTAAAACATTATGTTGAACTTGTTCTTTAGTTATCATTTGACGTTCTTTAGATGGTTTAGGATCTCCTATAAGTCCTGTAGCACCCCCTATTAACAATATTGGTTTATGTCCATATTTAGCTAAACGAGTTGCTATTAAGAAACTTGAAAAATGTCCTATATGCATACTATCTGCAGTAGGGTCAGTTCCTATATAAAAAGTTAACTTTTCTTCATTTAATTTTTTTTCTAAATCTGGAGAACTTATATCTTTAATTAATCCTCTCCATTTTAAATCTTCAAATAATGTCATATTAACTCTCCTCCTTACAATCACAGCAATCGCAATTACAATCATCATCACCATTACATTCCATTATTTTAACTCCACTACTTGTTCCTATTCTAGTAGCGCCCGCTTTAATCATATCACATGCATCTTTGTAACTTTTTATTCCACCACTTGCTTTTATTTCTAGAACTTCTCCTTTATGTTCTTTTATAAGTTCTACATCTTCTTTACGTGCACCATATTTACTAAATCCAGTACTTGTTTTTATAAAATTAACAAATGTCTCATTACAAATTTCAGTCATTTTTATTATTTCCTCTTTTGTTAATAAGCAAGTTTCTATTATTACCTTCAAGACTTTCCCATCTATAGCATCTCTTATTTCTTCTATCTCTTCTTTTACATATTCATAATCTTTATTTTTAAGTGCTGAAATATTTATTATCATATCAATTTCATCTGCACCTAATTCAACTGCATTTATTGCTTCAAATACTTTTACTTCTTTTGTACTCATACCACTTGGAAAACCAACAACAGTACATACATCAACATTAGTATCTTTTAGTAGACTAGATGCTAATGGCACATAATATGGATAAACACAAACACTAGCAAACCCATATTTAATTGCCTCGTTACATAATTTTTCTATATCTTTTAATACAGCCGTATTATTTAAATTAGTATGATCTATATATTTATTTATTTCCATTATAACATCTCCTTTAATTCATCTATACTTTTAATTGTAGTAATATTTGGTACCTTAATTCCATCCTTATTTAAATAAAACACATTCATTCCAAGTTCATAAGGTACTTTTATATCAACATCAAAATTATCACCTATCATAGCGCACTCTTCTACCTTTAAATCACCAACTACACTTAAAAAACTATCTTCTAAAGGTTTCATAGGAACAATATCTGTTCCATATACTTTAGTAAAATACTTTAATAGTCCTGCTTTTCTTAGTCTATTCTCTTGTGACTTTGTAAACCAATTAGAAAGCACTACAAGTTCATATTTTTTACTCAAATATTCTAAAGTTTTTATTGTACTATCTGAAACAGGTGTAATTAAATTATCATACATTTTAAAATAATCATCACTAAATTTTTTATCTAAATTTAAACCCAACTCTTTATTTATCAAATTTAGTACATCTTCTATTTTGTAATACTTATATAATCCACAAGTCTCATATTTACCAAGAGCATTATATAAATCTATAAAACTTTTTTTTATATTATTTTTATCTAATACTTCTTGATAACCTCTAACATACTCCTTAGGAAAATCTATTAAGGTATTATCTACATCAAATATTAATTTTTTAATCATAAATCCTCCAATAACTAAAAAAATATTATAAACATAGGGACGATTTATGCCGTGGTACCACCCTATTTCATAATATTTATTATCTTGATACTATAACGCGTAACCGTTTTGAAAGGTATTTCACTATTTTAACTTGTTTAGTTTTCAACACCCACTAAATCTCTTTTTACCATTAAAATAATTACTGAGTCTCTTCTTCAATTAAGTTGATTATATCACATTTTTTTAAATTTTAATACCCTATTTTTTTAATTAATTTATTTACTTCATTTTTATATTCTTTTTTAACATTTACATAAATTACTGTATTTTCACGTTTTGATAATGCTTTATATTCTGTATCTGTTGTTAAACTATATTTATTTTTTTTATCTTTATATATACAATCTTCTGTTCTTTCTGCTTCAAATAAATCTTTATTTGCGTTAAAAAATTCATCTGCAGCATCTTCACTAGATAATATATAAAATTCTATGCTATAATCTTTATCATGACTGGTTGCTATAAAAGATTCTTTTATATATTCATAATTTTCAAATTGATTTATGGTACTTACAACATAAAAATCATTATCTCTTAATTTCTTTTTAAATTCATCACTTGTTAAAGTTGATGAGTTGCATGCACAACAAAGAATAATTAAAACAAATACTAGTAATGTTTTTAATTTTTTCATAATTCACCCCGCTTGCAAAAAAAGAAACTATTTAGTTTCTTCTGTTTTTACTATATCTTTACCTTTGTAAGTTCCACAAGCTAAGCATACTCTATGTGGTCTTACTTCAGCACCACATTTTGGGCATTTTACAGTTGCATTTTCTTCAATTTTGTAATGTGTTCTTCTTTTTCTACCTCTAGTATTACTTACTTTTCTAAATGGTACAGCCATTTATTTCACCTCACTATTCATCAATCATATCCATAAGTTCACTAAGTGGACTTTGATTTTTTTCTTCACTTGTTGTAAAGCTCCATCCATCACCTTTAAGATTAAGATCTGAATCTTTAATATCATCGCTAACAACACGAGAAGGAATTTCCATTAATATATTTTCCCATATTATTGGCAAAATATCAATAGAATTTCGAAAATTTTTGTTATTTTCTTCTAAATTTTCACACAATTCATCCAATTCTCCACTTATATGTATATCAAATGGATAATTAACAGGCTTTAATGTAATTGCACATGGTAGTACCATTACGCCTTTAACATTGCAATCTAGTTCTATATTACCTAAACTATTTTTAAAAAGTTCACCTTCAATTAAAACATCATTTAAACTTATCAAATCAGTACCACTCATCTCTTCTTTATTAAAAGAGTATATAGCACTTATAGGTATACTTCTTACAATATTATTGTTAAGTCTAACTAAATCATAATTCATGTTATCACCCATTCCTGTACCATTATATATGTTTATCTTAAAAAATGCAAGTTTTAACTTAAAACTTTAATCATTCTAACAATTTCTCTTTCATTTAAAACTTTTCCTTCACTTACTACTTTATCATTTATAATAAGTGCTGGAATATTTTTTATATTGTATTTTTTTTCATAATTACTTCCGTTTAATAGCTCTAAGTTAATGTTATAGTCATTTATCTTAAGTATATTTTTTCTAAGTTTAATACCATTGCTGCAATCATAACCTACTATTTTTAAATTCATACTTCCTCCTTTCTAGTTTAATTATAGTATAGAAATATGAAAGAATTTTGTCACTTTTTTAAAATTATCATGTATTTATTTTGTAATTTTTGTGATATATTAGTTCTGGTGATGACATGAATATAGGAATAATTGCTGAATATAACCCATTTCATTATGGACATTTATATCATTTAAAAAAAATAAAAGAGATGTACCCAAATTCTAATATAATATTAGTATTATCAGGGCCTATAACTGAAAGAGGAGATTTAAGTGTTTATAGTAAATGGGATAAAACTTTTGTAGCACTCCAATCTAATGTAGACTTAGTTGTTGAACTTCCAATAAAATATATACAAAGTGCAGATTGGTTTAGTAAAGGAGCTATTGGTATTTTAAATAAGCTTGGATGCGATACTATTGTTTTTGGAAGTGAATCTAATGATGTAGAATTACTAAAAAATCTTGCCAATATTCAACTTAATAACAAAGAGTATGATAATATAGTTAAAAAATATTTAGATGAAGGATTAAATTATCCAACTGCTATGTCAAAAGCACTAAGTATGTTTTCAAAAACTACAATAAATACTCCAAATGATTTATTAGGACTTTCGTATGTTAAAGAAATAATTAAAAATAATTACGATATTAATCCCATTACTATAAAAAGAACTAATAATTATAATTCAAAAAAAATAGAAGGTAAAATAACGAGCGCTACAAGTATAAGAGAGCTACTAAGAAATAATAAAAGTATTAAAAAATACATTCCAAAATATTCTTATGAATTTATAAAAAATCCTATATTTTTAGACGATTATTTTAGCTATATGAAATATAAAATAATAACTGAAGATGATTTAACTAAATATCAAGGAATCGATAATATTTTACAAAATAGAATAAAGAAATTCATTAATGATTCTAATAACTTAGATGAACTTATTAATAATATTAAAACAAAAAGATATACATATAATAGAATTAAAAGAGCACTTATTATTATTTTGTTTTCTTTAGAGAAAATTGAATATACTAATATGGAACTAGAATATATAAGGGTACTTGGTTTTTCTTCTAAAGGGAAAAATATTTTAAATAAAATTAAAAAAACTATAGATATACCACTACTAACTACTTTTGATCCTAAATATTTAAAATTAGATTTTAAAATAAATAATATTTTATCTCTTAATAAAAATATTATAAATAAAAAAGAATTTATTGAAAAAGAATTTAAGCAAAAACCTATAATATACGAAAAAAATAAGTAATTAATTTTACTTATTTTTTATTGTTATAACACATAATTACATTTTTTAAAAACATGGCAACTGTCATAGGACCTACTCCACCAGGTATAGGTGTTATTAATGATGCTTTTTTTGCTACTTTATCAAAATCTACATCACCATGTGCTTTACCATCAATTAAAGTGCACCCTACATCTATTACAACAGCACCTTCTTTAACCATATCTTCAGTAATTAAATTAGGTACTCCTGCAGCACTTATTAATATATCAGCTTCTTTTGTATGTTTTTTTAAATCTGCTGTTTTAGAATGGCAAACTGTTACTGTAGCACCCTCATTTAACATAGCATTAATTAGTGGCCTACCAACTAATTTTCCTTTACCTACTATAACAACCTCTTTACCTTCAATATCTACATTATACTCTTTTAAAAGAGTTAAAATAGCTTGGACAGTACAAGGCATTATAGATTTTCTACCACTTATAAGTCTACCTATATTTATATCAGTAAGACCATCTATATCTTTACTATTAATAACAGTATTAAGTAATCTTTTTTCATTATACTTCTCTGGTAATGGAAGTTGTATCATAATTCCATTTACATAATCATCATTATTTAATTCTTTTATCTTATTTATTATAGTAAGTTCAGGAGTTCCATCTTCAAATTTATAATATCTAAAATATATCCCTATCTTATTACAAGCATCTTCTTTTGCTTTGATATATAAATTACTTGCCTCATCATCACCTACTTGTATGACTGCAACTGAAGGTCTTATTATACATCCCTTTATACTAATCCTTATCTCATCTTGTATATCATTACTTAACTGTGTACCAATCATCTTTTCCATATAATCATCTCCATATAATATCCTTTTTATACTCTAATTATAGCAAATCTATAACTTACGTTGTCAAGTATATAGAGAAATTTGTTATATAGTTTACATAAAAATATGTAAAGAAAATTGGTTAAAAATTAAACATTAACCAATCTACTTTAAATATCATAAGAATACCTATTAAAATCATTATAATACCACCTACTAAATGTGAATACTTAGTATACTTATTTGATATACCAGTTACCTTTAGTGTTGTCATAGCTATTATAAATACTACAATATCATCTATCATAAACATAACAATATATAATAGCATATACATTGAATATTCAAAACTTTTTAAATTATTAAGTGATAATATTTCAACAAACATAGCTGGCAACCCAGCAGAGCATGCAAGTTCTACTAAATTTACTGAAACAGCAAGTAACATAATACCTAAAAGCGCTATTAAAAAATGTTTTTCTGATACTATACTTTTAATTTTTTCTATTATTTTGTTCTTCTTCTTTTTATCAGTTACTTGACAGCCTACATTTTGCTTAATACTATCTTTAAAACTATTTAAATTAATTATTCCACCTACGAGTGCTACTAAAGCTATCAAATACTTGAAATAAGCACCAATAGAAGAATTTGCTATTACTAATATTCCAGACATGAATATTAAATAAACAAGTGCAGATGTAACTAAAAATGTAAGTCCTAATATCCACATTTTCTTTCTATTTTGCATATTAAATAACATTGTTATTAAAAATACTAATACCCACATAGCACATGGATTAAATCCATCTATAAAACCTATTATTATAGAAATAAGTGGTAATGATACATTTTTAGCATTAAATTTTATATCATGACCAAATATAGTTAAAATTTTATCTTCGCTACTCTTATATATACCATCATTTATTTCAAGACAAGAGTTTATATCTTCACCCTTAATAATAGAATCAACAACATCACAATGATCATTTTCTTGATATGAGCTAATCATATTATCAATGCTATTTTTTATATCCTTACTATATCCAATTACATAATCACTTCCAATTATAGTAAGTGGAACTGAAGCCTCTTTAATATTCATCTTATCTCTTACTTTACTAAGTAAATTAGAATAAGTACCAACTTCATAATATTTTACATTAACTTCTTCATCTAATGTTTTTAAATATTCAATTTCTTCTTTACAATGTGGGCAAGAACTACTATGAAATAAATATACATTTACTTTAGCGCTTACAAATGGAATACATAAAAACATTAATACTATACTAAATAAAAACTTTTTCATTATAATTCCAAAAACCTTTCTAATTCATTTTTACTATGTTCCCCTATTAATCTTTCTACTTCTTTATCATTCTTATATTTTATATAAATAGGAAGCACATCACCTACATTATATTTATCTATATCATCTGTATCATAATCAAGGCTTAAAATATCTATATCCGAATTTTTTATTACATCATTTAACCTAGATTTCATAATCAAACAACTCATACACCACACAGCATCTATTTTTATTATTTTCATAACCTACTCCTTTATTTTTACTCCTAATAAATTTATTAAATCCATACTTTGATAACAATTTATAGTAGCACCCTTTAAATCACTCAAATTAATATTAATATTCTCTATATTACAATCTGATAAATCTATATCTTTTAACTTGGTATTTAAAACTTCACTATTTCTAAAATTTACGTTACTTAATTCTATATTGCTAAATTTTATATTTAAGTAAGATGATTCTTTAGCACTACAATCTTTAACTGAAACGTTCTTTATTTTACAATCTGATAAATTTAATAAACTTAAATTACTATTTATGATTTCTATATTTTCAATTGAACTATCAATAATACTTGTACCAACTAACTTACAATTTTTAAATATTATTCTAAAAAAACTACTATTTATAAATGTCAAATTAGATAAATCACAAGAATCAAATACTATATCAAGTAAACTTACACCATTTATTTCTAACTCTTTAAAAGTAATCTTATTAAACTTTGATTCTGATATTTCAAGACAATTATATAAATCTATAACTTCATCAGAAAAGCTATAATTATCTATATAATCTTTTTGATATATATCTTTATAATGCGCTAATTCTGTTGCTTTTATTATAGGATGTTCTATTTTAAACATGTTAACTCTTTGTAGCACTCATCAAAACATTTTAGGAAATATTCTAATTCTTTTTCTGTAGTTATATAAGATATACTTATTCTTATACTTGATGTAGCTAGTGATTCATCTTGTGTTAAAGAAAGTACAGCACGTGAAGATGTGTTACTTGATGAACAAGCACTTTGAGTTGATATATATATTTCATAACGTTCTAAAGCATGTAGCATAGTTTCAGGCTTTACTCCTACGACACTTAAATTTAGTATATGAGGTATACAATATTCATTACTATTTATATGAACTTTCTCATATTTACTTAAATTATCTTTTAAATATTTATTTAATTTTTTTACTTTCTTTTCTTTATTATCTATATCTTCAAGTGCTAATCTAAGTGCTTTACTTATTGATACTATTAAAGGAAGGCATGGAGTTCCACTTCTATATACACTAGTACTTTTACCACCATGTATTAAAGGGGTTAATTCAATTTTTTCTTTTTTAATTAATACTCCTATACCTTTTATTCCAAAAAATTTATGTCCTGAAAAACTAACTAAATCTACATTTTCTAAACTAATATCAACTTTACCTATTGCTTGTGTCATATCAGAATGAAAGAAACATTTTGGATATTTTTTTACTATACGTGCTATAGCATCTATTGGTTGAAGTAAACCTATTTCACTATTTACTGCACCTATACTTACTAAAATTGTATCATCACTCATTAATGATTCTAAATCACTTAAATCAACTAATCCATTAGAATCAAGTTTTACAAAATCTACTATATATCCTTTATCTGTTAAATAATTTAAAGGTCCATATATTGAAGAGTGTTCTAAAGGTGTTGTTATAATATGTTTACCTCTATTTTTATATTTTTCTGTTATGCCTTTTATAGCTAAATTATTTGATTCGCTTGACCCACTTGTATAAATAATTTCATTTTCTTTAACATTAAGTAGATGCGCTATTTGTGTTGTTGCTTGATCTATTATATTTTTAGCATCCACACCTAATTTGTGCAACGAATTAGGATTTCCTATAAATTTTTTTGAAGCAGCAACAAAACTATCTAACACTTCATCACTTGTTTTTGTTGTCGCACTATAATCTAAATATACCATTTTATCACCTAAATCATTATAACACAACTTAATAATTAAAAAAAGAGGTTAACCTCTTTTCTAATATAAACAAGATCCAATAATTATAGCTAATAATATATATAATACTATTATTATAACGAATCCACTATTATTTCTACAACATTTTGTTGTTTCAACAGTTGTATTACAAGGATTGTTTGTACTCATTTTAACACCTCCCTAAATATAAGCTCCAAGTATGATTATTAAAAGAATAAATAATACTAAAACGATAGCAGCTCCAGATACACCAGAATTACAACACATATAATCTTTCCTCCTTTTTTGTCTTTTCACAGTATTCTATGAAATTTTTGTAAAAATGTGAGCATATCTGTTGAATTTTAAATATGAATTTGTTAAAATATTACTGTATGATGAGGGTACATCGTATTTATTTTTAGAAAGGAGCGGCAAAATTATGCCAAAGAAAGAACCAGAAAAGAAAAAAAAGGGTACAAAGAAAAATACTACTACTAAAGTGGTTAAAGAAGTTAAAACTGTTGAACCAAAAGTAGAAGTAAAAAAAGAAAAAATGAATAAAAAGAAAGGAAACTTTATAGACAGTATAATGAGTAATACCCCATTTGCTATATCATTATGTGCTGTTATAATTTTAGTAGCTGCTTTAATTCTTGTATTATGCACTAAAAAAGTTCCAACAATTGCTACTTCTAAAGAAGTTGTTGCTACTGTAGATGGTAAAAATGTTACTTTAAAAGATGTTCAAAAACTTTTAAGTGAAAAATATGGTGAAGATGCTACTATAACTTTAAAAGAAAGTGGTAATAATGTAATTGCTAAAGTTTCAGGTAAAACAATAACTACTAATGATTTATATCAAGAGTTAAAAGCAACTTATGGTACTGATGCATTAATTAATATTATTGATAGTTATATTGCTGATAAAGAAGTTAAAATTACAGATGATGATAAAAAATATGTACAAAATGTAGTTGATTATTATAAAGAATATGCTGACTACTATGGAACAGATTTAAAAACTTTCTTAGCTAGTTATGTAGGATTAAATGGTATTGATACAGAAAGTGAATTCTATGATTATGTATTAAAAGACTACAAAAAAACTCTAGCAGTTAAAAAGTTTATAGCTGATAATGCTGATGAAAAAGATTTAAAAGAATATTATAAAAATAATTATTCTGACAAATTAACAGTTAAACATATTTTAATTGAAGTTGATAAGGATGCTGAAGATCAAGATGCAGCTGCTGAGGAAGCTTATAATAAAGCTGCAGCACTTATTGAAGAGTTAAATAATACTGATAAAGATAATTTAGATGCTAAATTTGAAGAATTAGCTAAAGATAATTCTGATGATACAGCTACTTATTCAAATGGTGGATTAATAGAAAGCTTTAGTAAAAAAGATGTAGAAGAAGCATTCTATAATGCTTCAGAAGCTCTAAAAGATGGAGAATATACTACAGAAGCAGTAAAAACTTCTTATGGTTATCATATAATTTTAAAAGTTAGTTCAACTCCAGTTGAAAAATACAGTAAAATTAAAGATGAAGTTAAAAATGCTTATGCTGAAAATTTACTATCTAGTGATTCTAAACTACAAATTAAAAAATGGGATGAATTAAGAAAACAATATAAACTTTCTATAGAAGATGACTTCATTAAAAGTTTATATGAACAAACTATAAAAGATGCTACTAAAGTAGAAGAAAATACAGAAAATGAAGAAAACTAAATTTCTTCATTTTTTTTTATTAACTCATTTATTTCACTTAAATTAAAACCTTTACTAATTAACTTCTGTCTAACTTTATTATTTAACTCTTCACAAGAATACTTACGTTTAGACTTTAAAGTATTGTAGCACTTATTAAATTCTTTTTCTAATATATTATCATCAGTATTATTAATATTATTATCTATAATATTTAAAACATCTTCTTTAGAATATCCAAGTAAAATCATTTCATTAAGTATTTTATTTCTTAATAAAGATTTAGAATACTTTTTATTATACTTAATTTTTTTTAAAATCATCTTCTCTAACTTAGAATTTAGAATACTAATATCTATATTAGATAATTGTTCTTCAATAACATTAATAGGTATATTTTGATTTAACAAATCAATTCTAATCTTATTAATACCATTAGATCCTAAATAAACTTTATCATTAATATAAGCCTTACAATATTCTAAATCATTAATCAAGTTAATATCTTTTAACTTACTAATAATACTCTTAATATTATCATCAGTTAAATCTTTCTTTAATAAATACTCATATACTTCCTTTTCACTTCTTCTATGCTTTAAAATAAATTTAACAGTCTTATTATATATATCATAAAACTTATTATCTTCTAACAACTTATTATATAAATTATCATCAATTTCTTTCTTATATAACAAATTATTTTTTATTATAGTATCTTCATAAATAATTAAAATATCATTATCTAAATATATTTTATATTTATCATCAGACATCTTTTCTATTTTATTTATCTTCATATTACTCACCTATAAAAATTATAACACAAACAAATGTTTTAGTCAATAAAAGAAGATATTAATATTCAATATCTTCTTTATTATTTTTCATATCTAATGTTGCTTCATTAACAGCATCATCTATAGTTTTAATACCATCATTTATAATACTATATCCACTAGCAGCACCAAATCCATGTGATAAATTTTTTAATTCTTTATTTAATTTTCTTAAATATGAAATTATTTGTTTTTCTGTATAACCTACTAAATATATTAAGAATTCATTTCCGTCTGTTCTTATAATCTCACTATTTTGCATTTGATTCATAATAAGAATATTAGCAGCCTCTGTTATAACTTTATCTCCTTCTTCTCTACCATAATTATCATTAATATATGATATATTATTTAAATCTATAATTATAATAGATTGAGGATATACTTCAGAATCATCCCAAGACTCAATTCTACTATTTAAATATGCCCTATTCTTTAATGAAGTTAATTGATCAATATATTTAATTTTTTCTTCTTTTGATAACTTAACTTTTTTATTCTTTCTCATTTTTATAATCATAACTTTAAAATGATTGTAAAAATCTACAACTAAATATATAAGTAATATTATAATTATAAGTATCAAAATATATGTAATATTTATATTATTATAAGCAATATATTTATAGTTTTGTGTACTTAATTCTTTTAATGATGTATAATTTACATAAAAATCAAATAAACCTTCAAAAACTTTATTTTGATTACTATCATTTATTATAAAACTATATGGTTCTAATGAATCAAACATATAATTTATTTTAACGTTTTTAAATGCTGAAGTTTTATAATAGTTATAATTTTCTAAATCTATAATAGTTATATCACTTTGTTTAAAATCTTTAGTTAAATCACTTAAATTATTATAAGATTTAACTTTAACTCCATTATCTTTTAATAATTGCTCAATATAACTATTTCTTACAGCTAATACTTCTTTATCTTTTAATGAATAAATACTATCTATTACTAAATTATTTTCTAATCCTGAAATTATCATCAAATTTTTATCAAATACTTTAGAAGTAGTATATACACTATTTGAATACTTAGTAGAATCTACTGTATTTAATATAAAATCTACTTTTGAAGCATTAAAATCTTCTAATAACCTACTTACACTATTATATTGAGTATAAGAAATTGAAATATTAGAAAATTTATTAAAACCTTTTAAAATTAAACTACTTAAACCACTTATTTTCTTATTATCTAAATAATTATATATACCATAATTTACAAATCCATAATTATAACTTTTACTTTGTAAATTTTTCTTTTCAACATCACTTATTTGTTTAGTATCAAAATATGTATTTAATAAATTAGTATTATAGTCTTTTTCATAATTTTCTTCATAATATGTATTATAAGTTTTATTTAAAATACTATTTAATTCACTTACTTTACCTGTAGTTAATACAAAACTCTTATTTAAATCATTAAATTGAAAAGCTATTTTTAAATCATTCTTTATTAAATCTTCTGTATAAAGACTCTTTAGTATAATAATACTATCTATAGTGTTTGTATTAGTATTTGTTGTTGTATTAGTTTTATCAACAGAAGTCAAATAAGCATTCTTTAAATCTGCATATGTATCATATTCAACATATTGAATAGTTTTATCTTGTAAATAATTTGATATCTTATCTTTATCAGTTTTAAGAATTCCTATTTTTATATTTTTAATATCATTTACACTATTATAATTTACATTATTATTAGTAACTAAAATCATATTATCTTTATATACTACAATATCATTTATTGTAGGAATATCAACTATATCAAGTTTATAATCATAATTAACAGTAGTATCTGTTTTATATGTAATTATATTAAATTTAATACCATATTTATTTGTTACATAATCTAAATAATCATATATTAAACCTTCTCCATTATTACCAACAACAGCTACGTCATTTAAAACAGCTACGTCAACTACATCATACTTATTTTTATCAAGCCATTTATTTTCATTAAGTGAAAGTTTATTAGTATTCTTTGTATTATTAAATAAAAATATTGATGAAATTAATATAATAACAATTACAGCAATTATTATAATTAACGATTTCTTTTTCTTTTTCATATACACCTCTACCAAACAAATGCTTCTTGTGTTTTATGCTTATACCCTATTTTTGGATATACTTCACTTTCTTTGTTGTTACTTTCATAGTATATTTCAACATCATAATATTTTAAATTATCTTCTGATATTAAAGGTATACTTTCATTACTTTTTTCTTTAACTGCTTCAAAATCAACATCTTCACTTAATTTTACTATTATTTTTATTATCTTAACATTACTAAATACATCAACATCTTCCACATTTTCTAACTCCTGTATTTTTTCTTCAACAAGGCTTATTTCTTTTTTTGTTAATTTATGTTTAGATATATCATCTAATCTAGTATTTTTTGTACTTGTAAATAATAAATTATAGATTAAAGCAATAATTACTATAAATAATAAAACAATACCGCATATAACCCCTATTTTAATATTTCTTTTCTTATTCTTCATATTATACCTCATTAACAAACAAGAAGAATTATTTTTCTTCTTGTTCCAATTTTTTCAAAATTTCTTTTGTTACAATTATTGCTTTTTCTCTTACCATATTAGCAGATTTTTCAAGTACAGGTGTACCTTTTTCAATAGTATATTCAACTAAATCTTCTGCTTTTTGTTTAATCTCTTCTGCTTTTTTGCGTGCTATTTTTAAAGCCTTTTCTTTATCCATATCTTCTAATTCTTTAACAATATCATTAACTTTAGCTTCAATAGTATTTTTTAATTCTTCTTGATCAATATTTTTTACTTTAGTTAATAAATCATTTATTTTTCTCTTTAATTGCTCTCTATTTTCTTTACCATTATTTTTTGTAAGAAGCATTGCAGCAAAAGCTCCTACACCTGCTCCAAGTAAAAACTTAGAAACTCCACTTTTTTTATTCTTCGTCATTTTCATCTTTTCCTTTCTTTTTTTTAAATAAAACATTAATAAGGCTTGCTAATGAATTTACTATTTTATCACTTATAGATGAAGCATAATCAGTAGTTTTAT
This sequence comes from uncultured Bacilli bacterium, assembly GCA_934141535.1. GTDB lineage: Bacteria > Bacillota_I > Bacilli_A > RF39 > UBA660 > UMGS1613. Next base: position 93,892 of record CAKPCH010000006.1, read on the forward strand.
CAATTATACTAAAAACTCCATCAACCTTATCCATCTTTTCATTTACATCATCGATGACACTATCTACTTTCTTTAATGTCTTTATTAATTTTATTCCTAATATACCAAAAATAATTACTAAAACTATTAACAAATTATATAAGACTATTAGTAAAAACTCATTTAGATCTATTGTCATTATTTATCATCTCCATCTTTATATAAAGTTGAATCTATAAAATCTAAGAAGTCATCTTCATCTAGTTCATTATCCTTTTTATTGCTTTCTTTTTCTTCTACTTCTTCTTTTTCATCATCTAAATCTACATCAGAAGTATGTTTTTCTTTTTTTATCAATATTTCATCTAATTCTTTTCCAATATCATCTGTTAAGTCTGATAATAAATCATCATTTAAATCACTATCTTTATCACTTAATGTTGTATCTTTTTTATTATCTTCTTCATCTTTAAATAATATTGAATTTTTTCCAAATAAAGTATTTTCAAGTTCATCTTCTAATGTACCATAAGCCTTATTTCTTATAGAATCTATTGATGGCTCTGTTTCTTCTTTATAAGATCTATTATCTGTATCATTTCTTTCTACAATATCTTCTTTATGATAGTTTTTATCTAAAACACCATATACAGGAGAGATTATTGGAGTTGGCTTAAATACTTTTTTTTCTTCTTCATATTTTAAAGGACTATTACCAGAATAAAACTCTTTTTGTTTAATTACTCTTTTCTCTTCCACTACTTCTTTTTTGGGTTCTTCTTTTGGTTCAATTATATTTAAATCTTTAAAATCATTATCATCAAAGAATACTGGAGTATTTAGTTTTTGTGTATCCTCAAATTTAAAATTTTCAACAACTTCTTCCTCAAAATTATCTTCTTTAGTATTTGGAGATTCTATTGGTACATGAGTAACTTCTTTTTTTATTTTTTCTACTTTAACCTCATCCTCAACTTCTTCTGTAAACATGTTTTTTACTTTTTCAAAAAATTTCATATGTCACCTATCCTCTTTCATTTCATTTTCTGATTCTAGCTTAAATTTTTCACTATCTGATTTTGAATTATAATTATTATATTTTCCTGTCTTATTTATAAAGTAATCATCTTCTAACATAAGTTTTACAATATCATAATTATACTTTATTGTAGATAATATATAAGAAGAATTCAATATTGTATCATTTAATTTTTCCTTAGGTACAACTGCTTCTATCAAAGCATAATTATAGAAAAACTCTATATAATATAATTCATCTTTTTCAAGTATTTTTAAATATCCATCATATTTAAATCCATCACTTGTTTTAAATTCTCTTGAATAATAGGCACTTACATCTTCTTTATACTCATAACTTGATTTATAATAATAGTTAATCGCATCTATATATAAATAATAATAAGTACCATTACAATATAAAATATCATTTAAATCATCACTATCAATATAAGTTACTCCACCTGGTAAATAATACTTATAACCTTGTCCAATCTGATTATATAATTTATTATCTTTAGTCAATATAACATTAAGTATATTATCAATATTAGACGTATCAATTCTAACAACAGAGCACCCTGTAAGTAACAGTATTAATAAAATTGTAATTATTTTATTTTTCATGATACACCATCCAACATTATTATATCAAAAAAATAATATTTTTACTATAGTTTATTTGTAATATAAAATTTTTTAATACTATTTTTTTACACAAATTTTATAAATAGGCATTCCAATAGAACTAAACTTTTTCTCATATTCAGTTTGTACATTATATTTTAAATCATCTTTATATAAATCTAGACTTATATCCTCTATTTTATATCCATAATCAGTAAAAGATTTAATAGAATATTCAAATAATTTTCTATTATCTGTTTTCATTATTATTTTTTTCTCATCTTTAAATATTTTCTCATATCTTTCTAAGAATTTAGCACTTGTTAATCTTCTATTCTCATGTCTATTTTTAGGCCAGGGATCAGAAAAATTTAAATACAAAGTGTCAATCTCATTTAAAAATATATCTTCTATGTTTGTAGCATCCATTCTTATTAATCTTAAATTAGGAAGATCTACATCCTCTAGTTTTTCGAGTGCTCTAACAATAACACTATCATACTTCTCTATTCCTATAAAATTAATATTAGGATACATTTTAGCCATACCTATTATAAAATTACCCTTACCCATACCTATTTCTAGATGTATGTTATTATCATTGTTAAATAAACTCTTAAATCTACCTTTATAACTTTCTACATCATTAATAATATATGGATTACTATTTATTATATTTGACGCGCCCTTTACATTTCTAAGTCTCATTTTATCACCGACTTAATTATATCATATTTTGTAAATATATAAAATATAGAGCATATAATTTTTTAGGAGGTAATTCATGAAAGATAAAAGAAATTGTGGTGCAAATTATCCTATATATCAGCCACCTATGATGCCATTTATTGGCATGCCAAATCCTTATCAAATGGGATATAATCAAGGATATACTACAAATAGTATAAGTTCAAACACATTAGAACAACAACTTAACAATCTAGAACAACAAGTTAATAATTTAGAATCTAGAGTAACAAGATTAGAAAACATGAATAATATTAATACAAACAATAATAATAAATATAATAATTCTAATTATTATATGGTATAAAAACTAGTTATCTAGTTTTTTTGTATATATTTTTTTATATTACTCATTATAAAATAGAAAGGAGAATCCATGAATATAGATATTAGAGAAAGTATTAAAAATAATTTTAAAAATAGTTCAACTAAAGAAATTAAAGAATCAATAACAGAATCATTAAAAGATAAAGAGGAAATAACTCTACCTGGACTAGGAGTATTCTTTGAAATATTATGGGAATATTCAAATGATTCTGAAAAAGAAAAAATATTAGAATCACTAAAAAAAGGACTTTAATGTCCTTTTTTTTGTTTAATATTATTAAATTATTGAGCAGAACTATAATCTAATTTAATACTACCGAAATCAACTTTAACATCTCCATCAACGTCAGTAGATCCACCATAAGTTATAGTTAATACTACGTTTTCAGTTCCGCTAGTTTTAGCTAATTTATGAGTAGTTGTTACACTCTTAGTAGCAGTTAAGTTAGCTAATTCAGTGTCATCACCGATAGATGCTTTTAAAGTGATATTAGCACATGCAGTATCCATTAATTCTTTAGTAACAGCATTAGCTCCTGTAGTAGCTACAGCAGTACATTTAGCAGCAGCTGGTGTAAATGTTACAGTTTTTAAATATGCATCATATGATCCAGTGTTATTTACTGGTATAGTGTAAGTAACTGTATCACCAGGTTTAGATAATTGAGCTGTAATACCAGCTATAGTCATAAGGCCATCAGCACCAGCACTTAGTGTAACTTCTCCTTTTCCTGTTGGGTTTACTGTTCCAGCACCAAATGCAATTTTAAAGCTTGCTTTGTCTGGAGTTACAGTTGCGCTTGAGTTGATAGTTAAAGTACTAGAGAATGCGGCAAAACCAATACTTAATCCTAATACTGAAACAACTAATGCAACTAAAGCTATAGTTTTTCCATTTGTGTTTTTCATATTATTCCTCCTCTATTTTTAAAACACGGTATGTACATACATAAATTATATTATACGTTCTGTATGTTACAAATTAATTATATCATATGTAAAAAAAAAAGCAATATGTTTTTGACATTTTTTTTAAAATTTTAAAAAAAGAAAAAGCACTTATCAAATAAATGCCTTTATTTTACTATAAATCTATTTTTTTTGTTATATACTCTTCTAATTCATCTAAAGAAATTGTTATTTGCTTCATTGTATCTCTATCTCTTATAGTTACTGTATTATTATTTATAGTCTCATCATCTACTGTAATACAAAATGGTGTTCCAATAACATCTTCTCTTCTATAGCGTTTACCAATATTACCAGATTCATCATATGTAACCATAAATTTCTTTGATAATTTTTTATAAATTTCCAATGCTTTTTCACTATGAAATTTCTTTACAAGAGGTAATACACAAGCTTTATAAGGTGCTAGGAAAGGATGTAAGCTTAAAACCTCTCTTGTGGTATTATCTTCTAATGTATCTATATGATATGCATCACAAAGAACAGTTAAAACAAGTCTTTCAACACCTAAAGATGGTTCTATTACATAAGGAATATATTTTTCATTAGTTTCTGAATCTAAATATTCCATAGACTTACCAGAAAACTTTTGATGTTGTTTTAAGTCATAATCAGTACGGCTTGCTATCCCCCATAATTCACCCCATCCAAATGGAAACTTATACTCTATATCAGTAGTAGCATTACTATAAAAGCATAACTCTTCTTTTGAATGATCTCTTAATCTTAGATTATCTTCTTTTATACCTAAATTAAGTAAAAAACTTTTAGCATACTCTTTATAATGTTTAAACCAATCAAGTTCAGTTCCAGGTTTACAAAAGAATTCTAATTCCATTTGTTCAAATTCTCTTACCCTAAAAATAAAGTTACCAGGAGTAATTTCATTTCTAAAACTCTTTCCTACTTGACCTATACCAAAAGGTACTTTAAGTCTCATGCTTCTTTGTACATTTAAGAAATTAGTAAATATACCTTGTGCTGTTTCTGGTCTTAAATATATTGTGCTTTTAGAATCCTCAGTAACACCTTGAAATGTTTTAAACATTAAATTAAATTGTCTTATATCAGTAAAATCACTTTTGCCACATTTTGGACATTTTATATTGTGCTCTTTTATATAGTTTATAAGTTCTTCATTACTCATACCACCAGCATCAGAAACACCATCTTCTTCTACTAATTTATCTGCTCTATGACGTGTTTTACAAGATTTACAATCTATTAAAGGATCTGAAAAAGTAGATAGATGTCCTGAAGCTTCCCAAGTCTTTGGATTCATTAAAATAGCACTATCAAGTCCCACATTATTTATATCTTCTTGAACAAACTTTTTTAACCAAGCCTTTTTTACATTATTTTTTAATTCAACACCTAATGGACCAAAATCCCAAGTGTTAGCAAGCCCATCATATATCTCACTTCCTTGAAATATAAATCCATATTGTTTACACATATTTACAAGTTTTTCCATTGTTAAATTTTCCATATTAAAATCCCTCCATCTTTAACTGTTTAACTTTTTTATTCTTATAAGATTCATTATAATTATTTATAATAGGAGTTAATAACTCTTCTATTACTTTATCTCCTAATATAAATTTTACATTACCACACTTAATATATCTATACTTTTCTATATATACCTTACAAAAAGAATTATAAATATTTTCAGTTTCTATATAAGCAGGCATTCCTTCTTTAATAAACTTTTCATATAAAAGATTCTTTAAAAATTCACTTTCATATTCATCTATAATACCTAATTTTGAATGAACATCTAAATATATAATATTATTATCTTTATTATATCTACTACCATTATTATTAGTATTTATAAAATATTCATTTATATTTTCATTTTCTTTTATAAATAAATCTCTACAAACTTGATATTTCTTCGTTAACATATCTATTATTGACATATTATAGTCATCAGATAATATTTGAATAGAAAGTTCTCTTTTATTTAATCCTTTTACTAAAACAAATAAATCATTATAATAAGGTAGAATCGTATTAGAAATACTATTTATTGTACTATAATAACAAAAATGTTCTATTATACTTAATATTTGTTCATCATTCGATTTATATTTTAAATAATCTGTAAATTTATTAGTTAATTTACTAATATTACTATCATCTATTAATGTCTTATCTTTTTTTACTTTAACTCTATAATTATTATCATAATAATTTATTATTATTTGTTTATAATTATTAGCATTCAAATATCTTTTACCATCTATAAACATATTTTTATTTCCTCCTAATAAAAAAACTTCTAGATATGTAAGGGCCTAATATAGACGGTTCCACCTTACTTATTCTAGAAGAATATCTTTTCTTTATAGTGCTACAGGTTTCCAAGCCCTTCATCGCATTTAATAATTAACATTAATGTATTATAGAATAATAAAATTGTTTTGTCAATATATTATTGGCAAATTGCTTCCCCTGGTTTTGATCCTTCAACATAAGTTTTATTTTGTAATTCACATCCTGATTTTGTTATAGCATCTTGTAAATATCCACCTAGTAATTTAACAAGACTAACTACAATTACACTTATAACTGCTATTATAAGTAAATATTCAACTAATGCTTGACCTTTATTATTTAACTTTTTATTCATAAATAAACCTCCAGTACTATAATAATTTTATTACTTTTTTGTTTTTTTGTCAATATCATGGTATACTTATTTTAGGTGATATTAATGCATATAAAGATTAATAATGAAACCATTTATGTAAAAGAGTGTGATACATTCTTTAAAAGATTAAAAGGTCTTATGTTTAAAAAAAATATAAATGAAAATCTATGTTTTAAAAAGTGCAATAGTATTCATACATTCTTTATGTTTGATAATATTGATGTTGTTATGACTGATAAGAATTTTAATATCTTATATATTTATAAAAATTTAAAGCATTCTAAAATAATATTACCTAAACGACATGTATATTATACATTTGAGTTTCCTAAAGAAAAATTTAATTTTAAAAAAAGCGAAAAAATAAAAGTTATTTAACTTTTATTTTTTTTAGTTAATATTCTAGCCATTTTAACTCCAGCACATGATGCCATCATAAGACCTGTAGTAAGTCCTCCACCATCACCTATTGAATATAAGCCTTCTATATTTGTCATAAAATTCTCATCTAGAACTACTTCATTACTATAAAATTTAATTTCTGGTCCATAAAGTAAATTGTCTGGATTAGCAAACCCTTCTACTACTTTATCAACATCACTTATAAAATGTAATATATCAGTCATAGTTCTATAGCCTAATCCATAAGTTAAATCTCCTGCTGTGGCACATTCTAATGTTGGAACTACTGAATTATTTTTTAAATCTTCTTCCCAAGTTCTTCTTCCTCTATAAATATCACCTAATCTTTGTACCATTATAGTATTGCCACCTAAACGATTTAGGTTTTGTGCTACATTTTCTCCATATTCTATTGGTTTATCAAATGGATATGTAAAATGATGAGAAACTAAGATTGCTAAATTAGTATTAGTACTTTTTTTATCTTTATATGAATGGCCATTTACAAGAGTTAAGCCATTATCATACACTTCTGCTGATACAAATCCACTTGGATTTTGACAAAAAGTTCTAACTTTATCTCTATATGGATAAGGACGCCCTATAAACTTTCCTTCATACATATAAAGATTTATTTTTTCCATTACTGAATCTGGTAATTCATAACGAATACCTATATCTACACTACCTATTTTAGTATTTATATTATGTTTAATACAAATATCACTAAGCCAAGAAGCACCCTTTCTACCAACAGCAAGTACAACAGAATCAGATAATATTTCTTCATCTTTATTTTCTCTTATTTTATGTATTTTAACACCTTTTATTTTATTAGATTTAATAATAATATCTGTTACTTCAGTTTCAAACATCATATTAATTTTATGTTCTTGTAAATATTTTTCTAACTTAGTATATAATTCATGAGCTTTTTCTGTACCTAAATGTCTTATAGGATAAGAAACTAAATTAAGATTATTTTTACTAGCTTTATTTTGTAATTTTTTAATCTCATCCATATGATCAATTCCATGTAATTTAGGATCTGCTCCAAATTTTAAATAAACATTATCAGTATAAGTTAAAAGATCATAAATCTCTTCTTCACTCATATATTTTTTAAAATATCCCCCATCATTACCACCTAAATAAATTTCTCCATTTTTATCTCTACTAGATAAGTGATAAGAGTTTAATTTTCCATCAGAAAATGCACCTGCTCCACTAAAACCACAAGTAATATTACAAAATGGTTTGCAATTTAAACATTTACCTGCTTTTTTTATTGGACAAACTCTTTTTTCTACTGGTTTTCCTTGATCAATTAATAAAACATTTTTATAGTTATTAAGTTGTATTAACTCATAAGCTAAAAATACTGCACTTGGTCCCATACCAACAACTACTAAATCATACTTCATATTATACCTACTTTCTATTACAAATTCATTATAACATGTCAAAAAAAATAAGTAAATGAATACTTATATTTTTAAATATTTTCTTACTGCTTTAGCACTTCCTAGCATACCTACTATCATACCAATACCTAAAAGTACTAATGAATCGTAATATATAAATGGTGTAGGTTCTACTAGCTTAATAAACTGTGTAAATAACTGTCCACCAAAGTGATCATAAACAGCAGTATATCCATATATTGTTAATAATATTGGTATTACTGATCCTAGCATACCTAAGAATAATCCTTCAAATATAAATGGTAATTTAATATTAATATTACTAGCACCTACTAATCTCATTATTTCTATTTCTCTTTTTCTTGACATTATAGTTATCTTAATAGTATTAGTTATAAGGAAAGCAGTTACTATAATGAGTGCTACTACAGCAATTATTGTTGCTGTTCTAACTATATCAAAAACTGATACTAATTGTTCTACCATTCCTTCACCATATTTAACTATTTCAACATGATCTATTTTTTTTATTTCATCTGCTGTTTTACTTATTAAATTTATATCTGTTACCTTTACTTGATAAGTATCTTGTATTGGACTATCTTCTCTTGTATATTTTGACATTATACCTTTTAAAGTATCAGATGAATCCATCATTTCTTTTGATATATCCATTTTATCTCTAAATACAACATTAGAAGCTTCAACATTATCAAGAGCTATAATTTTATCATATACTTTAGTTATATCTTCTTGTGTTATATCAAGATCTAAGAAAGCAACTATTGTTACATCTTTCTCTACTATTTGAGTAAAATTATTTACGTTAAATGATAATATTATAGATACAGCAACTACTATTAATGTAATAGTTATACAAGAGATAGATGCTATAGAAAGAGAAAAGTTTCTAAATACACTTTTAAAAGAATCTCTTATACTTCTTCCAAGTATTCTAAATGCCTTCATTTACATATTCTCCTTCCTTATAATCTTTAACTATTCTACCTTCATCAAGTAACACAACACGTTTCTTTAATTTATTTACTATATCTATATCATGAGTTACCATTATTATAGTTGTACCAAGTTCATTTATTGCCTCTAATACTTCCATAATCTCTAAACTAGTTTTGGGATCCAAGTTTCCTGTAGGTTCATCGCAGATAAGTATTTTAGGACCATTTACAATAGCACGTGCTATAGCAACCCTTTGTTGTTCTCCACCTGATAAATGATTTGGATATTGCTTTGCTTTATTTTTTAATCCAACTAAATCAAGTACTTTCATTACTTTTGGATGTATTTCTTCTTTAGGAAGTCCTAATACTTCAAGTGCAAAAGCAACATTCTCATATGCAGTATCATTTGGTAATAATTGGTAATTTTGAAATACTACTCCTATTTTTCTTCTTAATTTATAAACTTTTCTATTTTTTATTTTACCTACATCAAGTCCACCTACTAAAATTTTACCACTAGTAGGTTTTTCTTCTCTATAAAGCATTTTAATTAATGTACTTTTTCCACATCCTGTAGAACCTATTATAAATACAAATTCACCTTTCTTTATAGTTAAATCTAAATCATAAATAGCAGTTGTTCCTGTTTTATATGTCTTTTTAACATTTCTTATTCTTATTAAATCCATAATTCCTCCTACTCAATTCCCGTTGATTGATAAACATCATTTATTAATATAATAGCATCTTTATCTATTTTTAAAATTGCTTCTTTTGCTAAAAAATATTGTTTAGTTGGTATAACACACATTATAACTTTTTTTCTATCTCCTGTGTATCCACCTCTTCCTTCAAGAACAGTTACACCTCTTTTAAGTTCATTCATAAGTAAACCCTTAATTGATGTTTCATGCTCTGTAATAATATAAAAAGACTTGCAACTAGATAAACCAAGTAAAAATTTATCATTTAATACACTTATTATATATATAACTATTATTGAATACATTACATTTTCCCAAGCATAAAATCCATTATTGGAAGATATAAAGAATCCTGAACTTATTATTATTAAAGTGTTTATAATCCTCATAGAATTTCCAATTGATATTTTAAAATATTTTGATAGTAACTGATATATTACATCACTTCCACCTGTTGAAAAGCCATATTTAAAAGTTAATCCAGATCCTATCCCAGCTAATATAGCGCCAAACAAACTTATAAGTAACATATTATTAACATCAAACGCTATAATACTTGCCATATTTCTTGTTAAATATACAAATATAGGATATAAAATTGAACCTACTATAGAATTCTTTGTAGTTTCCTTACCTAAAAATAGAAAGCTTATTATAAGTAAAAATATATAACTATATGTTATAAATTTAGTAGTTGATAAACCTGTAACATTTTTGACTATTATAGAAACACCTGACATTCCACCTGTTACAAGATTATTGGGTGCAAAGAAAACATTAAATGAAAATGCTAGTAAGAAACACCCAACTGCTAAAAAGAAATATCTTTTTACTCTTTCTTCTTTTATAATACTTTTTAGTATATCAGAACTTATATCCTTTTCTTTATTATTAAAAAACAACATTATCTCACTCCTAATTTAAGATTATCATATATAAATTTATCAATATCTCCATCTAATACATTATCAACATTTGTAGATTCTGTATTAGTTCTATGATCTTTAACAAGTTTATAAGGACACATAGTATATGTTCTTATTTGAGAGCCAAAATTAATAGTAGTATTCTCTCCTTTTATACTCTTTAACTCTTTCTCTCTTCTTTCTACTTCTAATTGATATAATTTATTTTTAAGGACATTCATACAAGTTTCTTTATTTCTTATTTGACTTCTTTCATTTTGACAAGTAACAACTATTTTACTTGGAAAATGTGTTATACGAACAGCACTCGGTGTTGTATTTACTCCTTGTCCTCCATGTCCTGATGCACAGTATGTATCTACCCTAATATCTGATTCTTTGATTTCTATATCTATGTTTGCTTCATTATATAATGGTGTAATATCTACTGAAGCAAATGATGTATGACGTCTTTTATTAGAATCAAATGGACTAATTCTAATTAATCTATGAACTCCCTTTTCATTTTTTAAATACCCATAACTATTTAAACCATGTACAATAAATGATACACTTTTAATACCAGCTTCTTCACCATCTTGATAATCAAGTAATTCAATTTTCTTATTATGTTTTTCGCACCATCTAGTATACATTCTATAAAGCATACTTGCCCAATCACATGACTCTGTACCACCAGCTCCTGGATGTATTTCAAGTATACAATCACACTTATCATATGGATTATTTAACAATACTTCAAGTTCTATATTTTCTATTTTCTCTTTAGTACTAGTTATTTCACTACTTATTAGTTCTATCATATCTGAATCATTACTATTTAACATATTTAAGACTTCTAATCTATCGTCTATAGTATTCTTTAACTCTTCAATATTTTTTAACTCAGATTTTAATAAATTTAATTCTTCTAAAACCTCTTCACTTCTTTTTTTATCATCCCAAAAATTAGAACTATTCATCTCTTCTTCTAATTTTTTAATTTTTTCTTTTTTATTTACTGGGTCAAAGTGACCTCCATAATTCATCTACTTTTTTACTAAAATCATTATATATATTTAATACTTCACTTAATTCCATACTTTTCACCATAATCATTATAACATTTTTATATAAAAAATAAAACACCAATAAATGGCATTTTAATTTATTTACACTTTCTTTTCCTTTTAATAATCATAAAAATAATAATTATTAAAAGTATAATAGATAAATATAAAAAGTAATTATAATATTTTAAAGATTCTTCTAAATATACATCAAAAGTATAAATAACATCTCCTTTATATTTAACATTTATACTACCTATTTTATCATGTAATTTTATTTTCTTAGTTATTTCTTCAACTCCGTTATATTCAATTATTATATTAGAAATATCAAAATCATTTTCTAAATACATTTTTTTCTCCTCTAGACTTTTTACTTCATAATACTTTTTCTTTCCATGTTTTATTTTTAATTCTTTTAAAACTTGTCCTTTTTTTAATATAACTTGATTACTATAATTACTAGAAAAATAATCATATAAATTTATAGCATCCATCACATGACCATTATTATTTATTGGAGAGTTTAATGTTACTAAAAGATAATTAATATCATTTATTGTAGAGGTACTAGCTAGACAAAGTCCAGCATCATATGTAAAACCTGTTTTAGCACCCGTTATTATACTTGTATCAATATTATAATTAGATAAAGTTTTATTTATTGTTTTATTTATACTATTTATATAATACTTATCAGTTTCAAATATAGTTTTAAATGTTTCATTTTTTAAACTATATATTAATATTTTAGCTATATCAGAAGCAGTTGAATAATTATTATCACTATCCATTCCTACAGGATTATCAAATTTTGAATTACTAACTCCTATATTTTCTAATTCTTGATTCATTAAATCAGAAAAATCAACAATACTACCACTAATATCTATTGCAAGACTTTGAGCAGCATCTGCTGCTGAAGGAAGCATAAGTGCATACAATAAATCCATAGTAGATAACTTATCCCCTACTTTAAGTCCTATTTTAGCATACCCATCTAATCCTTTTAACATATTATTTGTTATAATTACTTCTTTATTTAAATCACTACTATTATCTATAACTGTTATAGCAGTTACAATTTTAGTAAGAGAAGCAATAGATGTTTTTTCTTCGCTATTTTTTTCATATATTATTTTATTCTCATCTAAATTATACATAATAGCTTTAGATGAATTTATTTCTATTGCACATATGCTATATATATTAATAAAAAATATACTTAATATTAAAACTATTTTCTTCATCTTACCACCTTTATTATTATACATAAGAATATTAAAAAAGTAAATTAAAAGCAAGTTTAACTTGCTTAAAACTTGCTCTTAACTTTCTTTAGAACTATATAAATTTAATATTTTATTATATATGCCAGGTTCTATTTTATTTAAAGCATTTATTGTTAATTCAAATGAATCTTTATATTCACCTTTATAAAATAATTTTTCACTAGAATTTAATTGATTATTTAATCCTTCATAACTACTTCTATATCTATTACCATATATTATAGCTTTCTCTGCAAACATTGCATTCTTAACCATATTTTTAGTTTTTGTATAAAGTTTTAAAACTAAATCACGAGCTGTATCAACTCTTGTATTTAAAACTTCAATAGTTATAGGTTTCTTTTCTAATTCTTTTATTATTTCTTTAATAGCATTATTCGCTTCTTTTAATTCGACATAATAAAAATCTGGCACAACAGGTAATCTATAATCTCTAATTTCTCTTTTAGCCTCTTTTAACACTAATTTAATCTCTTCTAATTGTTGACGTGCTCTAACTTCATCATCATGCATACTGCCTATAACATTTAATGTTTGATCTAACTTTTCTTCAGTATGTGATAAATTATTAGATAATCCTTCTACTTCTTTAACTAATTTAGAAAAAGCAAATGTATTATTAAATCTTGTATGATCTTGTAATACTTTATAATTAGCATTCAAACTAGCTACTTCTTCTTTTACTTCATTTAAAGCAGTTATATCCTCATCTTTTAAATTATAAATATTTTTAACTTCTTCTATTTGACTAAATATCTCATCAACTACACTATTCATCTTTGTAAGTCTAGTACTAAAAGTTAATAATTTTTCTTCATATGTTTTTCTATCTGTTTTCTCTTTTTCAAAATCATTAAATACTGAATCACAATATTCTAATAATACTTTTAGTTCAGATAGACTTTCATTCATATCTAATTTTTTTGTTCTTTCAATTATTTCTTCTATTTTTTTATTAGATTCCACTACATTATATTCTACATTTAAATAATCAAGTGGATAGCCTTCATTTATCATTTGATTATAAGTATCTACTATCTCTTTTATCTTTTTAGGTAAAATACTATTTGTCATAAGTACAATAGATGGTACTTCTTCTATTACTACTGCCATATGATTTAAAAGTTCATCTATATTATTTAATACAGAAGTTACTTCAATGTACTCATTATTTTCCATCATAGTTTCAAAATCTTCAAAATTTTTAGCAATCGCTTCAAATTGAGTATTTATAATATCTGTAAAAATTCCATATTCTTGTTTACTATCTTGAAACTTTTGATATAAAGTTCTATAACGAGCTTTATAACCAGTAATTACTGTTCTATTTCTTTCTTCACTAGAAGTTAAATCTTTTATTTCACCAAATAAAAAATCTGAATTAGTTCTTACTTTATATAATTCCATCTCTAATTTAGCAATCTTATACATTGTACTTTTATAATCCATTTGAGATAATGAATATTCTGCATCTAATATCATATCTGATAATTTAGGAATTTGAATTTCTTTTATTTGTTGTAATCTTTTAGTCCACTCATCATATAATTCTTTTAACTTATCATTATTTAAAAAAGATTCTACTTTAGCAAGTTCTGGTACTATTGGAGAAGTTGCTAATTTATTCTTTTCTACTTCTAATTTTTCTAATGTTTTCTTAAACTTTTTATTTTTTCTACTTTGAATTAGATTTAATATTGCTATAACAAGACCAGCACATATTAAAAATAATGTTAACATAATAAGTGTTAAATTATCCTTATCCATAATCCTCACCTAGTATAATTATAACACACTTGTTTTTTTTCGACAATATTTTTCTATATTTAAAAAGAAAAAGATTTTTGTTATCTTTTTCTAATATATTTTACATGCTTATATCTAATATTATTTTCTTTATTAAAACTTAATACTTGTTTATTCCAATCTTCCATATTAAATTTAGGAAAATAAACATCAGCACTTTTCTCTTCTTTATCTATTAAAGTTAAATACATAGTATTTGCCATATCTATAAATTGTTCATATAAAGAAGCACCACCTATTACAAAGATTTCATCTTGTAATGAAGCATATTTTACTAAGAAACTTCTAATATTTTTATATACTTCTATTTCATTATTATTTATTTCACTAGTACTTATAACTATATTTTTTCTACCTGGAAGTACACGAGGTAAAGATTCAAAAGTTTTTCTACCCATAACTATAGGATGCCCCATTGTTGTATCTTTAAAGAATTTTAAATCTTCTTTTATTCTCCATATTAATTGATTATCTTTTCCAAGTTCATAGTTTTTACCAATAGCAGCTATTAAACTCAAATTCATAAAAATCCCCCCTATTGCGCTATAGGAAATTTTATTTTTCCCATGTGTTTATAATTTTTTACTTTTATATCATTAAGTTCTTTAGAATTATCAAATTCATAAAAATCTTTTTTCTCTTCATTTAACCATAAATATGGTTTTTGTGGATCTATTATTAAATCTAATATTTTTAATAATGTATCATTATCTATTTTACAGTCATATTGATCAGTTTCTTTTAATATTCTATCTTTCATTAAAATAAGAGTATCTTTATCTATTTTCTTATATGTTAAATAAGCATCTAAACGATTTAACTGTTCTTTTATTCCATCTACTTGATTTACATAGATATGAGCATCTTTAATAGACCAATCAAGAGTCCCTGGAATTAATCCAGTACAGTGTGCTACTAAACTTAAAAGTGTAGCATACTGTGTAACATTAAATGGAAGACCAAGTGGTACATCACAACTTCTTTGATGAACCCAAGCATTAAGTTTTCCATCAGTTACATCCCATTCACTAGACCATACACAAGAAGGTAATACAGCTGTTTTTAACCATTCATTTTGCCATAATGACATAACAAGTCTTCTATCATGTGGATTATTTTTAATAGTGTCAAGTAATTGATCTGTTAACTTATATTTATTTACAATCCATCCATAAGCAGTACCTATAGTATGTGCGAACTCCTTACCAAAATATTTTTCTGACTTTATAACTTTTTCTCCATCTGAATTAGTAGTATATGTTCTATAAATACCATCATCATCTACCATCCATTCATCCCATACTTTATTATTTCTTTCATGAAGCCAATCTACTGAATTACTTTGTGCTTGATAAATCCATAATATCTCAGTAATAGCATTCCTAAAGAATAATTGTTTAGTTTGAAGAATTGGAAATTCTTGTCCTAAATCAAAATGAAAATTATGACTTGGTACCTTTATAGTATTTATACATGTTCTATTTTCTACTTCTACCCCTTCAGTTAATATTCTTTTACATAATTCTAAATAATCTCTATCCCATTTTGTCATAACCTAACCTCCTAAAATAATTTTAGTAAATTTTAAGAGTCAAGTCAATATAAACTTATAAATTATTATAATTATTATGAAATCATATAAAAACCTTGACAAAGCATATAATTAATTATATAATTATAACTACGAACAAGAAGCAGCAGTCTTTGATAATTGTAATTGTGTTTGTTCCAAAAGGTTTATTAGTAACTTAAAAAAGCTGCAAAGCGAACGTATTAAAATAAACACCCTATAATTAGACAAGAGGCATTCTTTTCGTAAAGAAAGGAGAACAAAAAATGGCAAGATATACAAAGTCAAGTTATCGTGTAAGCCGTCGTTTAGGATTCTCTACTCTAGAAACTGGTAGAGAACTTGCTAAAAAACCATATGCTCCAGGTATTCATGGTTCTAAAAAAGCTAAAAAATTATCTAACTATGGTGTTCAATTACAAGAAAAACAAAAAGTTAGATTTATGTACGGTTTAAATGAAAAACAATTTAAGAAGACTTTTACTGATGCTGGTAAAATGAAAGGTGTTCATGGTGAAAACTTATTCAAATTACTTGAATCAAGATTAGATAACTTAGTTTATCGTATTGGGTTTGCTACTACAAGACGTGGAGCTAGACAACTTGTAAACCATGGACATATAACTGTTAATGGTAGAAAAGTTGATATTCCTTCATACAGATGTAAACCTGGTGATGTTATAGCATTAAAAGAATCTGATAAAGAACTTGCAATCGTTAAATCATCACTTGAAGCATTAAGTAAAAGAGTTGATTTCTTAACATTTGATGAAGCTAAAATGGCTGCTACATTTGTTAGATATCCAGAAAGATCTGAATTAAATACAGAAATCAATGATTCATTAATAGTTGAATTCTACAACAGATAAAAGACTTAGGTCTTTTTTCTTTGACTTGATAAAATTCAATCATTATAGTATAATTATATAGTCAAAAAAGAAAGGAGGTAAAACCATGAACTTTAAAAATGTAAAAAATGATACTAAAATTTTTGCGCTCGGTGGACTTGGTGAAGTTGGTAAAAACATGTATTGTGTTATGACAGGTAATGAAATAATTATTACAGATGTTGGTATTACATTCCCATCTGATGAATTACCTGGTGTAGATTATATTATTCCAGATTTTACTTTTCTTAAGAAAAACGAAAGTAAAATAAAAGCTCTTTTCATAACACACGGTCATGAAGATCATATAGGTGGTATACCATTTTTACTACAAGCAGTTAATATACCTAGTATATATGCTCCAAACCAAGCTGCAGGACTTATTAGAAAAAAATTAGAAGACAGAAATATTAATTATAAAAATTTATATGTATATGATGAAAATACCAAAGTTAAATTTAAAAATATGTCAGTTGAATTTTTTAGAACAACCCACTCTATTCCAGATTCACATGGAATAGTAATCCATACAATAAATGGAACAATAGTTACAACTGGAGACTTTAAATTTGATTTAACACCTATAGGTCCAATGGCAAATATTCATAAAATGGCAAGAATTGGTGAAAAAGGTGTTTCACTTCTACTTAGTGATAGCACTAATGCTTTAAATGAAGGAATGAGTACAAGTGAATCTAAAGTCGATGAAGCATTATCACATATATTCGCACAAACTACATCAAGAATTATAATTGCTACATTTGCTTCTAATATATATAGACTTAAACATATAGTAGATACTTGTAAAAGAAATAATAGAAAAATAGCAATCTTTGGTAGAAGTATGGAAAACAATATTGAAATATCACTTAATTCTGGATATATAAAACATAAAGAAATATTTGTTACTCCAGAAGAAGCTAATAATCTTCCAGATAATGAAGTATGCCTACTTTGTACAGGATCTCAAGGAGAACCACTTGCTGCTTTATCTAGAATAGCTAATGGATCTCATAAACAAATAAAATTACAAGATAATGATATAGTAATATTCTCATCATCTGCAATACCAGGAAATGCTTTAAGTATATCTAAAGTAATAAATAAATTATATTTACAAGGAGTTAAAGTATATACAAATACTTCATTAAACGATGTACATACATCAGGTCATGGTAACCAAGAAGAATTAAAATTAATGTTACGACTTATAAAACCTAAATATTTTATGCCATTTCATGGTGAATATAGAATGCTTAGAAGCCATGCAGATTTAGCAGTACTTTGTGGAATGCCTAAAGAAAATACATTTGTACTTGAAAATGGTGAAGTATTATCATTATATAAAGGTGTTATTAAAAAAGATAAAAGCATACAATCAGGTGACGTTTATGTAGATGGTAATAGAATTGGTGAAATAGGAAATGCAGTTATGAGAGAAAGAAAAATCATGTCAAGTGATGGTATAGTAATAGTAATTGCTAATATAGATACAGCAAATAAAAAATTAGCAATCCCTACTAACATTAATTCTAGAGGATTTGTTTTAATTCAAGAGAACTTAGATTTATTAAAAGAAATTGAAATAGAAGCAAATAACATAGTAAATAATAAACTTAAAGTAAATTGTATATTTAGTGATATAAAGAATGAATTAATAAACGGTTTATCTTCATTTATTCATGAAAAAACTGGAAGATACCCTATTATATTACCAATTATAAATGACGTAAAAAAAAGAGAAATCAATACTGAAAAAGTTGAGAAATAATTACTTTCTCAACTTTTTATTTATAGTTTTAATTAATTTTATTAGTAATATCAATAAACTTATAAAAAATAAAATAAAAGAATACAAAATATTTTTAGAAGCATCATAAGTATATGGATTTTCTATTATAATACTTTTCTCACTATACAAGTCATAAATATAGTCTTTTTCTTCTGTTATCTTTATGTTAAAAGGTTCTACTAAATTATAATTATCTATTCCCTTTACCTGAACTATTTTATATTCTCCATAATCTAGTTTTACTTCTATTTTTCTATTATTTGTTTTATATGTACCTACTTCTTTATTATTTTTATCACATATTACAAATTCTGCACTTTCATCAAGTATATCATCTTCTTTTTCTTTATAGTATTTATTAATTATTAATATTCCTTGTTTCTTCTTACTATATAAATCATAAATATAATCTTTTTCTTCTGTTATCTTTATATTAAAAGGTTCTACTAAACTATAATTATCTATTCCTTTTACCTGAACTATTTTATATTCTCCATAATCTAGTTTTACTTCTATTTTTCCATTATTTGCTTTATATGTACCTACTTCTTTATTATTAATATCATATATTACAAATTCTGCACTTTCATCAAGTATATCATCTTCTTTTTCTTTATAGTATTTATTAATTATTAATGTACCTTGTTTCTTCTTACTATATAAATCATAAATATAGTCCTTTTCTTCATTTATTTCTACATTAAATGAAGAAACAAATTCACAATCGCTTACTCCATTTTCTTGTATTACTTTATATGTTCCATAATCTAATCTTACTTTTATTTGACCATTAATAGTTTCATATTTACCAATAAATTTATCATTTATATCATATATTACAAATTCAGCACCTTTTTCTTTTTGATAATCAATATCAGTTTTATAATATTTATTTAAAATAAGATTACCTCTTATTACAGTTGAATTTGATACAACAGACATATTTTGATATTCATGATTTAAATTTAATACATATACTTTCTTATCTAATGTATATCCCTTAGATGGACTTATTTCCTTAACAGTATAATTAGCTAAAGGTATTCCTAATATTTGTGCTTTTCCAAATATATCTGTAATAACTGTTTTTATTAAAACATTATCCTTATATAAACCATATCTAGCACCTTCTAAAGTAGCAAATGTTTTCTTTGTAAACTCTATATCTTCTTTATATAAAAATATATTTCCTTCTTCTACATTAATAGTTAAATTAAATGTTATATCATCTGTTTTAATAAATTTTATATTGTATATACCTTTCTTATTAGTTTTTATAATTAATTTATTATCCTTAATTGTAGCACTTATATTACTTTCTAATATTTTAAAATCACTAAGAACATTATTATCATCAACTATTTCATAATTAGAATTTATTGTATAATATAATTCTTCATTAGCAAAACTAGGTAATTTTTCATTATTGTTTACAGCGCCAACTTTACTAACAAAACATAAAAAAACTATAACTGTAATTAAAACTTTTTTCATATATTTCTCCTTTCACAATATTTTTAGCACACTTTATAAAATAATACAAAGAAGTGTTTTTTAATTTTTGTGAAAGTATTTTTTTTAATATTTAAATTTAACTTACATATTTTTTAATACTAACTTTTTTATTAATAAAAAAAAGAAATTCTATAAAATTTCTAATTTTTATTATTTTTTTATATTTAAGAACTTTTTTATATTTTCTATATCTTTTTGATCTTTTAAAGCATTTCTTTTTAATTTATATTCTAAAATAGTTGTAAGTTTTTCAACAGGATATCCATCTTTCATATCATATTTTAATGTTTCTTTAGGATTAACTACTATTTCTAAATACTCATCTACCTTATAAAATCCACATTCATTTTTCTTATCTTCTGTTAATTTATATTTATCTTTTATAGAATTAAATAATTCTTCTGATATGCATAAATCGATATCTCCTATTTTTTCTCTTAAGCCATATAACATTAAACAACCTGAAGATAAGATATAATAATCACCTAAAGGAAAACCTAATTCTTTTAACCTAATTATTAATTGTTCTTTATTCATTATTTTGCTACTATGTTTACTAATTTTTTAGGAACAACTATTACTTTTACTATTTCTTTTCCTTCAGTATAATTTCTTACATTTTCAATATCATAAGCTAATTTTTCCATTTCAGATTCTGTTGTTGATGAGTGAACTTCAATTTTTCCTCTTACTTTTCCATTAACTTGTACTACCATTGTAAATGTATCATTTTCTAGTTTAGATGAATTAAATTCTGGCCATGGTGATAATGTAAACTCATCACCTAATTTATAAACTTCATTTAATTCTTCTGTTATATGAGGTGCGATAGGATTTAATAAGTGTAGTAATATTCTATAGTCTTTTTTTGATACTGTATCTAATTCTTCTAAATTATTTAATAAAATCATAAGTGAAGATACTGCTGTATTATATTTCATGTTTTCTAAATCTTCTGTTACTTTTTTTATAGTTTGATTTATTAATATTTCAGTTTCACTAGAATATTCATTATTATCATTTAATTTAGTACCTAATCTAAATACTCTATCTAAGAATTTTTTACATCCTTTAAGACCATTTTCACTCCAAGAAGCATCATGTTCATAGTCTCCAATAAACATTTCATAAGTACGAAGTGCATCAGCACCATAATCTCTTACTATATCATCAGGATTAACTACATTACCTTTAGACTTACTCATTTTCTCTCCGTTAGAGCCTAAAATCATTCCATGACTTACACGTGTCCAAATCATTTCTTTGTTAGGAACTAAACCTATATTATATAAAAATTGTACCCAAAATCTTGCATATAGTAGATGACGAGCAGTATGCTCCATACCTCCATTATACCAATCTACATGGCGCCAATACTTCATAGAATCCATACTAGCAAATTCTTTAGTATTATGTGGATCCATAAATCTTAGAAAATACCAACTTGATCCTGCCCAGTTAGGCATAGTATCAGTTTCTCTTACTGCTGCACATCCACATTTTGGACAAGTTGTATTTACCCAATCAGTTATTTTAGCAAGTGGAGATTCACCGTTATCTGTAGGTTCATACTCTGCTACATCAGGAAGTAAAAGTGGTAAATCCTCTTCATTCATTGGTACCCATCCACATTTAGGACAATTAATCATTGGTATTGGTTCTCCCCAGAATCTTTGACGTGAGAATATCCAATCTCTCATTTTATAATTGCATACTTTTCTTGCTATATTCTTAGATACTAAATATTCTGTAATTTTTTTCTTAGCATCCATTACACTTAAACCATCAAAAGTAGATGAATTAATTAATTTAGCTTCTTTATTTTCTAGATATTCACCCTTTTCATATGCCTTATCTTCTGTTGTAGAACCAGTAATTACTGGTATTATATCTAGATTATGTTCTTTAGCATATAAAAAGTCCCTTTGATCGTGTGCTGGAACAGCCATTACAGCACCCGTTCCATAATCTCCAAGAACAAAATCTCCTAAAAATATTGGAACTTCTTTTCCAGTTACAGGGTTAATAGCTTTAACACCTTTTACTTCAACACCAGTTTTACCTTTATTTAATTCTGTTCTATCCATATTAGATTTTTTAGAAGTCTCTTCTATATATTTTAATACTTCTTCTTTATTCTCTACTCTAGGTAAAAGTTCTTTTATTATTGAACCATCTGGTGCGATTACAAAGAATGTTATACCATATATAGTTTCTATACAAGTAGTAAATATTGAAAACTTACCACCATCTTTAATATCTACATCAACTTCTACTCCTTCAGATTTACCAATCCAATTTATTTGACCTAATTTAACTTTATCAGCAAAATTAGTATCATCTAATCCCTTTAATAAATCTTCTGCATAATCACTCATTCTTAACATCCATTGTGATTTCTCTTTTTGTACTACTGTACTTCCACATCTCTCACAAACTCCACCAGCAGCATCTTCATTAGATAATACTGTTTTACAATTAGGACACCAGTTTACAGGTATTTTATCTTTATAAGCCATATTATGTTTATAAAATTGTAAAAATTGCCATTGTGTCCATTTATAATATTCTGGGTCTGTGGTAGAAAATTCTCTTGACCAATCAAATGAAAAACCAAGAGATTTCATTTGTCCTTTAAATGTATGTATATTATCTCTTACAGCATCTTTTGGATGTATATGATTTTTTATAGCATACTGTTCTGCTGGAGCACCAAATGCATCCCATCCCATAGGATATAAAACATTATATCCTTGCATCCTTTTAATACGAGCTAAAGCATCTTGTGCTGTATAACTTCTAACATGTCCAACATGAAGTCCAGTACCTGATGGATATGGAAATTCAACTAATATATAATAAGGTTTCTTAGTACTATCATTATAAGCCTTAAAAGTATTATTATCATCCCAATATTTTTGCCATTTCTTTTCTATTTTACTAAAATTATAATACATATTAATCCTCCTTCTTAGGTCCATAAATAAGTCCTACTATATGATATAAAACTAATATCAATACAATAAGAGTTACTATTCCTACTAACATTTCTATAAATAAATTATCAAATAAACATACTACATATACAGTAGTAGCTAATATAAATGAATTAACAAAACAAACTGTATAAGCTAAACTTTTTAAATTTTTATCAGTTACTTTTACTTTATATCTATATTTTAAATACTTTATTTCTTTTCCATCAGGAAACTTTTTTAATACATTTTTTCTTGATATAACAAATATTATATAAAATAAATATACAATAACAAATACAAATAAATATAATAATAATTCTCTCATAAATTTCCTCCTATAAAAAAATCACATCCTTTATATAAGGACGTGATTTAACGTGGTACCACCTTAATTCGTGCTAAAGCACCTTAAAACTTTAACGCAGTTAACGTACAGCTAAAAAAGCAAGTTCATAAATTTTAAGTTAAAGTTTTCACCAACCACTTTTTCTCTAATAACCTAAGTATTTATTACTACTCTTTTCCTTTGCCTTTAAAAAACTAATATTAGTATACTACACTTCATAAATATATTCAAGTAATTTTAATAATAAATCTATATATTTTCTCTCTATATAATTTTTACCGTGCGCTAATTTTTTTATTTGTATTCTTTTCTTTTTTAAATCTAAATCATTAGAAAACATTATATCATCTATTTTTTGCTTAACAACTGTTTTTATTGGTAAATCACTTATAACAGATACTATATCATCATTTATTATTCTTAATGAATCTATTTCTATATCTTTACCACTAACTATTACAGTAAGTTGACTTGTTGTTGGTACATTTAAAATATCTACTATTAAATCTGTATCACTTTTATAATATTTATTATTTATACTACTACTTCCAACATAACTTAAAACATTAACATCTGGTTTAGTATTTTTAAATTTTATTCTATAATTTCTAGTAGAGCTTATTACTCCTTTTTCTCCACTAACTGGTAAAATAGTTAATTTATATTGATCTTTATTATATACAAATTCAATATTAGTAATTAAATATTTACCCTTTAAATATTCATTAGATACTCCATCATCTTCATAAATACTATATGTATTATTAGATCCTGGAAATACATCTATTTCCATATTTTGCGGTGTTGATGTATCATTAAAATAATTGTGCGCTAAAGGAATTATAGATCCTGCTTTTACAAATATTGGATATTCTTCATCTTTATAAAATGAAACATATTTTTTATTACCATTATATTTTTTACCTGTATTAAAATCATACCAAGTACCTGCTGGAATAAATATTTTATGTATAACTCTATTCATTACATAATCTTTTTTTTCTAATATTGGACTTATTAAAAATGTAGAACCAAAGAAATATTCTTTACAGTATAATGGATTATCATATAAACTAGGATATGTATAATATAGGGGCTCTATTAATGTTTTACCATATTTAAAATATTTATAAGATTCTGTATATATATATGGAATTAATTTATATCTTAAATTAATATATGAAGTTGTTATATTTGCAGTCTTAAGTCCCCATTTCCAAGGTTCTCTCTTATAATATTTTCCACCCTTACTTCCCAATCTTAATATTGGAGAAAAAACTCCTAATTGAACAAACCTAGTAAATAATTCATTATCTTCAATACCATCACTAGTACCACCAAAGTCATGACTTATAAAACTTATACCTAAATTGGAAGCTGTTATATTAAAATTAACAATATCTTCTAATGTATCCCAATTAACACTTGATTCTCCAGCATAAGATATAGGATATCTATGGGGCGCTACTAAAGTATTATAAGCACATATAAGTGGTCTTTTATTTTCATTTTTATAATTATTATAATATAAGAAATGTTTTAATAATGTTAATCTATCTAAATCATTTTTATTTATAGATTCAATAGAATAAAAATCTATACCATATAAATCCAGTTTAGATATAACTAATTTTAAAAATGCATCAATTGTTCTTGAATCATATAAATTAAATGGTATATTCCCACTTTTATCTACTGATATATAATCTTTTAATACATCATAAATATAATTATCTTTTTTAAACTCTAATGAATCTTTAATAGATAAACCAAGTTTTATTTTATTACTAGATAAATAATCTACTAATGATTTAGGATTACTATAAAAATTATTAAATTTTAAATCATTATTATTTTGCCAATTATCTAATAAAAAGATAGATAGTGGTACATTATTACTTTCAAATTTCTTAACTAAATGCTCTATACTTTCTTCACTATATATATCATCCTTACTCCACCAATTACCAAGAGCATATCTAGGAATTAAAGGAGGATAACCGGTTAATAGATAGTAATCATTTAAACAATAATAAAAATCTTTATTATACATAAATACATATATATCTACACCACTATTATCC
Source organism: uncultured Bacilli bacterium (assembly GCA_934141535.1). Classification (GTDB taxonomy): domain Bacteria; phylum Bacillota_I; class Bacilli_A; order RF39; family UBA660; genus UMGS1613. The sequence goes on from CAKPCH010000006.1 coordinate 119,954, forward strand.
CTTTTCTTAAATGATCCATTTTCAAGTATTAATGATGTTTTAGAATCATCAATAGATACAAAACCATCTTGAGAATAAAGACCTTTAACTTGTTTTATTTTACCATTAAGTCTATATAAATCTGTATTATATCTTCTTGCTTCTGGATGATTATAATACCAAAATTTATTAGTATTAACCAAACTTATTTTTAAATTAGATCCAGCAAAAAGTTTATTATTACTAAATTTTCTTTCTTTTACATAATATAGTTCAAAATATTTTGTAGTGATTTTTATATCTTTTTTTGTTTCAGTAACTTCAAAATTAGGTTTAGGAAAGTTTCTATACCAAACAAGTTCTGTTGGATAATCTTCAAACATACCATTATCATTATATTCTAATCTAACAAGTCTTTCAGTTAATACAGTTATTCTATATTTATCCCCTTTAAACACACAATCTAAGCGTGCTGTAGACTTATTTAAATCAAATCTAAATTGAGGTCCTAAATCATACATAATATCACCACACTTTTTTATTCTTTTAAACTATAATAATTATATCACGACTTATCATAAAGGTCAAAAGAAATACTAATAATTTAATATAAAAATAAAAACAATATATAAATATTGTTTCTACTTATCTTCTTCAAATTTAGCATCTACTGTTTTTTTACCTTTTATTCTTTTAGTTTTCTTTGTAGCATTATTAACAGGAACTATCTCTTCTGTTACTTTTTTATTTTTAACTTTATAATATATATAATCAATTATTTCAGCAACTGAATAAATTATTATTAAAACTCCTATTATTTTATCAAATACAGCAGATATAATAAGTACTCCAAGAACTAACATAATAATTGAAGTTAATAAAAATACCGCAAACTCTTTTTTATCATAACTATATAGTGATATAGCATATATCATTCTATCTATACCTACAAATAATATCCACATACCTATTATTACTCTAATTACAAAACTAAAAGCACCTGATGAAATTATTAATACTACACCACAACAAATTATAAATAAACCTATTATTAATTCTTGTAGGCTATAATCTCCTAATTTACCTTTCATATAAATATATACTATTGACTTAACTATTCCAATTAGTATTAAGAGTGCTCCTATAACTTTTGATGCCATAGTAATTAAATCATCAGTACTAGTTAAAACTATAATACCAAATACTAAGAATAATAAAGCATATATTAAATTATTTATTGTTATTTTATTTTCTTTATTCATATTTACCTCCAATATAATTATACAATAAATTTTAAAAAAAGCAAAGTTAAAAAACTTTACTTATAAAAATATATTTATTATTTTATTAATGTTTTTGAAAGTGTTATTACTGGACGGACACCATAATAGCTCGTACTGTTGACGAGGATGTCTTCAAAGTTGCCGTAATAGTAAACAACCCACGCGCTGAGAGAGCTATCAGCAGTAGGCGTTATTGTCCAATAACCTAACACTCCTGATACTGGATGAGTTCTTCCAGATAAATAATCATATAACCAGACCGGAAATTCTGAAGTTTTATTTCCTGCAGCTTTATATATTTGATCTTTTGTTGGAAAACTTACCTCAACTCCAGACTTGTTAAATACACTCTTTGCTAAAGCAATAGCTTCTGCTGAATTTATACTTTTACAAGTATTAGTAGTTCCTCCATCTGTGCACCATGCTAATTTTTTTGGTACATATGAATCTGTATAATTTTCTTTCATAATTAAACTTACTGTATCTGTATTATTTTCTAGTACAAAGAATGTATTACTGTAACTATCTCCTACTTCACATGTATATTCATCACCATAATTAAAACTTCCACTTGGTACGTTTCCTGTGGTTGCTGTCGTTACCGCTTTACAAATAAGTTTTGATGCGCCACTGTCTTCCTCTTTTATTTTACCATTTTCGTATGTTAAATTTTTAGAACCTATTTTAAAATCTTCTAATCCTGTTATACTTCCATTGGATAAGAATATTTTACTACCGGCAGATGGTTTATCTCCACTTATTTCTATATTAAGTGATATTCCATCACATATTAAACTATCATCACTTTGTACTGTACATTCACTTGGATTAAAGTTAGAACTTGGATGTGTCATGTTATATCTAGTTATCTCATTTTTTACTTGATCTAAGTATAATTCTGCACTTCTTTCTACTGATGATCCTTTACTACTTTTAATTATGTTTAATACTACTGGTATAGCGATTAATGCTATTATGGCTAGTATTACGATGACTGCTAATAACTCAATTAATGTAAATCCTTTATTTTTCATATTACTCCTCTACTTTCTATTTATTACTTTATTAATGTTTTTGAAATTGTTATTACTGGGCGAACTCCATAGGTGTCGGAATTGCTAACACTACCAGAGTCAAACAAAGCACCCCAGACTACAAACCACGCAGTGTTAAGGTTGTCTGCATTAGGTGTAGACGTCCAATAACCAACACCATCTACTGGGTGAAGACTTTCATCTAAATAATCCCATAACCATGTTGGTAACCCCCTAGTTACATTACTTGCGGCTTTATATATTTGATCATATGTTGGAAAACTTACCTCAACTCCAGACTTGTTAAATACACTCTTTGCTAAAGCAATAACTTCTGCTGAATTTATACTTTTGCAAGTTGTACTATCTTCTCCACCATCTATGCACCAAGCTAATGTTTTTGGTACATAGGAATCTGTATAGTTTTCTTTCATGATTAAACTTACTGTATCTTGATTATTTTCTAATACAAAAAATGTATTTGTATAATTATCTCCTACTTCACATATATATTCATCGCCATATGTAAATTGATTCATTGGTATAGTTCCTGTAGTTGCCTCTGTTACTGCTCTACATATTGTTGTATCAGTTGGTATTGTTGGGGTTCCACTTAGACTCGTTGAACCATACGTTAAATATATATTTCCAAAGTCTATTCTAAATGGACCATCTGCTACACTTGAACCACTTACATATTCTATTGTTACTTTTACTAATTCACTATTATTCTTCTTTAATACATGATTTGTTATATTTAGAGTTGTATCTGTGTATGACGTACTTAATACTGTTGTTGTTACTTTTATTCCATTACAGGCACTTTCTACCATTGATGCAGTTGTTCCATCACCTGCTACACACTCTTTAAATACTGATTTATTTTTTATATTATCAAATACTACACTACTTAAATATGCATCATAACTTCCTTCATTTCTTGCATAAAATGTATATTCTACTTTTTCTCCAGGTGATGTGAATGATGCACTTAGATTTTTAATTGTTGGATTACCACCATTATCTATTGTTGGAATACCTGCTGTCGCATTTCCTGTTTTTGTTACACTTACATTAGTTGTTGAAAGTAATGTACTACTACTTGAAAATACTACTTTAAAGTTACCTGAATCGGGTGTAATTGTCGCATTACTCTTTACTGTTAGAGTACTTGAAAAAGCTGCAAAAACAATTGATAAGCCCAGTACACTTACTAGAGTTATTATTAATATCAATGTCATATTTTTTTTATTATATCCCATACTTACCTCTAACTTTTTTTGCTTTACCATATAATACTAATTATTTATATTCATTAATAGTATATGACTATCTGAACTACTCTTCATTATATAACTATCATATCGCAAAAAAAAAAAAAAAAAACAAGTAATATTTTCGAAAAATATGAAAATATTTACTTGTCTATTGGTTGTCCAAAGATATCAGTTGTTGTATTATTAGTAGTATTTTGATTTATACTTGGATTAATAAAATCATTAACTACAGGATTTACTGGTTGTTCTACAGTATTCATATTATTAGTATTTAAGTTTTGATTTTGATTTACATTTGTTGTATTAAAACTAAATTGATTAACTGGATTTTCTATAGGTGATGTTGGCATACTTTGATTAAAGTTAGCAAACTCTTGTATTACAGGATTTACTGGTTGTTTTACTTCTTGTTGCATAGTAGGTGTTGGCTCTATTATATTTTGCTCTTGTGGCTGTACTTGTTGAACTGGTTCTGTAACTACTGGTTGTACATTTATTGGTTCTACAACTGGTTGTTGCATAGGTTCAATAGTTGGTCGAGCAACAGGAACTGCTTCTATTTGTGGTTCAACTTGAGTTACTGGTTGTATTGGTTCTAAAGTTTGTTCTACTTGAATAGGTTGAATTTGTTGTTGTAAATTATCATTAATAGTTTGATCATTATATAAATTATCTATTTTATTAATCATAGATTGTCCTTCATTTGTTTCTATAGGTGTAGGTACTTCTTTTACTTTAACTCTTAAATTATTTAAAAATGCCATTACACCTGTTAAAATAGATCCTATTAATAAGAAGTAATAACCTATACTTAAGTTAGATAAATATCCTTGATTTATTGCTTCTATTCCTTGCATAACACAATAAAATAATATAGCACCCGTTGTCATGTATGCAAATTCTGTCTTAATATTAAGTGAAAAGAATAATACACCTATTCCACCTGCTACCATAATCATTATTAATAAATAAAGTGAATCTTTACTATACATATCCCATAAATTTTGTGAATATCCAACTACACTTACAAATGGTACAAAAAGCGCTACTATTATAAGAGATGACGCTATAGCACCCAAAATTCTAAACATTAATTTTTTATTCATTTATTACCCCTACTTTCTTACTATTTAATTATATCAAATATTTAGAAAAAATCAAGTATTTAAAAAAGTTCATTTCTGAACTTCTTATTATTAATAATTATTTGCTTTTCTTTCAAAGTAACTTTGTGGATGAGCACATACTGGACAAACTTTTGGAGCTTCTTTTCCAATTGATATATGTCCACAATTTCTACAAATCCAAATAGCTTCTCCATCACTAGAAAATACTAATTTTTCATCTATATTTTTTAATAATTTTTTATATCTTTCTTCATGTGCTTTTTCTATTTCAGCTACACCTTTAAATAGTTTTGCTATATGATCAAATCCTTCTTCTTCTGCAGTTTTAGCAAATGAAGCATACATATCAGTCCATTCATAATTTTCACCTTCTGCAGCTTGTTTTAAATTATCAACAGTACTTTTAATATCTCCACCTTCTAATAATTTAAACCACATTTTAGCATGTTCTTTTTCATTATTAGCAGTCTCTTCAAATATAGCAGCTATTTGTTCATATCCTTCTTTTTTTGCTTTACTAGCAAAATATGTATATTTATTTCTTGCTTGGCTTTCTCCTGCAAATGCAGTCATTAAATTTGTATAAGTTTTACTTCCTTTTAATTCCATAATTATTTTACCTCTTTTCTTAAACTTTCTTTATATTTTTTTATATTTTCATCAGTATAACCTACTAATATATTATTATTTTTAGCTATTATATAATCCCATACTTGATTATATTGCTCTAATGATTTCTTTGATAAAGTACTATTAGCTATATTTGGTTTATCACCATTAGTAAGCGCTAAAACAATACATTGATTAGTCTTAATACCTCTTGATTTTTTATCTTTTTGATACATCCAAACTATATCACTATATTTTACAGCACTCATTTTACCACTAAAAGTAATAATATAGTTTTCTGTTAAATATAAATTAAATTTTTTATAGTATATAGAACTATCATTATTCATCTCTTCATCTAATTCTTTTATAATATCTTTATCTAATTTATTAAATGATTTCATTTTATTTATATTCATAATAAGTCCTACAAATCCTATAAGTAATGATATAATTGATACTGCAAATTGTAAACTTGCTACTGAAATATCACTTTCAGTCATATCTAGATAAACATCTCCAAAGTAATCATTAAAATCACTTTCTGTTATTTTTTCTTCATCACTTAATCCATCATTATATTCTTCAAGTGCTAAAGCTTTTACATCACTTGGTACATATTTTGTAATACCTTCTAATTTTATTGGTGTTTCATATTCATCTTTAACTAAACTCTTATAAGTATTTTCTCTCATATAAACTATATACATATATTTTTTATCTTTTACTATATAATAAGCATCTGTTGTATTATCATAAACTGCAAATTTATATGGAGTTATCATATTATCTATATATGCTCTTTTATAATCTTTAGTCTCTTCATTACTAATTATTATATCATTTAAATTATAAATATTCTTTTTAGAATCTTTTACTATATTATCTTTCCATATCCAAAATACAATACCTATAATTATTAATAATATTGATATAATAAGTCCTATTATTGCTTTTTTATATTGTTTTAAAACTATCTCATTTGAAAAATTCTTCATAAATCTCCTATTCTCCTAATTCTTTATCTATTAAATCCATAAATTCTTGTTTAGATAGCGTAATAGTCTCCTCACTACCATAAGTTCTATAACTTATATTATTATCATCTACTTCTTTTTGTCCTAATATTATTGAATATGGTATTTTTTTCATTACTGATTCTCTCATTTTATAACCTAGTTTTTCTTCTCTATCATCTAGTTCTACTCTATAATCTTTATTCTTTAACATATTATATATTTCAGTAGCATATTCTAAATGATATTTATTATTTACTGGTATTACATTAAATTGTACTGGGCTTAACCATAGTGGTAGAGCTCCTTTAGTTTCTTCTAATATAAATGCTGTAAATCTATCAAATGTACCAAATATTGCTCTATGTAGTACTACTGGAGTCTTTTTAGAACCATCTGAATCTACATAAGTAAGTTCAAATCTTCTTGGTAATAAGAAGTCTAACTGACATGTAGAAAGTGTTACTTCTGGTCCTACTGCTGGTTTTACTTCTACATCAAGTTTAGGTCCATAGAATGCTGCTTCACCAATAGCTTCAGTATATTCACAACCTAGTTCATTTAATACTTCTCTTAATTTAGATTCTGCTGTATTCCACATTTCATCATCATCAAAATATTTTTCTGTATCTTTAGGATCTCTTAATGATAATCTAAATTTATAATTCTTTATACCAAAGTCTTTATATACATCAAGTATAAGTGATACTACTTTCTTAAATTCATCTCCTATTTGATCAGGTCTAACAAATAGATGAGCATCATTTTGACACATACAACGAACTCTTTCAAGCCCTTTTACTGCTCCACTTGCTTCATATCTAAAGTCAGTAGCAAACTCTCCTATTCTAATTGGTAAATCTCTATATGAATGAAGAGTATTTCCATATACTAACATATGATGTGGACAGTTCATTGGACGAAGTACAAATTCTTCATCATCAACTTTCATTGATGGAAACATATTTTCTTTATAGTGATCCCAATGTCCTGATGTTTTATATAAATCGACAGTACCTACACAAGGAGTATATACATGAAGATATCCCATTTTTCTTTCTTTATCATATATATAATTTTCTAATTGTTTTCTTATAATAGCACCATTAGGTAACCACAAAGGCATTCCTTTACCAACTAAATCATGAGACATAAATATATCTAAATCTTTTCCTATCTTTCTATGATCTCTTTCTTTAGCTTCAGCTAATTCTTGTAAATAATTATTTAAATCTTCTTCATTATAGAAGCACACACCATATATTCTTTGAAGCATTTTGTTCTTAGAATCACCTTTAAAGTATGCTCCTGATACTTTTAAAAGTTTAAAATATTTCATAGATTTAGTAGTAGGCATATGAGGCCCTCTACATAAATCAATAAAATCATCTTGTTTATAAGCACTTATTATTGTATTTTCTTCATCCATTCTTTCTATTAAATCTATTTTATATGGATCATCTTTAAACATATTAAGAGCTTCATCTTTAGTTAGTTCTACTCTTTTAATAAGTTTATCTGATTTAGCTATTTTTTTCATTTCAGATTCTATTTTAGGTAAATCTTCTTCATTTAATACTTTATCACCTAAATCTACATCATAATAAAATCCACTTTCTATAACAGGTCCTACCCAAAATTTAGCATTTGGATAAAGGTGGTGTAAAGCGTGCGCTAAAAGATGAGCACAACTATGGTTTAATTTGTTTAATTCTTCATTTTCTTTAATATTTATCATATTATCATCCTCTCTTTACTAAACTTAAAGTTTTATTATCAACTTTAACTTGTCTAAATATTATTTCATTATTTTTTTCATCTATATGATCTATTCTTATTAGAATACTATCTTTAACTCTATATTCTCTACCATCCATATGTACGCAGTTTAAATCATACATTTTACTTTTTATAGGTATACTACCATATAAATTATTACTTGTTTTAACAAATATATTAGAACTACTTATAAATAGTATTGTTGCTTCTAATTCTTCGTCAATATAATTAGATAATACTCTATTTAATACTATACCTTCAACATGTTTTTCAAATTTTTCTGCTTTCTTTTGTGCTTCAGAAAAATGTTGCGCTAAAGATTCTATATCAGTAAAATAAGTATTTATTTCTTCCATTTTACCCTCTAATATATAGTCTAAAATTATATGATTAATTAAATCAGGTCCTCTTCTTATTGGAGATGTGAATGTAGCATACGTTTCAAGTGCTAAAGCATAATGTCCTATATTAATACTTGAAAAATATGCTCTATTCATACAATTAAATATTTTTTTAGATATATATTCACGTTCTTCAAGTGATAAATCATCTAACATAGTTAAAAGAACTTTTTGAAGCATTCCTGAATTTCTTACATTTTTTAAATTATTAAAGTATTTACTTATTTCTTTAAATTCACTTTTTAATTTACTTATTTGATCTATGTTTGGACCTTCATGGTTTCTATAGATAAATGGTACTTCAAGATTATGCATAAATTCAGCTGCTACTTCGTTTGCTATTAACATGAAACTTTCTATTAGTAATTCAGCTTGGCCTCTTTTTCTTTTTTTTATCTGTGTAACATTATCATTTTCATCAAAATCAAATTCTAATTCTTGTTCTTCTAAATTAATTTGTCCTCTATCTATTCTATTTTGTATCAATATTTTAGATAAATTATTCATGCCTTTTAATAATGATATATATTCTAAATAATCATTATATATAACACTATCATCAAGTATTTCATTAACTTTTCCATAAGTCATTCTCTTATTACTTCTAATAATACTTTTATATACTCTATAATCTATTAAATTACCAGATTTATCTAAGTGTATTTCAAAAGTTTTTGTTAATTTATCTTCATCTTGATTTAATGAGCACACTATATTTGATATTAAAGGTGGAAACTGTGGTATTACATAATTTGCTGGATATATACTAGTTCCTCTTTTAACAGCTTCTTCTAATAATTTAGAATTAAGTTTAACATAATGTGAAACATCTGCTATATGTACATAAAGTATATATTTATCTGGTAATTCTTTAAGTGATATAGCATCATCTAAATCTTTTGCACGAGCTCCATCTATTGTAATTGTTACTAAGTCTCTTAAATCAACTCGTTTATTTATTTCTTCAAGAGGTATTTCTAGATTAATATTCTCTAATTCCTCTAGTACAGAAGAGTTAAAATCTACTCTAAATCCAAAATCATATAATAAAGCTTCTACTATACTTCTTAAACTATTATTATTATCTAAAACTTTAATAACATCAAGTGTATTATCATCAAGTATTGTAGCAAGTATTCTATCATTTTCTTTAAAAGTTGTTTTACATGATAAGGCTTTAGGTATACCATCAAAATTTGAATTAAGTGGTACCCAATTAAGTACACCATTAACTTTTTTATATTCAAATACATGAGAATTAGAATCTCTTTTAACAACATTAACAACTTTAGCATAATTATTATCAATTAATTGAATTGTAACGTAATCATTTACAAATGCACCATTTAAATCTTGGGTTGCTATATAAATAAGTTTTGTGTCTAAAGTAACATAATAATAATTTTTCAAAAAATCTTTTTTTAGTTTTGCTTTATAAAATGTATTAGTTTCACCAAGTACAGATCTTTCTACAATTCTTTTTACTTTACCTATAATTTGCTTACTATGTTTTTTACCTTTTTCTATTTCTAAGAAAACTACATCACCTTCCTTAGAACCATTTAAATTCTTAATTGGTATTGTTATAATCTTTCCATGTTTTAAATTAACATAGAATTTATTTTTAGAAGATTTTTTTAATTCACCTTTTACAAGATAATAATTCTCTGAAATATGGATATAATTACCATTTTCTAATTTTAAAATTTTCCCTTCAAGTTCTAATTCGTATAAATAATTAATAACTAAATCTATTTCTTTATTATTTAATTTAAACATAGATATTAAACTATTTAAACTTATCTCTTTTTTATAATGATTAAAAAATTCTTCTAACTTTTGCTTACACATACTATCCCCCATGTAAAAAGTCTCTTAACTCCTATAAGGAGCGTAAGAGACTTATACGCGGTACCATCCTAATTTATACCTTAATTTATATAACGGTTTTAACCGGTCTATCTTTCGATAACAGCTCATAGGTAGTAATTATTAAGTTGTTTATTTGTTTACACCAACCACAAACTCTCTTTAAAACAATTATTAATAATCGTGTCCTAATCTTTGCTTTTGACATATATATTCTAACATATTTTTATTTATATGTTAATAGTATTTTACAAATTTTAGTTATTTTTAATTTATTAAAGATTTTGAGATTGTTATTACTGGACGTATTCCAAATACATAATAATCAGTATCTACATTATATGGATCATGTGTATATAAGGATGCTGAATATTCAACAGCCCAAGGATATGCAGAAACAACAGCCTCACCTGTTCCGCCTATTGCCTTTGTAGTCGCTGTCCAATAGCCATTAGTTGTAACATTTGAATTATTTAAACATCCATTAGTTTTACAAGTAGAAGATGTTCTATCATATAACCATCCATATTTACATCCTGTTATATTTCCACTTGTACATGTTGTACTTACTGCATCTATATTAGTATCAAAATAAAATCCTATATAACTTGTACTTTCATTCCAAGAACTATTATTCGTAATATTTGCTACTTCTTGTGCAGTTATTAATCTTGCCTTATACCCTGTATAATCAATTGTATATTTTGCACCTGCCATTACTCCAGCAAAATCAGCTAATTGATCTACTGAATAATTCGAAGGGGTAATTGTACCTTTCCAAGAATCTGTATCTGATTTTAATTGACTTAAAAATTCTTCACCTGGTTGCTTACTATTATAACTAGGATTTCTCCAAGCTATAATTGCAGTAGTATTATGATCAAGTATTAAGTTTAACTTATTACTACTACTATTATCATTAAATGCATAAAATTTCATACATCCTGACTTTACTCCTGTATTACTTTGAGACTCAGTATAATTTGTACAAGTTACACCTTTATCTACATCAAAATATATTACTTCTCCATTATTATATACTTGATATTGTTCTTGACTAACTTTTCCTGCCTCATCACAATTATCTATATTTAATTTACCATTTTCATATTTTACAGTATTACATTTTATTTTAGTTCCACCATATTCTATATTTATAATTGAATCACCATTTGTAAGTGTTTTACCATCATCACTTACTGTATATTCCCCTTCTTTTAATTTACCATTTAATTCTGCTTTAGCAAATTCTTGTTCTACTGCTGATTTATATAGTTCTATACTTCTTTCTATTGATGAAGTTTTTGCTTCTTTTATTATTCCTAATACTACTGGTGTTGCCACTAAAGCAATAATAGCTAATATTACTATGACTGCTAATAACTCGATCAATGTAAAACCTTTTTCTTTCATATATTACTCCTCTACTTTCCATATATCATTTTAATATAAAAAAAAGAAAAATACAATAGATTGTATATTCCTTTACACTTAATTATTGTATATCTGATTTAGATATTGTTATAACTGGACGGACGCCATACATGCTCGCATAGCTGACGACGTCAGCACTCAAGGAGCCGTAATGGTTAACATACCACGTAGCGTTAGAGGAAGTAGCATTAGGCGTTATTGTCCAGTAACCCCACACATTTGATACTGGATGGGTTGTATTAATCAAATAATCATATAGCCATGTTTGATCCAATGATGGAGAATTTAAATAATTCTTACCATCAGCAATCGCTATTTGACTGGCACTTGGAAAACTTACTTCTACTCCATCTTTATTGAAAATACTTTTTATATGGCCTAAATAATCTTTGCCAGTTGTAGCGCTACTTCCTGTTAGAGTTATATTTTTACAAGTTGCGTTATCTGTTCCTCCATCTGTACACCAAGCTAATGTTTTTGGTACATAGGAATCTGTATAATTTTCTTTCATGATTAAACTTACTGTATCTGTATTGTTTTCTAGTACAAAGAATGTATTTGAATAGCTATCCCCTACTTGACA
>CAKPCH010000007.1 GCA_934141535.1 uncultured Bacilli bacterium
TAGAATATATAAATAATCATTTTGAAGAATTAATGAAAGAATATAATAAAATAACAAATATTATAGATAAATATAAGAAAGTGTAATTTTACACTTTTTTATATTCTATTTTAGAATTTATATCAAATTTTGTCTAATTTTATTATATACTCTATGTATGATAAAGGAGTGGTATAATGAAAAAAATGTTTATATACTTATTTGCACTCTCTTTCATGTTTGTTGGTGTTAATAGTGTATCTGCAAAAATATTTAATGAATTTAAAAAAGGTGATGAAATATCAGTAAAACTTAATGAAAACGAATCAGGAAAATTTTATGTTTTAGATGATAAAGGAGATTATGTAATTGCTATTTATAAAGATGTTTTAGGCGATGTATTTTATTTTGGACCAGGATCTGGATCACTAGGCAGTTCTTTTGAAGCTTCTAAAGCTTGTAGTGAATTAAGAAGATTAACTGAGTCTTGGATATATCCAAATACAAAAGATTTAATATCAGCTCAAGATATTAAAAGTGATTTAGATTTAGAAAATCAGGAACAATATGATATGAAAGATCAAATTTTCCATATTGGAAAATCTTATTGGACTAAAACAATTGTTAATGGAGAAGGAGAAAATTATTTTCCATATTTAGTAACTTCATGGTCAACTTATTCAAATTTACATACAGCTATTTCTGAGTCACCTGCAAATGTTGGATATATAAGACCAGTTATAAACATAGATAAAATATATGTAGAGGAAGCCGCTATTAAAATAACTAGTTGGGATCAATTTATTAATTCATTAAAAGAATATTTAGATGTACAAATCGCAGGAATGAAATTAAGTTATACAGATAAAAGTTTAGAAATAAAAAGTGATGATGAAACACATGTTGAAAAATATTCTTACGATGGTAAATTATTGACATTAACAGAAATTAAAGAAACTGAAACCTTTGGTTATATATCAGTTGATGAATTTTTATATTATACTAATTTAAAATATTTTGAGTATGATTCTGATACTGAATATATTAATGATTCAGATACACAATTATCTATTTCAACTGATGAAAATTTGTTATTCAAGTTTTTGATTAATTTGAAAGATGGTCAAGTTGAATCTGCAAGATTCGAAAATTATTCAGTTAATTTATCTTATTTCTTAGATATTCAATCATCAGATCAAATCAAAAATGATGAAAAATCAGAAAATCAAGATAAAACAGAGTCAAAAGATCAAAAACAAGAAGAAATAAAAAATCCGAATACTGGAATAAATACACAGTATAAAATATTAAGCATAGTAGTATTATTAGGAATAGTAACTTATTTAATTATAAAGAAAAAAAGTAAATTTCCTAAACACAATTAGAAGACTTTAAAAGTCTTTTCTTTTAGAGGTAATTATGAATAAAATTTTAATTTTAATAAAAAATAATTCTATTATATTTTCTAAATACAATAAAGATATAAATGTAGATAACATTAACAATACTAATATTATAGACGTTAAAAACTTAAAATTCACTGAAGAATATATATTAGAAAATTTAGATTTAGTATCAACCTTTTTAAATCTTATAATAAAAAAATTTAAAATAAATAAATGTGTTATAAAAACAGTTGATATATCTGAGACAATATTAAAAATATTAAATTATACACCAGATATTAAATATTTAAATTTTGATGAAGATAAAGAATTAAATTATACTATTTGTTCACTTTTATTACAAAATATATATTTAGAAAAAATAAATTGTTATAATTTACCAGAAATAATGTATTATAGATTTAAAGATAATATAATAAATACAAGGTGTACATTATTAACCAACAGTAACTTCTTTAAATATAATAATATAAAAACTTATTCAGATTTATTTAGTAGTCAAAAAGTAGTTATAAATGAATATTTAACAATAGAAGATATAGATGATATAGTATATTTCTTTAATTCTAATAAAAATATAAAAAGAATAGAATTAAAAAGATATAATAAACAAAATTTAGAAGCAATATTAAAAATGTTAAGATTAAATAATATAAATAAAGTAACTATTATTATTTATGAAGATAGTTCTACTACTGATTTAATTCTTAATGATATTAAATATTTTGATACACTTACAAAGAAATTTAACGTTAATATAAAAATAAAATATTCATATGAATATAAAGAAAAAAATGGTATTAAAGAGATAAATATACAAATATTTAAATTTATAATTATAATACTTATATTAACTGGATTAGTATTAACACTACTTTTTACATTTTTACACTTTTCAAATAATAAAAAAATAGAGAATATAAGTAAAAAAATAAATGATAATATAAATAATTCTTTAGAAAATTATTCTAATATTATTGAAGATAAAATATCTGATACTAATTTAGATAGTGATAATAAAAAAACTGTTAGTTCATATTACACTAGTTATAATAATGTTTATGATGAACTAAAAAAAATAAATAGTGATACAATAGGATTTATAAAAATTAATAATACTCAAATAAATTATCCGGTTGTTCAAAGCACTGATAATGAATACTATTTAAATCATGCTTATGATAAATCTAAAAATCTTGCTGGTTGGATTTTTGTAGATTATAGAAATAAGTTTTCTTCTGGTGAAAATATAATAATTTATGGTCATACAGTAGAAAATAGCAAAGTTATGTTTAGTACGTTAGATAATGTTTTAAAACAAGAATGGTATAGTAATGAGTCAAATTTAAATATATTTTTAAATATTTTAGGTAACGATTTTACCTATAAAATATTTTCTATTTATATAGTTGATAATACTAGTGACTATTTATATACTGAATTTTATAGTGAATCTTCATTTAATGAATATATAAAATTAGTAAAATCAAGGAGTATTTTTAATTTTAATTTAGAAGTTAAATATAAAGATGATATATTAACACTTTCTACTTGTTATAAAGATTCTTCAAAAAAAATAGTAGTTCATGCTAAAAGAATATAATAAAAAAGTGTAGTTCTACACTTTTTTAAATTGAAATTTCAACCGCACCACTAGGTGTTTTCTTTTTATATTTAATCCCTTGATATGAGTCTCTTCTTTTCATCTCTTTATCTATATCATTTAGTATTGTAACTTTTTTTGTTAACCAAAAAGGTTCTATTAAATCCGATACTTTTGGATCACCAGTAATTCTATTAACAACAATGTCTTCTCTTAAATATTCTAATTGATCACATACTATATCTATATATTCTTCTCTAGTTAATGTTTTGAAATGTTCCTTTTCATATAATTTAGCTAGAGTAGTATTTTTTAAAATTGATAACATATGAATTTTTATACCTTGTATATCTAAATCACTTAGATATTTAACTGTTTCTATCATCATATCTTTTGTTTCATATGGTAGTCCATTAATTATATGAACAACAACATTGATATTTCTTTCTCTTAATTTTTTAACCATATTTGTAAAGCATTCTAAAGTATGACATCTATTTATGTAAATAGATGTAGTTTCATGTATAGTTTGTAATCCAAGTTCAATAGTAAGATAAGTTCTTTTAGAAAGTTCTTCTAAATAATCAAGACATTCATCACTTATAGAGTCTGGTCTGGTCGCTATAGAAAGTCCAACAACATTATCTAAATTTAAAATAGTTTCGTACTTTTCCTTTAAAACATTAACAGGTGCATAAGTATTGGTATTAGCTTGAAAGTATCCTATGTATTTAGCACTCGGCCATTTTTTTAACATCATGTTTTTTACTTCATTGAATTGAGTTACTAAATCATCTTCTTTTTTTCCTGCATATTCACCACTACCAGTATTAGAACAATAAATACAGCCACCCTTACCAAAAACACCATCCTTATTAGGACAAGTAAATCCAGCATTTAAACTTACTTTAAATACCTTAGAATTAAATTTATGTTTATAAAAATAATCAAGTGTATAATATCTTTTATTTGAATCTGAATATTTAAACATAATATCACCAACAAGTATTATAACTTAAATTTAATTAAAAATATACTTATAAAAAATAAATACTTTAAGATTATAAAAAAATAGTGTATAATTGTAATAGAATGTAGGTGCTTTATGAATAAATTTAAACAAATATATAAACAAATTAAAAAATATAATAAAATAATAATAGCAAGACATATAGGTGCAGATCCAGATGCTCTTGGTAGTACTATTGGATTAAAGGAAGTTATATTAAATACATTTCCAAATAAAAAAGTATATGTAGTAGGTACTCCTGCAGCACGCCATAGATATATTGGTGAATTAGATAAATTTAATGAAGATATGTATGAAGATTCACTTTTAATAGTTTTAGATACACCAAATATATCAAGAATAGATGGTGTAGATGTAAATAGATTTAAATATAAAATAAAAATAGATCATCATCCATTTATAGAAGAATTTTGTAATATAGAACTTATTGATGATACTTCAAGTAGTGCTTCTCAATTAGTTATAGAATTAATAAAAAATACAAAATTAAAAGTAAATGAAAAGAGTGCTAAAGCCCTTTTTATAGGTATAGTAGGTGATACTAATAGATTCTTATATTATTATACTACACCTAAAACTTTTGATTTAGTATCTTATATGATTAAAAAAACTAATTTAGATTTTACAAAGTTATATGAAAATATGTATTTAAGAAACTTACATGAATTAAGATTTCAAAGTTATATAATAATGAATTTAACACTTACTTTAGATGGATTTGGATATATTAAGATAACACAAGATATATTAGATGAATATGAAATTGATTGTGCTACAGCAACCAATATAGTAAATAATTTAACATTTATTGAAGATATGTATTCATGGGCAATATTTGCTTATGATAAGGCTAATGATAATGTTAGAGGTTCTATTAGATCTAGAGGACCTATAATAAATGAAGTTGCTTCAAATTATAATGGTGGGGGACATATATATGCTTCAGGTGTAAGATTAAGTGATTTTGACGTTGTAGATAATATAATAAATGATTTAAATGAAGTATGTAAAAAATATAAAGAAGATAATAATTTATAATGAGGTGAACTATGAATAAAAAGGGTTTTACTTTAGTAGAAATATTAGGAGTAATAATACTTATATCACTTTTATCAGTTTTAATTCTTCCTAAAATAGTTGATTCGGTAAAAAATTCATCAGATAAAATAGATGATTCTACAAAAAACATGATATATAAAGCCTTAAATTTATATATAAGTGATAATGAATCAAAATATGTTAAAAATACAGATAATACATATTGTATTACTTTAAGAGAGTTAGTAGATAGTGATTATTTAAAATCACCAATTAATGTATCTAATAAAGATATAACAGATTTAAAGAGTGTACAAGTTACTTATAATAAAAATTTTAAATATAAAATAGTAAATAATAATGCTTGTACTAATGTAGTTGATAATTATATATGTAAACCAGTAACTAAAGCAACAACAGGTTCTATACCAAGAGGAAATTATAATTATGGGGATGAGTATACATGCGATGTGGGTGATGGAGAATTAAAAACTTTCTTTTTACTTGAAAAGAGTGGTAATAATATAAGTTTAATTATGAGTTCAAATGTTAGTAGTAGTGGAAAAATAGAGACAGCAGAATCTTTAAATAAATCAACTACTGCATGGGTAACAAAAGAAGATTATATGGCAGCAGGAGGAACAGAAGCTGATTATGGATCTTATGGAAATAATAATAAAGGCCCAATAACAGCAAACCAAAAATTACATAGATATACATCGTCTTGGTCAAAAATAAAACAATCACAAATTAAATTACCTGTATATAATCAGGTATATAAGGCAGCAGGAAATACATCGTCTAATATTCCAACTTGGTTATATGGTAATTTAAGTAAACCTATTATATCAGGAACAGAAACAAGATTAGATGGATATTTTACATCAACTTTATATGCTAATACTACATATCAAGCATGGGTCGTTTCTTACGTTGGATTGATTAGTTATATAAATGTTAATTATAGTACATCCTATGGAATACGACCAGTAATAATATTAACACAAGATCAAGTAAAAGAACCTGAAAGAACTTGTAGTATAGTAAGTGGAACAGGCAATGTTGGAGATGTAGTTGAATGTAATGGAGATAATTTCTATGTATTAGAAAATTCATCTGGAATGTTAAAACTAATAACAACAGATAATATAACTACAGCAAGTAATATAGTGAATGCTATTGATTTAGCTACAAATTATGGTAATTCATTAAAAAATAATAATTATAATATTATTAGTTCAAGATTATTATATTATTATGAAATAGAAAGTATGCTAAAAAATAAAACACAACAAATAAATAGTCATGAATATGAAACATTACCTATAACAATAGATAATGCACAAAATATAATTGATACAACATGGCTTTATCAAAATTCATCTAATAGTTCAATTAGTTATTGGATTTTATATAGTGAAGATGATAATGGAAGAATGTTTGATAGTATATATATAGATGGTACACTTCCTGCAGTAAAAAGAGGTAGTGGTACATTTGGAGTAAGACCAGTTATAACTATACCATCATCAATATTAAAATAATAGGAGAACAGATAGTTTGTAATACAATGATAATATAATGAAGAGTAGTTTTGATAAAAATATGCCGATAATATCTATAAAAAAATAGAAATATGTAGTAAACTATAAATAGAAAGTAGGAAGTATATGGGATATAATAGAAGAAATACAACATTAATATTAATAATAACTATAGTAAGCGTATTAGGTTTGTCAATTGCTTTTGCAGTATTTTCAAGTTCTTTAACAGTAAAGAGTAATGCTACAATAACGCCAGATTCAGGAAACTTTAAAGTAGTGTTTTCTAGTAGTAGTACATCACTTTCAACAACTAATGTAAGTGTAAGTAAAACGGGAAATGCAAGTGCAGGTACACCAACCATAGATAATAGTGGTAATCCTACTATTAAGGATTTAAGTGCCTCATTTACAGCACCTGGAGAAAAAGTAGAGTATACATTTTATGCAAGAAACGAAGGAAGTTATGATGCATATTTAAGTAGTGTAGTATTTAATAATATAAATGGTAAATCTACATTTAAAGAATGTGTAGCAGGAAGTGGAACAACTGCATCAATGGTAGAAAGTGCATGTAATGGAATAAAAGTAACAACAACAGTATTAAGTACATCATATACAGATACAACACTAAACATAACAAATCATGTATTAAAAAAGAACAATAGTGAAGTAGTAAAAGTAACAATAGAATATGCAAGTGGATCAGCAGTAGCAGATGGCCCATTTACAATAAACTTTGGAAAAATATATTTAACATATGGCTCAACAAGTTTAAGTGGGATGCCAACATTACCAAAAGATCCAATATGTACAGCAGTGACAACAGCAACAACAGGAAATGTACCAAGTGGAAATTTTGCTGCAGGAGATGAATATACATGCGATGTAGGAGATAGTTACACAAATACATTCTTTGTATTAGAAAACAATACAGATACAGTAAGTTTAATAATGAAAGAAAACTATACAGATTCATATGTGCCACAAACATTAGCATGGTGTATTGATGGAGGAAATAATAATACAACTTGTAAAAATATAACAGCAACAGGTTCAAATGCTCCAACAGGAAAAGATTATTTAGGCCATATAAAGGAAATATTTAATAAAGAAGGAGTAGAAGTGAGTTTTCCAAGTGCTAGTCAAATAGCCACTGCCTCTGGAAAAACATTTAATAATTCATATATTTCAGGTTTATCAACATGGCTATATGATTATTTGATAGATACAGCACATCCAGTATCAGGAGTATATGGTTATTGGACAATAACACCTGATGCTGATGACTCTAGCTACGCGTGGTTTGTTCACTGTAGCGGCGGCTTGAGCTGCGGCGCCGTCAGCTATGCGAGCGATCCTGGTGTCCGTCCAGTTATAACAATCTCATCATCTTTGATAAAATAGGAGTTATAAAGAAAGAATAAAAATTAAGAATAAATAACAATAGAAGAAATAATCTAATAAACGATATAGGGTTTAAAATAAAAGAGAAAATAATAAAAAGATAAATGTAAATAAAATAGTAAAAATTATATAATGTGTAGAAAAAGTATTAATTAATTATTTTAAGGTAGAATATACACTTAAGAATAATATAATTAATACTTTTATTTTATATATAAATGTGTTAAAATGATATAGGTGATACTATGAAAAAAAGTATAAAAGACTTTGAATTAAGTGGTAAAAAAGTAATAATAAGGGTAGATTTTAATGTACCTATAAAAAATAATGTTATACTTGATGATAATAGAATTAAAGAAAGTTTAAAAACAATTAATTATGCTAAAGAAAAAAAAGCTAAAATAATTTTATTAAGCCATTTAGGTAGAGTTAAAGTAGAAGAAGATAAAGAAAAATATTCACTTAAAGTAGTTGCTGAAAAGTTAAGTGAACTAATTAATCAAAAAGTATATTTTTCTTCTGTTACTAGAGGAAAAGAGTTAGAAGATAAAATAAAGAATTTAAAAGAATCTGATATTTTACTAGTTGAAAATACTAGATTTGAAGATTTAAATGGTAATTTAGAATCTTCAAATGATCCAGCATTAGGAAAGTATTGGGCATCATTAGCAGATATATTTATAAATGATGCGTTTGCTACAAGTCATAGAAGTCATGCTTCTAATGTAGGAGTAGCTAGTAACTTACCAAGTGGTATAGGATTCTTAATAGAAAAAGAATTAGAAAACTTTAAAATATTACAGAACCCTTTAACTCCATATACTGTAATACTTGGGGGAGCTAAAGTAAGTGATAAAATAGGTGTTATAGAATCGCTAATAAAAAAGTGTGATTATATATTAATAGGTGGAGGCATGGCTTATACTTTCTTAAAAGCACATAATTATGAAATCGGTAAATCTATAGTAGATTTAGATTCTATAGAATTTTGTAAAAAAATATTAAATGATTATAAAGAAAAAATTATATTACCACTAGATTCAGTAGTATCAAAAGAACTAAATGATAAACCAAGTATAAAGACTAATAATTTATTAGATAAAGATGATATAGGATTTGATATAGGCAATGATACAATTAGTTTATTTAAAAAATATATAGATAAATCAAATACTATATTTTGGAATGGACCACTTGGTTATTTTGAAAAGGAAGAGTATTCTAATGGTACTAAAGAAATATTAGAATATTTATCAAAGCAAAATAAAACTATAATAATAGGTGGTGGAGATACAGCATCAAGTGCTATTAACTTTGGTTATAAAAATTCATTTACACATATTTCAACGGGAGGAGGAGCATCTTTAGAATTACTAGAAGGTAAAACATTACCTGGTATAGATATAATAGATGATAAATAATATGAAAAAAAATATAATAAAAAGAATAATAAATACATTAATAATAATAATTGTTACAATATTAGTTTTATATTTTTCTCTTAAAGATAATTATGAAGCAATAATAAATCAAATAATTACTATGAATATATGGTTTGTATTATTAGCTTTCTTATTTCTAATATTGTATTGGATATTTAAAAGTTATTCAATTTATACATTTAGTAAAAAAATGAATAAGGATTTTAAATTTTTACAAGCAGTTCAATTAATACTTAGAACTCAATTCTTTAACGCAGTAACTCCTTTTGCTACAGGAGGACAACCATTTCAAGTAATCTATTTAAAACAAACAGGACTTGATTATGCGAGTGCTACAAGTGTAGTTCTTCAAAATTTTATAGTTTATCAAATAGCACTTGTTTTCTTAGGTTTAGTAGCACTCTTTTCAAATCAAATATTTCATATATTTCGTAAAGTATATTTACTTCAAAAATTAATAACACTTGGATTTATAATAAATACATTAGTAATAGTTATAATGTTTGTAGTAGCATTCTCTAAAAAAATGAATAAAAAATTAATCGGGCTTGCTATTAACATATTAACAAAATTACATATAGTAAAAAATAAAGAAGAAAAATTACAAAAATGGGATGAGACAATAACTAAGTTCCATGAGGGTGCTAAAATATTATTAGAAGATAAAAAAGCTTTTTTACTTAATATATTATATAATTTTTTAGGACTTTGTTGTTTATATGTGATACCACTTTTCCTTTTATATGCTACAGGAGATTTTACTTCATTTAATGCTGGAGTTGCTATTATTACTAGTGCATATATTATGATTATTGGTTCATTTGTACCAATCCCTGGAGCAACTGGTGGACTAGAATATGGATTTATGCAATTTTATGGAAATTTTATAACAGGTAGTGCTTTATCAGCAATTATGCTTATATGGAGATTTATCACATACTACTTTGGATTGATGATGGGTGCTGTAGCACTCGGTATTAAAAGGGTGAAATAATGAGAATAGGAATATTTACGGATACATATCCTCCATTTATAAATGGGGTATCAACAAGTATAAATATGTTAGAAAATGCTTTAAGAAAAAAAGGTCATAAAGTATTCATAGTAACGGTAAATCCTGATGATATGACATATAAATTTGAAGATAATGGCAGAATTATTAGAATACCAGGTATTCCTACAGGAATATATGATTATAGATTAACTACTTTTTATCCAATAAAAGCAGTTAATCATATAAAAGAATGGGATTTAGATATAATACATTCTCATACTGAATTTGGTATAGGTACATTTGCACGTGTTATAGGTAAACAATTTGATATACCTGTAGTTCATACATATCATACAATGTATGAAGATTATGTACATTATATAACTAAGGGATATTTTGATGGACCTAGCAAAAAAATAGTAGAGTATTTAACAAAATTTTATTGTGATAAAACAGTAAATGAATTAATAGTGCCTACTAAAAAAACATATGATTTATTTAAAGAAAAATATAAATATGATAGGAACGTACATATAATACCTACAGGAATAGAAATAGAAAGATTTTATAAGGAAAAAGTAAGTTTAGATAAATTAAATACATTAAAATCAGAATTAGGAATAACTAAAGATGATATAACAGTATTATTTGTAGGTAGAATAGCTTCTGAAAAAAATGTAGAATTTTTAATTCATAATCATTCATCATTACTTAAAGTAAATAAGAATATTAAATTATTAATAGTAGGTGATGGACCTGATTTAGATAATTATAAAAAATTAGCTAGTAAAAATAAAATATCAGATAAAGTAATATTTACTGGTAAAGTAGCTTGGAAAGATATACCATTATATTATAATATAGGAGATATATTTACAACAGCATCTCATACAGAAACTCAAGGATTAACTGTAATAGAAGCTATGGCCTCATCATTACCAGTAGTAGCTTTAGATGATGAAGCATTTAGAAATACAGTAATAGATGGATTAACAGGATACTTATTTAAAAATAGAAAAGAATATATTAATCATATGATAAGTCTTATAAAAAATAAAGAACAAAGAAAAAATATGGGGACTCAAGGAAGAATAAATGCTGAAACATATTCATCAAAATATTTTGCAGAAAGAGTACTTAATGTATATAAATTAGCTTTAAAAGATAGACCATTAAAAAAAGATAAATCATTCTTTGCTCGACTTAAAAATACGGTAAAAAGGGGATTTCATGGAAAATAAAATAATAGTTGGAAATATAAAAATGAATATGAAATTTGGTGAAATATCAAATTACATAAATATATTTAAAAATATAAAAAATAAGAATGTAATTATATGTCCAAGCTATATATATATTCCATACTTTTTAAATTATGATTTTAAAGTAGGAAGTCAAAATGTGTGTGCTTATAAAGAGGGGTGCTACACAGGTGAGATTTCAGCTAATCAATTATCTAGTATAGGTGTAGACTATGTATTAGTCGGTCATAGTGAAAGAAGATTAAAATTTAATGAGACAGATTTAGAAATAAATAAAAAAATTATTAATTCATTAAATAATAGATTAAAAGTTATATTATGTATAGGTGAAACATTAGAAGAATTAAACTTATTAAAAAAAGATATAGTACTTAAAAGACAAATAAGAAATGCTTTAGTAAATGTTAACGATATATCTAATATAATAATAGCTTATGAACCAATATGGGCTATAGGCACAAAGAAAATACCTACAATAAATGAATTAAATAATACTATAAAATATATAAGAGATATAATATATGAATTATATAAAGTAAAAAATATAAAAATAATATATGGTGGTAGTATTAATGAAAATAATATTAATGAATTAAAAAAAATAGAAAATATAGATGGATATTTAATTGGAAGTGCTAGTATAAATCCTAATCAATTTATACAAATAATAGATAAAATAAACGAATAACAAAATTCGACAAAAAAATACATTTATCTACAAAACTAGATATTTTATACTCTAGTAAAATTTAAGCTGTGTGTTGTATAATTATTATAGAAAAGGAGAGCACTTATGAACAAAATAAAAGTTCTTATGATAGATGATAATTTGCAGTTAATAGAAGCAGTAAAGGAGTATTTTACAAGTAGTAATAAGATAGAAATATCAGCAAGTGCTGGTGATGGTGTAGAAGGATTAGAAAAAATTCAAACAGAAGAATATGATGTTATAGTACTTGATTTGATAATGCCTAAAAAAGATGGAATATATGTATTAGAAGAAATGAAAAAGAAAAATATAAATAAAAAAGTAATAGTTGCTACAAGCTATAATACACAAGAAGTTATTAGACAAGTATCTGAATTTGGAGTAAATTATTATATATTAAAACCTTTTGATTTTTCAGATTTAGAAAAAAGAATATTAGATATGTGTAATAAAAAAGCAAGTGGTAAAAGTGTAGATTTACATTACAATAATATACAAATATCAATAACAAAAATACTTCATGAATTAGGTATACCATCACACATAAAAGGATATCAATATATAAGAGATGGAGTATGTATGATATTTGAAAATCCAGATATGATAGGTGGAATAACAAAAGAATTATATCCAGAGTTAGCACACAAATTTGATACAACAACTTCAAGAGTGGAAAGAGCAATAAGACATGCTATAGAAGTTAGTTGGAATAGAGGTAATTGGGACTTAATGGAAGAAATATTTGGTAATAGTGTAGATATAGATAGAGCAAAACCAACTAATTCAGAATTCATAGTAACAGTGGCAGATAAATTAAGACTTGATTATCACATGGTAAGATAATATTTATAAAAAGTACTATTTAAAATAGTTTCTTTTTTTATAATAAAATATTCATTAATTGTATAAGCTTTGTAAATAAAAAAATGCTGAAATAAAAAAGAAATTTTAACTTTTTTTGTGTTCTATTACCACACAAACCTTATTTTATAACGAAAAAATAGAATTTTTGATAGAATTTAAAAACAATAAATGTTATAATATAACTTGGTGATATGTATGAAGATGCAAGATGTAGATTTAGCACGTGTTTCACCAATGATGAAACATTATATAAGTGTAAAAAAAGAACACCCAGACGTAATAATATTTTATAGATTAGGTGACTTTTATGAAGTATTTTTTGAAGATGCTGTTATAACATCAAGAGAACTAGAACTTACATTAACAGGCAGAAGCGCTGGACTTGATGAAAAAGTTCCTATGTGTGGTGTTCCTTTTCATGCTGTTCAAATATATATAGATAAAATGGTGGAAAAAGGATATAAGATAGGTATTTGTGAACAATTAGAGGATCCTAAAACTGCTAAAGGTATAGTTGAAAGAGGATTAACTCAAATAATTAGTAAAGGTACTATTATGAATTCGGAATCATTAAAAGAAAATGAATTCAATTACATTGGCAATATAATAGATTTTACTAATTCATATGGAGTTTGTTATACAGATATTACTACAGGTGTTATATATGTTAGTTTAATAGAACATGATACTTCAAAACTAATTAGTGAAATATTAAGTAATAATTTAACAGAAGTAATAGTGGAATCTACAATAGATAAAAATATAACAAATATATTAAAAAATCAATATAATATTTCTATAACTATTAGTGATGAAATAAAAGAGTTAGAAGAATATAAATATATATATTCAAATATAGAAGATAATAGATTAATAAAAACTATAAATCATTTAATAACTTATATATTAGAAATTAAAATGACTAGTTTAACACATTTACAAAAAGCAATAATAAAAAGTAATGCTAAATATCTAAAAATGGATATACATACAAAAAGAAATCTAGAATTAACAGAAACTTTAAGATTAAAACAAAGACAATATTCACTTATATGGTTATTAGATAAAACAAAAACAGCAATGGGATCAAGATTACTTAAAGATTATATAGAAAATCCATTAATAGATATAAATGAAATTAATAAAAGATATGATATAGTAGAAACTTTACTTGAAGAATTTATTCTAAAAGAAGATTTAAAAAATTTACTTTATGAAGTATATGACTTAGAAAGATTAAGTGGTCGTATAGCATTTGGAAATGCAAATGCTAGAGATTTATTGCAATTAAAAAATTCTTTAAAAGTACTTCCAGATATTAAAAATATATTAAAAGCTATAAAATTTAAAGATATAGAAACATTAAGTGATTTATATAAATTATTAGATAATTCTATATATGAAAATCCACCAGTAGGACTTAAAGAAGGATATTTAATAAAGCAAGGCTTTAATAGTGAATTAGATGAATTAAAAGATATTAGAGCAAACGGTAAAGATTTTATTGCTAAATTTGAAACAGAAGAAAAAGAAAAAACAGGTATCAAAACTTTAAAAGTAGGATATAACAAAGTATTTGGATATTATATAGAAGTATCAAAAGGAATGACTTATTTAGTTAAAGAAGAATATGGTTATGAAAGAAAACAAACATTAAGTAACTGTGAAAGATATATAAGTCCAATATTAAAAGAGAAAGAATCTTTAATACTTAATGCAGAAGATAGAATTATAGAATTAGAATATAATTTATTTGTAGATATTAGAAATAAAATAAAAGAATATATACCTCGTTTACAAGAAGTAGCGCGTATTTTAAGTGAAATAGATGTACTTCAATCATTCTCTACAGTAGCAGAAGAAAATAATTATATAAGACCAACTTTAACACATGAAAATATAATAAATTTAAAAGATAATAGACATGCTGTAGTTGAAAAAGTATTAACTGGTGAATATGTATCAAATGATATATTATTAGATAAAAATAAAAATATATTATTAATAACAGGACCTAATATGGCTGGTAAATCTACATATATGCGTCAACTTGCAATAACAGTTATAATGGCTCAAATAGGATGTTTTATTCCTTGTAGTAGTGCAACTATAAAAGTATTTGATGCTATATATACAAGAATTGGAGCGAGTGATGATTTAGTTAGTGGAGAATCAACATTTATGGTAGAAATGAATGAAGCAAATAATGCTATAAGTAATGCTACAAAAGATTCATTAATACTATTTGATGAATTAGGACGTGGTACAGCTACATTTGATGGAATGGCACTTGCTCAATCAATAATAGAATATATACATGATAATATAGGTTGTAAAATGATGTTTTCAACACATTATCATGAATTAACAGATTTAGAAAACAACTTAAAATATTTAAAAAATGTACATGTAAGTGCAAAAGAAGAAGATGGACATGTAACTTTCCTACATAAAATAAAAGATGGAAGTATAGATAAAAGTTATGGTATACATGTAGCTCGTCTTGCCTCATTACCAGATAAACTTATTAAAAGAGCAACCGATATACTTAACGTTTATGAATCTAAAGAGAAAAAAAGAGATGTAATTATACAACAATCTTTACCTTTAGAATTTGAAGAAACAAAACCTTCAAAAGTAGAAGAAAAATTAAAATCAATAGATGTCTTAAATATAACACCTATAGAAGCTCTTAATTTAATATGTGAATTAAAAAAAGATTTAAAGAAGTGATAAACTTCTTTTTTTGTAATAAAAATACTAATAATTAATATAATTAGTTGGAGGCCATATGAAAGAAGAAACTACTGAAGTAAAAAATGCTATAAAATGTGGATTTTATATTTTTAAAAAAATATTATATTGTGATATGGTATTAAATGGTGTTCAAGTAAATATAGAAGATAAAAAATACTTATGTCTTTATTTAGGAATATTAAATACTGATAATAGTATTAGTAAAGCAATTAATCATAAAAATAAAATATTATCTAAAAATTTAACAACAAAAGAAATACTAACAATATATAATGATTACTTTACTGAAATATTATTAAATATAGACTTTAATAATATTTATAATATGTATGAATACTTATTAAATAATGAAGTAGTAAGATTATTTAATCAAATGAATAAAATTAAAATAGATAAACAAAAAATTTTAAAAGGTGATAAAAATGCCTATAATAGGAATAGTATGTAGATACTCTATAACAGAAGAGGGAAATGAAATAAATATAATTTATACTGATATAGTAAAATCTATATATAAAAATGGTGGTATACCTATAGGAATATCTTTAAATTCTAATTATAAAGAAGTAATAAATATGTGTGATGGAATAATATTAGAAGGTGGAGATGATTTCGTAAAATATGAATATGAAGCTATAAAATATATATATGAAAAAGATATTCCATTACTTGGTATATGTTTAGGTATGCAAAGTATGGGTATAGTATTTAATGGAGAATTAATAGATATTAAAAATCATAAAAAAAGATTAAATTATGCTCATAGTGTATTAGTAAGTACTTCTTCTAAGTTATATAATATATTAAAAAATAATATAGTAAAAGTAAATAGTAGACATAAATCAGTATTAAAGAAAACTGATTTAGAGATATGTGCTGTAAGTCAAGATAATTATATTGAAGCAATAGAAGATAGAAATAAAAGATTTTTCATAGGTATACAGTGGCATCCTGAATCTATGAGTTATGATGATAAACAAAATAATATTTTTAAATACTTTATAAAAGAATGTTCAAAGGTCAAGTAAATATTTTCATATTTTTCGAAAATATTACTTGTTTTTTTTTTTTTTTTTTGCGATACAATAATAATATAATGAAGAGTAGTAATACCACAACTATACTATTAATGAATGCAAAGAAACAGTGATGTATGGTAAACTATAAATAGAAGGTAGGAAGTATATGGGATATAATAGAGGAAATACGACATTAATATTAATAATAACATTGGTAAGTGTACTTGGATTGTCAATTGCTTTTGCAGCTTTTTCAAGTACACTAACAGTAAAAAGTAGTGCAACAATAACACCTGATTCAGGAAACTTTAAAGTAGTATTCTCAAGTAGTAGTACATCACTTTCAACAACTAATGTGAGTGTAACAAAAACAGGGAATGCAACAGCAGGTACACCAACAATAGATAATAGCGGTAATCCAACAATCAAAAACTTAAGTGCTTCATTTACAGCACCAGGAGAAAAAGTAGAATACACATTTTATGCAAGAAATGAAGGAAGTTATGATGCATATTTAAGTAGTGTAGTATTTGATAATATAAAAAATAAATCTACATTTAAAGAGTGTGTAGCAGGAAGTGGAACAACTTCATCCTTAGTATCAGCAGCTTGTAATGGAATAAAAGTAACAACCACAGTATTAAGTACATCATATACTGCTACCACATTAAATATAACAAATCATGTATTAAAAAAGAATAATAGTGAATTAGTAAAAGTAACAATAGAATATACGAGTGGCTCAAGTGTAGCAGATGGTCCATTTACAATAAATTTTGGTAAAA
This sequence comes from uncultured Bacilli bacterium, assembly GCA_934141535.1. Taxonomy (GTDB): domain Bacteria; phylum Bacillota_I; class Bacilli_A; order RF39; family UBA660; genus UMGS1613. The sequence continues at coordinate 17,837 of CAKPCH010000007.1, forward strand.
TATATTTAACGTATGGTTCAACAAGTTTAAGTGGAATGCCAACAATACCTGAGGAACCAACAATCTGTACAGCAGTAACAACAGCAACCACAGGAAATGTACCAACAGGAAATTTAAATCTTGGAGATGAATATACATGTCAAGTAGGAGATAGTTATACAAATACATTCTTTATATTAGAAAATATAGGAGATACAGTAAGTTTAATCATGAAAGAAAACTATACAGATTCATATGTACCAAAAACAGTTTCATGGTGTACGGATGGTGGAGATGATGGTGATACTTGTAAAAATATAAGTTCAACAGGAAGTGAAGCACCAACTGGAAAAGATTACATGGGTCATATAAAAAGTATATTTAATAAAGAAGGGGTAGAGGTTAGTTTTCCATCATTTGATCAATTGTTCTTTGCAGCTGGAAATACAGTAGAAGGTTTACCAACTTGGTTGCATGGTAATTTATCATCAACAGCTGGTTATTGGACATCTACTTACGAAGACCATACTACTGATGCTGATCTTGTAAATTCTGATGGTAACTTGTATAATGATGATGTTTCTACTGCTAATAAATATGGACTTCGTCCAGTTATAACTTTATCTAAATCATATATCCAATAAAAGGAAATTAACAAATTTTCTTTTTTTCTTGTTTATTTTTAAATACTAATGTATAATACTTTTAGGTGGTTATAATGGATAAAATTATAATAAAAGGTGCTCGTGAAAATAACTTAAAAAATATAAATTTAGAGTTACCTAAAAATAAATTAATAGTAATGACAGGAGTGTCTGGAAGTGGTAAAAGTAGTTTAGCATTTGATACTATATATGCAGAAGGTCAAAGACGTTATGTAGAAAGTTTAAGTGCTTATGCAAGACAATTTTTAGGTGGTACTGATAAACCTGATGTTGATAGTATAGAGGGTTTAAGTCCTAGTATTAGTATAGATCAAAAAACTACTAATAATAATCCAAGAAGTACTGTTGGTACTGTTACAGAAATATATGATTATTTAAGACTTTTATATGCAAGAATTGGAATACCTTATTGTCCAGTTCATAATAAACCTATATCAAGTCAAAGTATAGAGGAAATGACTAATCAAATATTAGAACTTGATACTAATACTAAAATTAGAGTATTAAGTCCTGTAGTACATGGAGAAAAAGGAACTCAAGTATCTGTTTTAGAAGATTTAAAGAAAGATGGATTTCAAAGAGTTAGAATAGATAATACTGAATATGATTTAACTGATACAATAGAACTTTCTAAAACTAAAAAACATAATATTGATGTTGTTATTGATAGATTAATAATTAGAGAAGATATAAGATCAAGATTATATGAAGCTATTGAACTAGCTTGTAAATTATCTAAAGGTAAATGTGTTATTGATGTAGTTGGTAAAGATGAAATTGTTATGAGTGAAAAGTATGCTTGCCCTTCATGTGATTTTAGTTTACCAGAATTAGAACCAAGATTATTTAGTTTTAATGCTCCATATGGTGCTTGTCCAGCATGTAATGGATTAGGTGTAAAACAAAAGATAAGTGTTGATTTACTTATACCAGATAAAAATAAAAGTATATTAGATGGTGGTATAGTAGCTTATAATATGGATGCTTCAATATCAAATACACAAATGTTAACACTCGCTAAAAATTATAATATTGATTTATCACTTCCAATAAAAGACTTAAAAGAAGAAGAATTAGATTTAATACTTTATGGTTCTGATAAACCATTAGAATTTAATTATACTTCAAATAATGGTAATACAAGAACTACAACTGATTATTTTGAAGGGGTCGTTAATAATTTAGAAAGACGTTATATAGAAACTAAAAGTGGATGGATAAGGGAATGGTTAGATAAATTTATGATGGAACTTCCATGTGAAATGTGTCATGGAGCGCGTCTTAATGATTCAGTTTTAGCTGTTAAAATAAATAAAAAGAATATATATGAATTAACTTGTATGTCTATTGGTGAATTATATGATTTCTTTAATGATTTAAAATTAAATAAAGAACAAGAAAAGATAGCTGAATTAATATTAAAAGAAATTAAAGGCAGATTGAAGTTTTTAATTAATGTAGGACTTTCATATCTTTCATTAAATAGGAGTGCTGGAACATTAAGTGGTGGTGAATCTGGTAGAATAAGACTTGCTACTCAAATCGGTTCTAGATTAACAGGAGTTTTATATGTGCTTGATGAACCAAGTATTGGTCTTCATCAAAGAGATAATAATAGACTTATAAATTCTTTACTAGAAATGAGAGATTTAGGTAATACTTTGGTAGTAGTAGAACATGATACTGATACTATGCTTGCTTCAGATTACTTAGTAGATATAGGACCTTTAGCAGGTGTTCATGGTGGAGAAGTTGTAGCAAGCGGTACTCCTAGTGAAGTTATGAAAAATGAAAATAGTTTAACTGGTAAATATTTAAGTGGTAAATTAAAAATAGAAGTACCTAAAAAGCGTAGAAAAGGTAATGGAAAATATATTACTATAAAGGGTGCTCGTGAAAATAATTTAAAAAATATTAATGTTAAATTTCCACTTGGCAAATTTGTATGTGTTACAGGAGTATCAGGAAGTGGTAAAAGTAGTTTAGTAAATGAAATACTTTATAAGAGTGCTGCTGTTAACTTATATAAGAGTAAATTAGTACCAGGAAAGTGTAAAGAAATAAAGGGATTAGAAAACATAGATAAAGTTATAAATATATCTCAAGATCCAATAGGTAGAACACCACGTTCAAATCCTGCTACTTATGTTGGAGTATTTGATGATATTAGAGATGTATTTGCTAGTACAAAGGAAGCTAAAATGAGAGGCTATGATAAAGGAAGATTTTCTTTCAATGTAAAAGGTGGAAGATGTGAAGCATGTTGGGGAGACGGTGTTAAAAAGATAGAAATGCACTTTTTACCTGATGTATATGTTCCTTGTGAAGTATGTCATGGTACTCGTTATAATAAAGAAACATTACAAATAAAATATAAAGGAAAAAGTATTTATGATGTACTTGAAATGACTATAGAAGAAGCTTTAGAATTCTTTAAAAATATTCCAAAAGTAAGAGATAAAATACAAGTATTAGTAGATGTAGGCCTTTCATATATGAAACTTGGTCAGAGTGCTCCAACATTATCAGGAGGAGAAGCAGGACGTGTAAAATTAGCAAAAGAATTACAAAAAAAACCTACAGGAAAAGGATTATTTATATTAGATGAACCTACTACTGGATTACACACACATGATATAAAAAAATTATTACAAATATTAGATAGAATAGTAGATAATGGAGATACTGTTGTAGTAATAGAACATAATCTAGATGTTATAAAAGTAGCAGATTATATTATAGACATAGGTCCTGAAGGAGGTAGTGGCGGTGGAACAATAGTTGCTACAGGTACACCAGAAGAAATAGCTAAAATAAAAGAAAGCTATACAGGACAATTTTTGAAAGGAATGTTAAAATGAAAACAAGTTATGAATATACAAAGAAGGATTTAAAAAAATATCTATTAAAATCTAGAACTGTAAATAACATAATTTTATTTATAGTAGGATTATTAATTTATTTATATTTTACATATAATAATTTAAAAATAAATTCTATATTAATATATATACTAATAGAATTAGTCGCACTATTTCTTTTAAATTTAATATATTTATTTGCCTATATAAAAGTTAATGAAACACTAAATCTTAATTTATGTGGAACTTATAAAGTAGAATTAACTCCAAATAAATTTTCTGTTACTGTTAATAAAAAGAAAACAGATTATAAATATAAAGATATAAAAAAACTAAAAGAAAAAAGAGACTATTTTATAATAAAATTTAAAGGTACAAGAGAATATTTGACTTTTGAAAGAAAAATTATGAATCAAGAAGATTATACAAAAATGATAGAATATTTTAAAAATAAAATTAATTAATAAAAATTTAGTGCGAAGTAAACATATTTCATACATAAAATATGCTATTTCGCGCATTTTTTAACAAAAAATAGCAAAAAAAAGTATAATATCTGACACTGTCTGACATTTATTGACTGAAGCATAATTAGATAGTATAATTAATATTGATGAATGATATATTTTAAGGAGAATTTTATGAAAAAAGACAATTTATTTGAATCAAAAGAGCTAAATAATAATACTGGATTTGCATCAATTGATAAGCCTTGGTTAAAATATTATACAGATGAGCAAATAAGCGAGATTGCTCCTAAGGTTAGTATGTATGAGTGTATGTATAATAATAATAAAGAACATTTAGATGATGTTGCATTTGAATATTTTGGAAGAAAAATTACATATCAAGAGCTTTTCAAAAATATTGACAATACTCAACAAGCACTATTATCACTTGGCGTAAAAAAAGGAGATATAGTTACGATTTGTTCTATAACAACCCCAGAAATTATATATTCATTTTATGCTTTAAATAAAATAGGAGCTATATCTAACATGATTGATGTTAGATATACAAAACAAGCTATACAACATTTCTTAGATGAAGTAGAATCAAAATATTTTATTACATTAGATTTATGTTATCCTAAAATTGCTGATATAATTGATAAAACTAAAGTAGAAAAAACTATAATGGTTTCACCAATAAATTCTATTCCTACTATTTTAAAAGTGGGTGCTAAATTTTCTAATGTAATAAAAGGTAAAAATTTATTAATTCCAAATAATGATAAGTTTATTGATTGGAACAATTTTATATTTAATAGAAATAATGTGGGTACTGGAACAATTAGTTATGAAGAAAATTATCCTGTTGCAATAGTTCATACTGGAGGAACAACTGGAATTCCTAAAGGAGTATTATTATCAAATGAAAATTTTAATAATGTAACATTACAAATAAAAAATTCTAGTGTTAAGGCAGATAGAAATTATAAATTTTTAAATATAATGCCACCATTTATTGCTTATGGTATAGCACTTGGTTTAAATACACCAATTACTTTAGGATGGAAAACAACAATTGTTCCACAATTTGATGCAAATAAATTTGATGATTTATTAAGAAAATATAAACCTAATGCAGTAATGGGAGTCCCTGCATATTGGGAAACAGTTATGAAGTCAAATAAAATGAAAACGAAGCATGCAGAACTATCATATATCAAAAATATTTTATTAGGTGGCGATAGAACAAAACCAGAATTTGAAAAAAGATTGGATGAATTTTTAATTAGTCATAATTGTAATGCAGGTGTAGGAAAAGGGTATAGTATGACCGAAGCTAGTGCATGTGCTACATTTTCAACACGTGAAGCAAATGAGCCTGGAAGTGTTGGAATACCATTACCTAAAACAGTAATTTCAATATTTGAGCCGGGTACAACAAAAGAATTAACATATAATCAAGTAGGAGAAATTTGTATAAAGTCACCAACTATAATGATAGAATATTTTAAAAATCAAGAAGAAACAGATAAAGTCAAAGTAAAACATGAAGATGGATACTGGATTCATTCGGGTGATTTAGGTTATATAAATGAAAATGGCATTTTGTTTGTTAAGGATAGAATTAAAAGAATGATAATAAGAAGTGGTTTTAAAGTGTTCCCTTCTGAAATTGAAAATTTATTTATTACACATCCTGCTATTGAAGCATGTGCTGTTGTTGGAATTGATGATGAAGTTGATATTGCTGCCCCAAAGGCTTGCTTAGTATTGAATGAAAAATATAGAGGCTTAGAAAAAGAAGTACAAGAAAAATTATTAATAATGCTAAGAAACAGCACATTGCCACCTTATTTTGAACCAGTTAAGTTTGAATTTAAGGATCAATTACCTTTAACTGATATAGGTAAAGTAGATTATATAGCATTACAGCAAGAAGAAACATTAGAAGAAAACAAGAAAATTAAACAACTAAAAAAGTAACGACGTTGCTTTTTTTTGTTTAAAGTGATATGATGAACATAGTAGTATAATGTGTACGAGCAGTATAAGTACATTGTAATAAATTAGATGGAGGTTATATATGGAAATTAATTACTACATATTTTTTTCATTAGCAGGATTTATAAATTTGATTTTGCTAATGATTGTATTTTTTTCACGTAAGAGAAAAGCTTTGTTTGAAAACAATATTTATATTGCACTAATGTTTTGTACAGTTATAGGTATTATAAACGAAATAGTTATGGTATATTGTGTTCCTTTCTTGGAAACAAATATCTTTATAAAAGAATTTGTTTCTAAACTATTTTTAGTAATAACAGAGGCATGGATATTTTTATTAAGTTGTTATACTGCAATTGTATCAAATAACTTAGTAGGAAAAAAATTTGATAACAGTAAAAGTGAACTATTTTATTTATTAATATTATATATTATATGTGCTGCTATAACTTGTTTATTACCTATTAATTATGCATATAATTCTACTAGAACTTCTTGGCTATATACATATGGTTTAAGCACTAAAATGGTATTTATAACTGCAATTATTTTTATTACTATAAGTTTAATTTATGTATTTAAAAATAAAACAAAAACAAAAAAATTTATACCTTTATATACTTATATAGTTTTAAGTATAATTGTAAGTTTTATTCAACAAATAGATCCTAACATGTTAATGATTAGTTTTATAGAAACTGTAATAATACTTTTAATGTATTTTACAATAGAAAATCCAGATGTAAAAATGATTCAAGAATTAGAGTTAGCCCGTGATACAGCAGAGAAAGCAAATAATGCTAAAAGTGATTTCTTAAGTAGTATGTCTCATGAAATACGTACTCCTTTAAATGCTATTAAAGGATTTAGTGAATGTATTGAAGACTCTAAAACATTAGAAGAAGCAAAAGAGAATGCTAGTGATATAGTAAGTGCTTCAGATACATTATTAGAGATAGTAAATGGAATACTAGATATAAGTAAAATAGAAGCAAATAAAATGGAATTAGTAGAAGGTGAATATAATATAAGTGAAATATTAACTAATTTAGTTAATATGACAAAAATAAAAATAGGAGAAAAAGATATAGAACTTAGATGTGATTTTGCAAAAGATTTACCAAGTGTATTATATGGAGATAAAGGAAAAGTACAACAAGTAATATTAAACCTACTTACAAATGCAGCAAAATATACAGATAAAGGATATATAGATTTTAAAATAAGTTGTGTAAATGAAAAAGAAATATGTAAATTAGTAATATCAGTAACAGATACAGGAAGAGGAATAAAAAGTGATAAGATAGATAAATTATTTACTAAGTTTAATAGATTAGAAGAAGATAGAAATACAACAATAGAAGGAACAGGATTAGGACTAGCAATAACAAAGAATTTAGTAAGTATGATGGGAGGAAAAATAGTAGTAGATTCAACATATGGAAAAGGAAGCAAATTTACAATATTCCTAAGTCAAAAAATAGTAAATAAAAAAGGAATAAATAAAGAAGAAGAAATAAAAGAAAGAATAGAATTTCCAAATACAAAAGCATTAGTAGTAGATGATAACTATTTAAATTTAAAGATAGCAAGTAAATTATTAAAAGAAAGAAAAATAGAAACAGAACAAGTATCAAGTGGATATGAATGTATAGAGAAAATAAAAGGAAATAATAAATACGATATAATATTTATGGATATAATGATGCCAAAATTAAGTGGAGTAGAAACATTAAAAGAATTAAAGAAAATAGAAGAATTTAATATACCAGTAATAGCTTTAACAGCAGATGCGATGAGTGGAGTATCAAATAAATATATAGAAGTAGGGTTTAATGATTATTTAAGTAAACCAATAGAAAAGAATGAATTAAATAAAGTATTAAATAAATATTTAAAAGGACAAGAATTAAAAGAAGATAAAAAAGAAGAGAATAGTGAAGAAACAAAGATAAAATATTTAAAAGAAAATAATATAGATATAACAAATAGTTTAGAACTATTAGGAGACATAAAAACATATGAAGAAACATTAGAATACTTTAAAGAAGAGAATAAAACAAGAATACCAAGATTAAAGAAAAATAAAGAAGAAGAGAATATGAAAGATTATGCGATAGATGTACATGCATTAAAGAGTGATAGTAAATATTTAGGGTTTAAAGAATTAGCAGAGATTTCATATGAACAAGAAATGAAAAGTAAAGCAAATGATATAGAATATGTAAATAATCATTTTGAAGAATTAATGAAAGAATATAATAAAATAACAAATATTATAGATAAATATAAGAGATAGTAAAATCTATTTCTTTTTTATTAAAATTATATATAAATTTCATAAATTTATCATAATTTAGGTATACTATTATAGTGTTAGGAGAGATAGTATGAAGGATAATGATGTAAAAGAAGCAGAAATAGTAAATGAAAAAGAAAGTAAAAAAGAAAATTCAAATAATACAAGTAATAATTTAAAAGAGTTTTTAAATTCTAAAGTATTTTATACATTGTGTGCTTTTATACTTGGAGCACTCATTATGCATTTTTTAATGTTACCAGTACAGAATAATAGTGTTAAGAATGTATCAAATACTAATTATAAGACAACTACTGTAGAAGAAGAAAGTGATTTAAAGAATGCTATTAAAAATGTATATGATTCTACTGTTTATATAGAAGTTAGTGGTAATTATGGTGGAGCAACTGGATCAGGATTTGTTTATAAAGCAGATGATGATTATGGATATATATTAACTAATTATCATGTTATAGAAAATGGTGATGAGTATAAAGTAACTTTTACTGATAAGAGTGAAGTAGAGGCTACTTTAGTAGGTGGAGATTCTTATTATGATATTGCTATATTAAAGGTAAGTAGGGATGCTATTAAAAGTGTTGCTGTTACTGGAGATTCTTCAACATTAGAACTTGGTGATACAGTATTTACTGTAGGTTCTCCTCTTGGAAAAGAATATATGGGTACAATTACAAAAGGAATTGTATCTGGAACTAATAGGACAGTTTCTGTATCATTAAGTAGTGGTTCATATTTAATGGAAGTTATACAAATAGATGCTTCAATTAATAGTGGTAATAGTGGTGGAGCTTTATGTAATATTAAAGGTGAAGTTATTGGTATTACATCATCTAAGTTAGTTGGTAGTGGTGTAGAAGGTATGGGATTTGCTATACCAATTAAATCAGTAATGGATATAATAGATAACATAGAATCTGGAAAAGAAATTGTAAGACCATATTTAGGAGTTCAATTAGTAGATATTTCAAATACTTTTGCACTTCAATACTACTATAATATAAGAATTGGTAAAGATGTAACATTTGGTGCTGTTTTAAGTTCAGTAGAAGATAATAAACCAGCAAGTAATGCAGGACTTAAAGTAGGTGATGTTATAGTTGAAGTTGATGGTGAAAAGGTTGAAGATGTATCACACTTTAAATATATTTTATATAAACATAATGTAGGTGATAGTATTTCTGTTAAGTATTATAGAAATAACTCTATAGAAGAAACTACAATAAATTTAAGTGAAGCTATTAATAAATAGCTTCTTTTCTTTTAAACACCAAGTATATTTTTATTCATAAAATATATTGAGGTGAATTTATGAATATAAAAATAGATTCAAGAAAAGTAGAAAAGGGAGATACTTTTGTAGCACTCAAAGGAATAAATCATGATGGAAATGATTATATAGAAGAAGCAATTAAAAATGGCGCTACAACTATAATAGCAACTAAGGGTGAATATAGTGTTAATACTATAATAGTAAAAGATACTTTAGAATATTTAACAGAATATTTAGAAAATAATTATTATGATGAAATAAAAGATATTAAATTAATAGGTATGACAGGTACTAATGGAAAAACTACAACATGCTTTTTAATTTATCAAGCACTCAATAAATTAAATATTCCTTGTGCATATATAGGTACAATAGGATTTTATTTAGATAATGAAGTTAAAGAATTAAACAATACTACACCAAATATATATGAGTTATATAATATGTTGTTATTATGCGCTAAAAAGAATATAAAATATGTAGTTATGGAAGTAAGTAGTCAAGGTATAGCTATGGGAAGAATTAAAACACTTATATTTGATTATGTTATATTTTCTAATCTTACACAAGATCACTTAGATTATCATAAAAATATGAAAGATTATGCACTTGCTAAACAGGGTTTATTTAGGCAAACAAATAATAGTGTTGCTATAGTAAATAATGATGATTCATATAAAGATTATTTTCTATTAGATAATAAAAATATAACTTATGGAAAAGAAAAAAGTGATTATATTATTAAAGATATAAACTCTACTTTAGATGGAACTTATTTTAAACTTAATGATGAAGAATATTTTACAAAATTAATAGGTGAATATAATGTTTATAATATAACTATAGTTATAATACTATTAAAGACAATGGGGTATAATAATATTAGCAATTTAATAAAAGAACTTCTTCCTCCTGTTGGAAGAATGGATATAGTAAAATATAACAATAATTATATAGTAATAGATTATGCACATACACCAGATGCTGTAAAAAAAATAATATCTAATGTATCTAAATTAGAGCACAATAAAATAATTACTATGGTAGGATGTGGTGGTAATAGAGATAAAACTAAAAGACCTATAATGGGTAATATAGCAACCACTTATTCAGACTATGTTATATTTACAAGTGATAATCCAAGATTTGAAAATAAAAGAAAAATATTAAAAGATATAGTATGTAAACTTGACAACAATAATTATAAAATTGTTGTCAATAGAAAAAAAGCAATTAAAAAATGTATACAAATGTTAACAAAAAATGATATACTATTGTTACTAGGAAAAGGACATGAAGATTATCAAATTATAAAAGATAAAAAAATTCCTTTTAGTGATAAAGAAGTTGTATTAAAAACTATAAGGAGATGAGTTAATGTATCAACTAACTAAAGGAGTACTTGCTATAATGATAGGATTTATTATATCAATTATAACAGGAGTTATATTAGTACCTTTATTAAAAAAAATAAAAGCAAATCAAACTCTTAGTACTTATGTATTTAAAAGACATAAAGAAAAAGAGGGGACTCCTACAATGGGAGGATTAATATTTATAATACCTACTGTATTATCAATTATAATACTTCTTTTGTGGAATAAGATAGAGTTTTCTTCTAATTTATTTATAGTTTTATTTGTATTTTTAGCATATGCAGCATTAGGATTTATAGATGACTATTTAATAATTAAAAGACATAATAACGAAGGACTTACTGAGTTTCAAAAGTTAGTTGGTCAAATTATAATAGCACTCATTTTCTTCTTTATATATATGAAGAGTGGTGCTAAATCGACAATAGAAATTTATACATTTAATATAGAAATAGATTTAGGTTGGTTCTATGGAATATTCTTACTATTTATGTTAGTTGCTAGTTCAAATGCAGTAAATATAACTGATGGTTTGGATGGACTTGCTGGAGGATTATCTTTAATAGCATTTTTAACTTTTGCACTTATAAGTGCTAATTCACCAGCTATAGAAGGAACTTCTGATATTGCAGTTTTCTGCTTTGTGCTTGTAGGATCTCTTTTAGGATTCTTGGCATTTAATTCAAGGCCAGCTAAAGTATTTATGGGAGATACCGGTTCTTTAGCACTTGGTGCTACACTTGCTACTATAGCAATTATTACAAAGCATGAATTAACATTTATAGTTGTAGCAGGCGTATTTATATTTGAAACATTAGTTTCATTAATACAAATAATAAGTATGGTATACTTTCATAAAAAAGTATTCCTTATGACGCCTTTTCATCATCATCTAGAAAAACTTGGTTGGAATGAACGTGATATAGTAGTAGTATTTTGGTGTGTAGGATTACTTTTAAGTATGGCAGCAATAGTATTTGGGGTATGGTATTAACCATATCTTTTTATATATTTTAAAAAAATAATAATATTTCATATAAATTACACAAAGTAGGAGTATAGTTATATGTGCAAGCAAAAGATGAGCTTGCAACAAACACTCCTTACTACACTAAAAGCAGACAATAGTCTGCTTTTATCGTTATATTATAGGATTTTCTACATCAGCAACATTTTCAACTCCAGAAAGAGTTACTACATAAAGTGCAATAGCAGCAGATGTGATAGTAAAAACAGAAGCCCATATTTGTAATCTATAAGGCTTTAAATCTTCATCTTCTTCTTTAGATATAGTATATAAAACATAATTTATATATAAGAATATAAGTGCTAATATAAGAATTAAAATTCTATTTGCTAAAGTTAAATAATAAGATTGTTTTGAATTTAAAAAAGTTTTTTTATTTTCAGTTTCTAATTTTTGATTATATGTAGTTATTATTGAAATAACTGAAGAAATAAGTGCTAAAAAAAGAGCAATTACTTGAATATTAATAGCATCTATTTCTTGTTTACTTTTCATATAATCACCATTAAATTATATGAAAAAATAGTACATATAATATATACTATTTATTTCTTAATCTATAAAAATTAATAGATGGTGGATTTAAAAACCTTAATTTATATTTACCAGTTCCAAGACCACTAGATATATATAGTTCTGTATTATCTAAATTATAATAATCATCAAAATATTTACTAGAATATTTTTTCTTTATAATACCATTAATAAAAGGTAATACAATTTCTCCTTTATGAGAATGACCAGCTAAAATTAAATTAAATTTATTATAATTTATATCATCAATAAAATCTGGTTCATGTAAAACTAATATAGAATATTTATAATCAATATTTATTTTAGAATATATTTCATTCATAGTACTTTTTATATGATTATTCTTATAATTAGAACTTATACCAACTAATAATATAGGATCAAGTCCTTCATTATATATAAAATCAAAATTATCATTTAAATTAATAAAATCACTATTTTCAATTACATAATTCCATTTATCAAGATTATCTTCTTCACCAATAATAGCATATTTACCTATATTATAATTAATATTTTTAAGTATATTAACTAAATCTTCATAGTCACTTTTAGAATATTTTATATTACTATCAAATAAGTCGCCTGATAATATAACAATATCTGGTTTAAGTAAATTTATTTTTTTAACCACTTTATTTAAGTATTTTTTATCATTTATACTTTTATAATGAATATCACTTATTTGAACTATTTTTAATCCATAAAAGTTACTAGGTATATTAGAATTTACTACAGGGTATTCTTTTATATTAAATAGATTTGTTTCTATATATCTACTATATAAAAAGAAAAGTGTACAAATAATAATGATAAATATTAATACTTTTACCCATTTTCTTAACCTAATATGCATATCATCACCATTATTATTATACAATAAAAGATTAATAAAAACAATTGAATTATTTTATAATATAATATATAATTAACATGGTGTTGATATATGAGAATAAATAATAAAGGGCTTGCTATTTCATCAATTATGTATTTAATATTAGTCTTAGCTTTAATACTTATGGTTACTACTTTAGCACTTTTAAGTAGTAGAAAACTTATATTAGATAAGATGAAAAAAGAAGTTTCTAGTAGTATAAATAATGAGAAATATAAAAGATATTATAATGGTGAAGTTGTATATTTTGATGTAGATACAGGTGGTATATGTTCAAATTATACTGAGTCTCAAAGTAATACTGGAGTAAAGTCAGGGTGTATGAAATTTTATGCATTTAATGATTTTGAAAATGATACTGTTAACTTAATACTAGATCATAACACATCATCAGGTATGATTTGGAATTCAGATCCTAATTCAACAATAGGTCCAAATGATGTATTAAATCAGTTAAAGACTGATACATCATCTTGGAAAGGAACAAATACACCAGCTAATTATCCAATAATTTTAACAACAACTAGTAAAGAAAAAATAAATACTACAGTAGATTATACTGGGTATAAAGCAAGGCTTATAACTGCTAAAGAAATAGCACAAATAGTAGGTTATAGATCTTTTAATGAGGTTACATCAACTAAATTTTATTATTTAGATTCAAAAACTAGTACACCTAGTTCTACTTGTAAATATGATTCAAGTACTAAAACAAGTGTAACAACAGGTTGTAATTATGGATGGTTAAATGATAGAACAGGTACATCATGTAAAAATTATGGATGTTTAAATAATTCAGATGTGGCGACTACTGGATATTGGACAGCAACTCCAAGTCCAAATTATAGTGGAAACGCATGGAATTTGGAACAATCTGCATATATGGATACTCCAGTTTCTTTAGCAACTTCTGGAGTACGTCCAGTAATAGAAGTATCTAAGAGTAGACTTGTTACAAAAACTATATGTAAAGCAGTAAAAGAAGCAACAACAGGTAGTGTTCCAAAAGGAAACTATACTTTAGGTGATGAATATACGTGTGATGTAGGAGATAGTTACACAAATACATTCTTTGTATTAGAAAATAAAGGAGATACAGTAAGTTTAATTATGAAAGAAAACTTTGTTGATTCTTATGTATCAAAAACAATAAGATGGTGTACAGATGGAACAAATAATAATACTACTTGTAAAAATATAACTTCAAAAGGAAGTAGTGCTCCAACTGGAGCAGATTACTTAGGACATATAGAGGGTATATTTAATAATCCAGGAGTTAAGGTAAGTTTTCCAAGTGCTAACCAAATAGCAAATGTCGCAGGTAAAACATTTAATTATCAAACTCTTTCTGGGATATTTCCAGTATGGTTATATGATTATGCAGCTAGATCAACCAATCAAGTATCAGGAGTTTGGGGTTATTTAACAACAACACCTGATATTAGTACTTCTAATAATGCATGGGCTGTTAGTGATAGTAATGCTTTATCTACTATTGGTACATATGATTCAATAACACTTGGCTTACGTCCAGTAATAACAATATCTAAATATAAAATGTCTTAATTATAAATAGAGTGGAATAAATTTTCCACTTTTTATATATAGAAAAAAACATATAAACATGGTATAATGTTCATATAGCGTAGGTGATTGTAGTATGATATTTTTTAAGTATTTATTTATATTTTGTCTATTTTCAGTAGTAGGTTGGATACTAGAACTTACTTATAGAAGTATAACTAATAAAAAATTTGTAAATCCAGGATTTATGAGTGGGTGTGTTGTACCAATTTATGGATTTGGATCTGTTATAATGTATTTACTTTGTAATTTATTTAGTTCAATAAATTCAAACTATAAAATAATTATTATATTTATTTTATCAGTAATATTATTAACAGCCCTTGAATTTTTATCAGGCTTTATATTACTAAAATATTTTAATTTAAGACTATGGGATTATTCTAAGTGCAAATACAATTATAAAGGTTTTATATGTATTGAGTTTTCAATGATATGGGGACTTTTAGCACTCCTTTTCTACTTATTTATTTATCCTTATATAGGAAATATTGCTACTAACTTTATAAATAATCCAACAAACTTATTTTTACTTGGAATATTTATGGGTATATTCTTTGTTGATTTAGGAGTATCTATAGGACTTCTTAATAAATTAAATAAATATGCTAAAATAATAAGTGCTACAGTAGATGTAGAAAGATTAAGACTTGATATAAGAAGAAAATTAAGAAAGGGTAAATTTATTAATGCAATTTATCCATATATATCTACTAATAAATTTTTAAGCGAAAGTATAAAAGAGGTAAAGAATGAAGATATTAAAAAATAATATAGTAAAATATATTTTAATTATATTAATGATTTTAGTATATAGTTTATTATTCTTATACGATATAATAAAGACAAATAAAATATATTTAATACCACTCGTATTTGAAATATTTATAATAATATTATCAATATTTAAATATAAGAAAAATAAAAAAATTAATTTAAATATTGTATTTATAATAAAAGAAATTATCTTGTTAATAACACTTTCCTTAGGATTTTTTAATAATCATGTAATGATTAATGAAATATTAATTAAATCTTTAATAACACTTACTATAATATTTCAAGTTTTAACATTCTTAAAATTTAATAAAGACTAAAATATGAATCAGGGGTATATTTATGAATTACATAATAGATGGAGTAAGTTACGAAGTAGTAATAACTAAAAAAAATAATAAAAATTTATATATTAGATTTAAAGAAGATAAAAAAATATATGTCACTTGTAATTATTTTGCTACCAATAATGGAATTAAAAAAGTGTTAGATAATAATATTAACGCTTTACGAAAAATGATAAAACATGTAAATAGTAGAGAAAATAAATCTAATTCATTTTACTATTTAGGTAAGTGCTATGATATAATAATAGATGAGAATATTAATGACGTATGTATTAGAGATAATACTATAACAGCACCTTCAAAAACCTCTTTAAATAAGTGGTATAAGAATGAAATAATAAGAATATTTGATGAGAGATATGTTATAGTGTTTAATAAGTTTTATGAAAATATAAAGTCACCAATATTAAAAATAAGAACCATGAAAACACGTTGGGGAGTTTATAATAGAAAAAATCATACAATAACTCTAAATTCAAAATTAATAGAATTTGATATAGAAAAAATAGATTATGTAATAGTACATGAGTTATCACATATAATTCATTTTGATCATTCAAAAGAATTTTGGAACTTAGTAAGTAAATATTGTCCAAATTATAAAGCTATTAGAAAAGAGATGAGAGATTAAATATGAAGTATTTAAGTAGAAGTATTAAAATTATTTTTGTATTTATTTTACTTGTTATTAATTTTACAATACCGAGTGCTAATGACTTCGTAGAAGCAAAGACACTTAGAGATTTAAAAAATGAGTTAGCTCAAAAAGAACAAGAACTTATTGATAGTGAAAATAAAAAGCAATATACACAAGATGAAATAAATAGTAAAAAGAATAGTATAAATGCTATATATGTAGAAATTGATAATATTCAAAATACTATGTTAGATTTAACTAAAGAAATAGAAAAGTTAACAGAAGAGATAGGTAATAAAGAACAAGAAATTAAAAAGATATTAAATTATTATCAAGTTTCTAATGGCGAATCTTCATATTTGGAGTATGTATTTGATGCTGCAGATTATACTGATTTTATTTATAGAATGGCAATAGCAGAACAATTATCTGATTATAATGATAAATTAATAAAAGAGTATAATCAAAAAATAAAAGAAAATAAAGAAAAACAAAAAGAATTAGATGCTAAAAAAGTATCTTTAAATTCTAAACAAGAACAATTACAACAAGAATTAGAATCTTTAAATAATCAACTTGGTGATATAATAGAAGAAAATGTTAGTATAGAAGATGAAGTTAAAGCAATTAAAGAGTATGTAGATACTTATGAAAATGTTTATAAGTGTGGACTTGATGAAGATTTAAGTAATTGTGGACGTGATCAATTACCTCCAGGAACTGCATTCTTTAGACCACTTGTGAGTGCTATGATATCAGCAAATTATGGTTGGTATTCTCCTTTTGGAAATTCAACATGGCATTATGGAATGGATTTTGCAGGAAGTGGTCATGGAGCACCTGTTTATTCTATAGCAAATGGTAAAGTAGCTGCAATTATGTATAGAATAAGTTGCGGTGGAAATATGGTATTTGTTCAACATTTAGTAAATGGAGAACGTTATACATCACTTTATGCACACTTAGCAGATGTAAATGTAAGTGTTGGAGATATAGTAACATATAACTCAATAGTAGGTTGGGTAGGAGGAAATCCTAGTTATGAATATTGGGATTCATGTTCTACAGGAACACACTTACATCTTCAAACAGCATACGGTTGGTATATGGAAGATTACTATTATTATTCAGGCTTTACAGCACGTAGTTTTGATCCAAGATTAATTGTAAATGCACCTAGTTTAGGTACATGGTTTAGTAGTAGAACAACTAGATATTAAACGACAAAAAATTTATTTCACCACTATTAAAATAATAGTGGTGATTTTTTTATGAAAGTTAAATTATTTGATGAATCTCATGAATTAGATCTAGAAAAAAGTATTAATAAATTTTTATCAGGAAAAGAAATAGAACTTATAGATATAAAATATGAAGTTGCTATAGCAACCATAGGAAATGATCAAATATATTGCTTTAGTGCAATGATAATTTATAGGTGATTTTGTTGTATAAAAAATATTATTTTTAAACATT
This sequence comes from uncultured Bacilli bacterium, assembly GCA_934141535.1. Classification (GTDB taxonomy): domain Bacteria; phylum Bacillota_I; class Bacilli_A; order RF39; family UBA660; genus UMGS1613. Next base: position 36,041 of record CAKPCH010000007.1, read on the forward strand.
ATACTCATAGAATATAAATGGAGGGATATTCATGTATAATAATTTTACAGAAGAAGCAAGAAAAATACTTATAGGTGCTAAAGAAGAAATGAAAAAATTAAAACATCCTTATGTAGGAAGTGAACATCTTCTTTTATCAATATTAAAAAGTAAAAATGATATTAGCAATAAATTAAATGATTATAATTTAAATTATGAAAAATTTAAAAAAGAACTAATTAATGTAGTTGGTATGGGAAGTAAAGAATCAGAATGTTTTCTTTATACACCATTATTAAAAAGAGTAATGGAAAATGCTATATATGATAGTAAAGAAAATAATAATGGTAATGTAACTGTCGCACATTTATTTTCTTCTCTTTTAGAAGAAGGAGAAGGAATAGCTATTAGATTATTAATAGGTATGGATATAGATATAGATGAATTATATCATGAGTTTACATATAAACTTCCAATAAAAAAATCAAAAGGTAAAAAATTACTAATAGATGAGATGGGTATAGATTTAACTAATCTTGCTAGTCAAAATAAAATAGATCCAGTAGTAGGTAGAGATTTGGAAATAAAAAGAGTAATTGAAATATTAAGTAGAAGAAAGAAAAATAATCCAATATTAATAGGGAGTGCTGGAGTAGGTAAAACTGCAATAGTAGAAGAATTAGCGCGACTTATAAGTATAGGAGAGGTGCCTAGTAACTTAAAAAATAAAAGAATAATAAGTTTAAATATGGCAACTACAGTTGCTGGTACTAAATATAGAGGTGAATTTGAAGAAAGAGTAAATAAATTATTAACAGAATTAGAAGAAAATGAAGATATTATATTATTTATAGATGAAATACATACACTAGTAGGAGCTGGAGGTGCTGAAGGAGCAATAGATGCATCAAATATATTTAAGCCTGCTTTAGCACGTAATAAAATGAGATTAATAGGCGCTACAACAACACAAGAATATAAAAAATTTATTAGTGATGATAAAGCACTTGATAGAAGATTTCAAAAAGTAGAAGTAAAAGAACCAGATAAAAAAACATTAAAGCAAATATTAATGAAATTAACAGATACATATTCAAAATATCATAAAGCTTTAATAAGTGAAGAAATAATAGATTATATAATTGATTTTTCAGATAAATATATAAAAAATAGATATGAACCAGATAAATCAATAGATATATTAGATGAAGTATGCGCACACGTTTCATTAAAAGAAAATAAAAAATTAAAACACTATAATGAACTTACTAAAGAATTAAATAAGATATTAAAAATAAAAAAAGAATCACTACTTAATAAAGATTATAATAAAGCAAGTGAATATAAAGAAAAAGAAAATGAATTAATGACTAAAATTAATAAATTAGAATTATATTTATCACAAGAAAACAATAATATAATTACTAAAGATGACGTTATAGAAATAGTAAGTAGAAAGTGTAATGTACCTATATATGAAAGAGAACATTTTAATGAATCAGAAATATTATCATTTAAAAAATATTTAAAATCTAATATAATAGGTCAAGATAATATAATAGAAGAATTAATAAGAGTATATAAAAAATTAAAATTAGGTCTAAAAGATGATAATATGTGTATGTCTATGCTATTTACTGGACCAAGTGGAGTAGGAAAAACAAAACTAGCTAAATTATTTTCTAGCCATATATTTAATAACGTAATAAAACTAGATATGAGTGAATTTAGTGAACCACATTCAGTAAGTAAATTAATGGGGTCACCTGCTGGATATGTAGGTTATAATGATAGTAAAAATATATTTGAAAGTATAAAAGATAATCCTTTTTCAATAATAATATTAGATGAAATAGAAAAAGCACATCCTAATATAATAAATCTTTTATATCAAATATTAGATGAAAGTAAATTAAAAGATTCTAAAGGAGAAGATATATATTTTAATAACTGTATGATAATTATGACTTCTAATATAGGATATTTTAATGAATGTATAGGATTTACAGAAGATAAAAAGAATAACACTTCACTTCATGAAACTTTTGGTGTACCATTTATAAATAGAATAGATAATATATTTAATTTTAATTATTTATCAAAAGATAATATAAAAGATATTATAAAATTAAATATAAAAGAATTAAAACAAAAATATAAAAACAAAGGTATTACATTAAAAATAAGTGATAATATAATAGAAGAATTAATAGAGTTATCTAATTATAGAGAATATGGTGCTAGAAAGATAGAAAAAATAATAAAAAATAATATAGAATCTATAATAATTAATGAAATTATAGATGGTAAAAAAAATATAAATATAAAAAAAATAAAAAAAGAAAAAGTAAACTCGTAAAAAACACTTTTCTTTTTTTTAAAATATGCTATAATTATAAGTAGGGTGATGCTATGGACAATTTAGAACTAATTAAATTAAGTTTACAAAATAATCCTAATATAGATAATAGTGTAAAAGAAAAATTATATACATTAGTTACTATTTTTCATAATAAATTACCTCAAATTAATTTAACAAAATTAAGTGAAAAATTAAAAACAGTAAGTTTTGGAAAAATAGGTAAGTTTGAAAGACGCGGAAATTATTGTTATGATGTATTTAAAAATCAAATATTACTTTCAAGTAATATAGAAGGTAATTATGATATAGATCATATATTTATGAAAGCAATATTAGAAATGGCTACATCTACTAATAAATTTACAGGATTTAATTCAGATGAAAGATTATCAGCACTTAATCTTGCTTATAATGAAATACTTGCTAATTACATAATAGGAAATGAAGGGGAATCTGATTTAGAAGAAGAAATGTTAATAGTTAATCTTTTAAGTCATATAGTTGGTAAAGATACTATGTTTAATTCTTATTTTACGAATAATGGGGAGCCTATAATAAAAGCTATGCAAGATGCGGAGGTAGGAATGCTATGAGTATAACAAGTAGACCAAGTGATTTATTATGTGAATATACAAAATTATTACATCAACAAAAACTAAGTGGAGTAGTTCAAAATGATTTATTTTCTAAAATATTAATATTAGAAGGAGATTTCTTAGCTAATAAAGTAAAGCAAGGTAAATTAAGTGAAAATGAAATAGAGAGTGTAAGAGCTTTATTTCCAAGTAATGATTCTTATTTTTCTATTAAACATGATAATATAGAAAAAGCAAATAAAACTATGAATGAAAGTATAGATATGGCATGTGCTTATATGGAAGAGCGAAATGTTAAAGTTAATGTGCCGAATGAATTTAATACATTAAGAAAAGGTTTTAGATTATAGAAATAAGAACAAGTAAATATTTTCATGTTTTTGAAAATATTACTTTTTTTTGTAATACAAAAATATAAAAAATAGTAATATGTGGTAAACTATAAATAGAAAGTAGGAAGTATGCATGGGATATGGTAGAAGAAATACAACATTAATATTAATAATAACATTAGTAAGTGTACTGGGTTTAAGTATAGCCTTTGCAGCTTTTTCAAGTTCTTTAAAGGTGAAGGGTAATGCTACAATAACACCAGATTCAGGTAACTTTAAAGTAGTATTCTCAAGTAGTAGTACATCATTGTCTACTACTAATGTGAGTGTAACAAAAACTGGAAATGCTACTGCAAGTACACCAACAATAGATAACAGTGAAAATCCAACAATTAAAAACTTAAGTGCATCATTTACTGCACCTGGAGAAAAAGTAGAATACACATTTTATGCAAGAAATGAAGGAAGTTATGATGCATACTTAAGTAGTGTAGTATTTAACAATATAAAAGGTAAAACATCATTTAAAGAATGTGTAGCAGGAACAGGAACAACATCATCATTAGTATCAGCAGCCTGTAATGGAATAAAAGTAACAACAACAGTATTAAGTGATGTATATACAGAAACTACGTTAAATATAACAAATCATGTATTAAAGAAAAGCAATAGTGAAGTAGTAAAGGTAACAATTGAATATGCAAGTGGCTCAAGCGTAGCAGATGGCCCATTTACAATAAATTTTGGAAAAATATATTTAACATATGGCTCAACAAGTTTAAGTGGAATGCCAACAATACCAGAAGAACCAACACTATGTACCGCAGTAACTACTGCTACTACAGGAAACATACCAACTGGAAGTTTTAACTACGGCGATGAGTACACATGTGATGTAGGAGATAATTATTCAAATACATTCTTTGTACTAGAAAACAAAGCAGATACAGTAAGTTTAATCATGAAAGAAAATTATACAGATTCATATGTGCCAAAAACTTTAGCTTGGTGTACAGATGGAGGAGATGATAATACTTGTAAAAATATAAGTACAACAGGAAGTGAAGCCCCAGAAGGTAAAGATTATTTAGGTCATATTAAAAGTATCTTTAATAAAGATGATGTAGAAGTGAGCTTTCCAACATATGATCAAATATATAAAGCAGCAGGAAATAAAACATCTGACCTATCAACATGGATATATGATTATTTAAAGGATACAACACATCCAGTATCGGGAGTATCTGGTTATTGGACAATAACTCCTGCTAGTAACTTTCTCAATACGTGGATTGTTTACTTTAATTATGTTGGTCGCTTGTACAACGACGAAGTTAGTCTTTCTGGCTTATTTGGTGTTCGTCCAGTTATAACAATATCTAAATCAGATATTCAATAATTAAAGTGTAAAGTAATATACAAGTTATCTTGTATTTTTACTTTTTTTATATTAAAATGATATATAGAAAGTAGAGGAGTAGTATGAAATTTAAAAACAACGGTTTTACATTGATAGAATTGTTGGCAGTTATAGTAATATTAGCTATTATTGCATTAATTGCAACCCCAGTAGTATTAAATATAATAAAAGACACTAAAAATTCATCAACAGAAAGAAGCGCTGAATTATATTTATCACAAGTAACAGAAGAAATAGTACGTTATAATATGACACATCCAGGAGCAACTTTTAATCCAACAGAATGTGTATTACAAAGCAATGGTTTAAAGTGTGATGGTATAGAAGAAGTTATTACAGTAAGTGTAACTGGTCAAACACCAGAAATAGGTAGTACAATATTATTATCAAATGGAAGTGTAGTAGGTTTAAAGAATTTTAAAATGGATTCTAAGAATTTAATATATGATAATGGTAAAGTAAAAGAAGGAGAAGAGAATGTTTCAAAACCAATTTGTACAAAAGTAACAGTAGCAACTACAGGTAACGTACCTAGTGGAAATTTTGAATATGGGGATGAATATACATGTGACGTTGGAGATGGAGAGTTAAAGACATTCTTTGTACTTGCTAAAACAGATACTGATGTATCATTAATTATGAATAAGAATTTAGGTACTGATGTTACTTGGTCAGAGGATAATAGTAATCATAAAAGTGAAGATGAATCTTATCATGCTACAGTAGCTAAAGCTGCATTGAAAGAATATACTGCAGGTTGGACAAAATTAACTCAAGCACAAGTAGCACTCCCAACAGGACAACAAATTGCAGATGCTATAGGTTCAAGCTATACTTCATCAGATGAATTTAGTAAAATTATATCACTTGATTGGTTAATAGGTGAAAATTATTGGACATCAACTCCAGTAACAGGTAAGTCTCCTACATCAACAAATAGTGCATGGTGTGTAATAGATAATAGATTATTTACAGAGTTTGTTAATCAAACTTTAGGTATTCGTGCAGTTATAACAATTCCTAAATCAAATATTTCATAAATACTAAAAGTGAACAAGAACTTATGTTCACTTTTTTTATTGACTATAAATTAATAATTTTGTATAATTTAAATGGTGATAATAATGAATATATTTATGCACATAGATGTAAATAATGCTTTTTTATCTTGGACTGCAGTAGATTTATTAAAAAAAGGTTATAAAATAGATATAAGAAATATAGAGGCTGTTATTGGTGGAGATGAACAACAACGACATGGAATAGTGCTTGCTAAAAGTATAGTAGCAAAACAAAAAGGAGTAAAATCAGCAGAAACTATTAGAGAAGCAAAAAGAAAATGTAATAACCTACAAATACTTAGACCAGATTATAAATTATATTCATATATGTCAAATTCATTTTTTGAATTAATAAAGAAATATACACCAGATATAGAAAAACTTAGTATAGATGAATGCTTTATAGATTATACAAAAGTTAAAAATTTATATGGTGATCCTATAAAATTTGCATATAAATTAAAAGATGAAATAAAAAGAACTTTAGGATTTACTGTAAATATAGGTATAGCAAATAATAAGTTATGCGCTAAAATGGCAAGTGATTTTAAAAAGCCAGATAGAGTTCATACATTATTTGATGAAGAAGTAGAAACTAAAATGCATCCATTACCAATAGAAGATTTATATGGAGTAGGTAAAAGTACTAGTAAAAAATTAAGAGAATTAAAAATAAATACAATAGGTGATTTAGCACATGCAGATTCTAATTTTTTATATAAATATTTTAAAAATCAAACTGTTAAATTAATAGAGAGCGCTAAAGGAATAGATAATAGTGTTATAGTTACAAAAAGGAAAGATACAGAAGCAATTAGTAGATCTACTACAATTAGTTATAATTTAACATCTTTAGATCAAATTAATAAATATTTATATCCTTTAGTAGAAGATGTTTGTATTCAATTAAGAAGAAAAAATAAATACGCATCACTAGTAGGAGTTATGTTAAAAGATAATAATTTTAAAACATACTCACATCAAAGAAAATTAAAAAATCCTACTAGTAACACAGATGAAATATATAAAACTGCATGTGAGCTTGTAAAGGAATTGTATAATGATGATAGAATAAGATTAGTAGGTATAGCTCTTGGTAAGTTTTCATCGTCTTCTAATTATCAAATGTCTTTATTTGAAGATATAAAAAAGATAGATAATAATAATGAATTAGATAAAGTAGTAGATAAGCTCAAAAATATATATGGTAATAATATAATAAAAAAAGCTTCAGAAATAAAAAAGGATTGATAAAAAGTTATTATAATAGTATAATTTATATAGGTGATTTAAATGGTATATCTATGGCTTGGAGTAGCACTTTTACTTACATTAATAGAACTAGCAACCAAAACTTTAGTAACTGTTTGGTTTATAGTAAGTGCTGTATTTTCTATGATTTTATCTTTATTTGTAGATAATTATTTTATTCAATTTTTAGTATTTATTTTACTTGGTACTCTTTTAATTGCAACTTTTCATGATTATTTATTAAAATTAATTAACCAAAAAAAGAAAGTAAAAAAAGCTAAAAATAAATAAATGGTCAAATTAAAAAATATGAAAAAGATAAAAGATATAATTAAAGTACTAATTTGGCCTATTATATTTATGGTAGGTCAATTTTTTATTAATTATATATTTGTTATTATTTTTAATAATAATTTGAAAATGAATAATCAAGAGCTTCTAAATTATATGAAAACAAAAGAGTATAATATATTGTTAAATGAATATATTAATTCTAAAACACTTATAATAATATTTATAACAGCTATTATATTTATACCTCTTTTTTATCAATTATATAAAAAATATAAAGTTAAACAAAATAAAAAATTAAATTTATTAGAACCTATATTATTAGGTATTAGTGTATCTTTAACTTATAATATAATTGTTTTTTATTTAAATACTATATTTTCATTTACAAATCAGTTCGAACTTAGTAATTTATCTATTATAAGTCAAATAATTTCATCTGGTATAATAGGACCTATAATAGAAGAATTAGTATTTAGAGGTATTATTTATAATTCATTAAAAGAATCTAATACTAAAGTATTTTCTATAATTATAACTACATTATTGTTTTCTATAATTCATTTAAATATTATTAATAGTATATATACTATTTTTGTAGGATTATTACTTATATATTTATATGAAAAATATAAAACTTTAAAAATGCCTATAATAATGCATATATCTTTAAATTCTACAATAATATTATTACTTCCTATAATTATTAAAAATTATGTAGCACTTAATATATATTTATTAGTAGTAAGTATAAGTATTTTATGTATTTATATATATAGGTGTATAAAATAATTTATTTTGTGTATTATAATAATGTAAGTGTTACACTTACAGTTAGATGAAGAACTACTAAAAGTTCTTCATTTTTTTATCTTACAATATTGTAAGATAAAAAATAATAAAAAAATGTTATAATAAAAAGGGAAGTGAATTATGAAAAAAATAATGATAGTAGAAGATGAAGAAATGATTGCTTTAGAATTAAAAAACTTATTAGTTAATGATGGATATGATGTAAGTATATTAAAAGATTTTAATAATTCTAAAGAAGAAATATTAAAAAGTAATTCAGACCTAGTTTTACTTGATATTAATATTCCAAATATTAATGGAGAAGCTTTATTAAAAAGTATAAGAAAAGAATCTAATATACCAGTTATTATGCTCACAAGTAGAGTAAGTGAAACTGATGAGGTATTATCATATATATATGGAGCAGATGATTATATAACAAAGCCATATAATCCAACAATACTATTATTAAGAATACAAAGTTTATTTAAAAGATTAGAGTGCACATTAGATGTTTTAAAATATCATGATGTAGATGTTGATTTTAGGCGTGGTATACTTAGTAAAGATAAAAAAGGAGTAGAACTTACTAAAAATGAAATGATTATATTTAATTATTTATTAACTAATAAAAATAGAATTGTTACACGTGATGAACTTATGACTAATCTTTGGAATAATGAAGAATATATTAATGATAATGCATTAACAGTAAATATAAGTAGATTAAGAAGTAAATTATCAAGTCTTGGTTATAAAGACTCAATAGAAACAAAAAAAGGACAAGGTTACATATTATTATGAAATTAATAAAATATTTAAAAGATTTAATATATACAATTATAATATTTATAATAAGCTATTTAATAATAGTATTAATGTTATTAGTATTTAAAACAAATATATCATTAATAATAGCGCTTTCTTTAATTTTAATTATGTCTTTTGTATTCGTAATATTAATAAATTACTTTAGAAAAAAGAAATTTTATGATGAATTTATAAATAATGTAAATAAACTAGATAAAAAATACTTAGTGTTAGAAACATTAAATAGGCCAGAATTTTATGAAGGTAATATACTTTATGATAATTTATATGATATAAATAAATCTATGATAGAAGAAATACAATTTTATAGTTCAAATATAAATGATTTCAAAGAATATGTAGAAATGTGGATACATGAAGTAAAAATACCAATATCAAGTCTAGTATTAATGTGTCATAATGATTCTAAAATAGATAAAAAATATATAAAACAAGTAAAAAGATTAAATGATTGTATTGATCAAGTATTATATTATGTTAGAAGTAATTATACACAAGAAGATTTTTTAATAAAGAAAGTTAATTTAGAAAAAATAGTTAGTAATGTATTATTAAATAATAAAGATGATATATTAGAAAATAATATAAATCTTGATATTAATATTCATAATATAGAAGTATTTAGTGATTTTAAATGGTTAGAATTTATAATACAACAAATTATTAATAATTGTATAAAGTATAAAAGTAAAAATAATTCTATAATAAAAATAACTTGTGAAGATTTAAAAGATGAAACTATTTTATCTATATGGGATAATGGTATTGGTATTTCTAAAAGTGATTTACCTAAGGTATTTAATAAATCTTTTACAGGGGCTAATGGAAGAACTTCCTCTAAATCTACAGGCATGGGGCTTTATATAGTTCATAAATTATGTGATAAACTAGGTCATAAAATAGAAATTAGTTCTATTAAAGATGAATATACAGAGGTTAAAATAATATTTGGTAAGAATAATCTATATAAAGTTTAATGTTACAAAAAAGTAATATTTAGTAATATTAAACATACGACAAATATTCTTCTTTATAATAAAATTTAATTATGAAAGGAAGATTTTATGGATAATGTTTTAAAAATAGATAAAATAGAAAAGTATTATGGCAATAGATCAAGTTTAACTAAAGCTATAGATAATATATCTTTTGATGTTGAAAAAAAAGAATTTGTTGCTATTATGGGAGCTAGTGGAAGTGGTAAGACTACGCTTCTTAATTGTATATCCACTATTGATAAAGTTACTTCTGGTCATATATATGTAGCAGGATTAGATATTACTAAATTAAAAGGTAATGAATTAAATAAATTTAGAAGAGAAGAGTTAGGTTTTATATTTCAAGATTTTAATTTACTTGATACATTAACAGCATACGAAAATATATCTTTAGCTTTATCAATACAAAATGTAAATCCAAAAGAAATAGAAAAGAGAATATTAAAGGTATCTAAAGAATTAAACATAAAAGATATACTTAATAAATATCCATATCAAATGAGTGGAGGACAAAAACAAAGAGTAGCGAGTGCTAGAGCAATTATTACTAATCCAAAATTAATACTTGCAGATGAACCAACTGGAGCACTCGATTCAAAGTCATCAAAGATGTTATTAGAAAGATTTAATTATTTAAATGATACACTTGATGCAACAATACTTATGGTAACTCATGATGCATTTACAGCAAGCTATGCTACTAGAGTAATATTTATTAAAGATGGTAAAATATTTAGTGAAATAAGAAAAGGTGATAAAACTAGAAAAGAGTTTTTTGATGAAATAATAGATGTAGTAACACTTCTTGGAGGAGATTTAAATGATGCTCTTTAAAATTTCATTAAAAAATATTAGAAAAAGTATAAAAGATTATGCTATATACTTTTTTACACTAGTTCTAGGTGTAGCTATATTTTATGTTTTTAATTCTATAAATTCACAAACAGTTATGATGAATGTTACAAAAAGAACTTATGAAATAATAGATCTTATGACTAATTTATTATCTGGAGTAAGTGTCTTTGTTTCATTTATACTTGGATTTTTAATTATATATGCATCTAGATTCTTAATGAAAAGAAGAAATAAAGAATTTGGTATTTATTTAACTCTTGGTATGAGTAAAAGAAAAATATCATTAATATTATTTATAGAAACTCTTTTAATAGGAGTAATATCACTTATAGTAGGATTAATTTTAGGTGTATTTTTATCACAATTTATGAGTATATTAGTAGCTAATATGTTTGAAGCAGATATGACTAGATTTAAATTTATATTTTCTAGTAGTGCTTGTATTAAAACATTAATATATTTTGGAATTATGTATTTATTAGTTATTTTATTTAATACAATAAGTGTTAGTAAATGTAAATTAATAGATTTAATATATTCAAGTAAAAAAATGGAAAAAGTAAAAATAAAGAATCCAGTTATATGTATTATTATTTTTATAATATCAGTATGTATGTTATCATATGCTTATTATTTAGTTACAGATGGAATAGATGCTATTAAAGATTATCGTATGATACTTATACCTATCGCACTTGGTATAATTTCTACTTTCTTAATATTTTGGTCATTATCAGGTTTATTACTAAAAATAACTATGTCAATAAAAAAACTATATTATAAAGACTTAAATTGTTTTACATTAAGACAAATAAGTAGTAAAGTAAATACAACAGTATTTTCTATGACAATAATATCTATCATGTTATTTATAACTATATGTGTATTATCTTCATCTTTAGCACTTAAAAGTTCAATGACAGCTAATGTAAATTCATTAACTCCTGTAGATATACAATTAGAAAAATCAAGAAATCTAGATTATGATAATAATATAGATAAAACTATAATAGATGATTCTTATATATCAATAGAAGAAACATTAAAAAATTTAAATATAGATCAAAATACTTATTTTCTTGATAATATAACAGTAAATAAATACGTAGATGATAATCTAACACTTAATGATACACTTGGTAGTACATCTTATGAAGTTTCTAAAGAATATAAGTATTTAAGATTAGATAATAAAGAAGTAATTATGAAATTAAGTGACTATAATAAGGTTGCTAAACTATATAATAAAAAAACTTATACGTTAAATGATAATGAGTATATTATAATAGCAGATTATGATTCTTTTATAAATATTAGAAATAGAGCTCTTAAATTAAAAGAACAAATTAAAGTATTTGATAGTTATTTATATCCTAAATATGAAGAGTGTCAATATGCTTTTGTAGATATGGGAGCAAATCATAGTAATTTAGGAATAATTATAGTACCAGATAAAGTAGTAAAAGAAGAAAGTATTAAATCTAGTATTATGCTTGCTAATTATAAAGATAAATCTAATGAAAAGTTAGAGGAGAAATTAGAGAATATTATAAATAATCATTATAATATAGATACATATCTTAGTTATAATACTAAAAGTGATATAAGAGATTCCTCAGTAGGTCTTGGAGCACTAGTTACATTTATTGGACTTTATTTAGGAGTAATATTTTTAATATCAAGTGCTGCTATTTTAGCACTTAAAGAATTATCAGAGTCAGCAGATAATAAACTAGTATTTATTTGTTTAAGAAAACTAGGTGCTGATGAAGGAATGATTAATAAAGCTTTATTTAGACAAATAGGAATATTCTTTCTATTTCCCCTAATACTTGCTATAATACATTCAATATTTGGTATAAGATTTTGTACATTTATATTAGAATCATTTGGAAATGATAAATTATTACCTTCAATTATTATGACATCAATATTATTAATAATTATATATGGAGGTTATTTTATACTTACTTATTTAAGTAGTAAAAATATGATAAAAGAGTAAAGAGGTGTAGTTGTGGGTTATATTGAAACATTTAAAATAGCACTTATATCTTTTCCTTTTATTGCACTTTTCTTAACAATACCTTTTATATTAATAGAGTATCATAGATATGGATCTATAAATAAATTTAGAACACTTATAATATATTCATTTATTTTATACCTTTTAACAATATATTTATTAGTTATACTACCACTTCCAAGTCGTGAAGAAGTTTTAAAATTAACAACACCCAAAATGAATTTAATACCTTTTAATTTTATTTTAGATATTATAAAAGAATCTAGCTTTGTATTAAATAAGCCTTCTACATATTTAAAATCATTAACAGATCCTTGTATATATGTAGTTGTATTTAATATATTTATGACAATACCATTTGGTATATATTTAAGATATTATTATAAATGTAGTTTAAAGAAAACTGTTATATTATCATTTCTTTTATCACTTTTCTTTGAACTAACACAACTTACAGGACTATATTTTATTTACGAAAGACCATATCGTATGTTTGATGTAGATGATTTAATGCTTAATACACTTGGAGGATTAATAGGATATTTTATATCAGGACTTATAATAAATTATTTACCTACAAGAGATAAAATAGATGAAGATTCCATTAATAAAGGTAAAACAGTTTCTGGACTTAGAAGAATAACTTTGTATTTATTAGATACTACTTTGTATTTGATAATATATGTATTAATACTTTTAATAATAAATAAACCATATATTAAATATATTTTGTTTATTGTATACTTTGTTATAATACCGTTTTTATTTAATGGATATACATTAGGTAGTAAATTTTTAAATATTAAATTCTCTTTTCCCGATAAAAGATTTTTAAGATTATTTATAAGAGCTATTATTACATATTTCTATTATTTTGGACTTGTTTATTTTATTAGTATAATAATTATGAAATTAACTAATTATTTTAATTTAAGTACTACAGTAAAATTAATAATAGCTTTATCTACGTTGATTGGACTTTTCATATTTTATTTATTAAATACTATAAAAATATTAAAGTGCGCTAAAATATATTATGATAAGTTTTCTAAAGTAGAATTTGTTAGTACTATAAAAGATAAAGACAAATAAAGTTTTTATCTTTTTATTTTAAATTATATAGAATAAAAAAACTAGAAAATAAATAATAATATTAAACAAACGTTGCACATCTTTTAAAATTGTGGTAAAATTGGAAAGTCGTTTTGTTTTTTTAGAGGTGAGAAGTATGAAGAAAACTAAAATAATTTGTAGTATAGGACCATCTAGTTGTGATGTAGAAACTATGAGTAGAATGGTTTTAAATGGTATGAATGTAGCACGTATTAATTTTTCACATGCTACAGATGAAGAAAAAGAAAATGTAGTAAGTACTGTAAAAAAAGTTAGAGAAATAACTAAAGTACCAGTAGGAATTTTATATGATACTAAAGGTCCAGAATTTAGAAACGGTATGTTAGAAAATGATTCTATTAATTTAGTAGAAGGTAAAACTATAAGAGTAGTAAAAGAAGATGTACTTGGTAATGAAGAAAGATTTTCTGTTAATCATAAGAGTGCTGTAGATTCATTATCAGTAGGTGATGATATACTATTAGAAAATGGATTAATGAAGATAAAAGTTATATCTAAAGAAAGTGATGGTGTAACTTGTAAAATAATTAATGGTGGAGTTTTAGGTAATAAAAAGAGTTTAAGTGTACCAGGAGTTAAACTTGATATTCCTTTCATTAGTGAGAATGATTATAATGATATAGTTTATGCTTGTAAACATGATGGAAACTTTTTAGCACTTTCTTTTGTTTCAACAAAAGAAGATGTATTAGAAGCACGTAAAATTTTAATAGATAATAATAGAGAAGACATGAAGATTATTTCTAAAATAGAAAGTACAACAGGAATAGATAATTTAAAAGAAATAGTTGAAGTATCAGATGGTATTATGGTAGCACGTGGAGATCTTGGTGTAGAAGCACCTATGGAAGAACTTCCATTTTTACAACAATTAATTATTAAGGAATGTCATAAACAAAATAAATTTTCTATAGTTGCTACAGAGATGTTAGAATCAATGAAAAAGAATGCTAGACCTACAAGAGCAGAAGTAAGTGATATTGCTAATGCTGTATTAAATGGTACAGATGCAGTTATGTTATCAGGAGAAACTACTACAGGTAAATTTCCTAGTGAAGCAGTTCATTATATGGCTAGTATATGCAAGAAAGCTGAAAATCATTTAAACTATAAAATTAATATAGATTTTGTAGATAAAACAATAGGTGGCGCTATAGCAACTAGTGTTGTTGAAACTGCAAATTTATTAGATGCTAAAGTAATAGTTGCTGCTACTATGAGTGGATTATCTGCTAAAAGAGTAAGTAATTTAAGACCAAAAAGTTTAATACTTGCAACTTGTACAAGTGATAATACTGCATATGGTTTAATGCTTAATTGGGCTGTTTATCCAGTTGTAGTAAATGTATATAATTCTACTGATGAAATAGTAGAAGATGCAAAATTACAAGCTAATAATTTTATTGGGTTAAAAAAAGATGATATTATACTTATAACTGGAGGATTTCCAAACAATACAATGGTTAAGAGTACAAATTTTATGAAAATAGAAAAAATATAAAACAGAGCAATCTGTTTTTTTTATAAATATATATACAAATATTGTACTATGTGATACAATATAATTAAATAAAAGGAGGTAAAGAGTATGCCTACAACAGTAAAAATATCTAAAGAAAAAATACTAGATGCAGCACTTTTTATTACACGTAGTAAAGGAATAGAATGTGTTAGTAATAGAGAACTTGCTAAGTATTTAAATTGTTCTATTAGACCAATATATTATCAATTTAAAAATGTAGAAGAATTAAATATAGAATTATATAAAAAAATAGAAAAATACTTTTATAAATATTTAATGGATAATATAAATGATAAAATGCCTTTATATAAACAAGTAGGAGTAAATTATATAAAGTTTGCTAAAGAAGAAACTAATTTATTTAAAATATTATTTATGAGTAAATATGATCTATTACCAAAAGAATTTATATCAAAAGATGATGAAGATTATAAAGAGTTAACAAAAATAATAAAAATTAGTACAAATTTAAATGAAGAAGATATTAGTAGTTTTCATATAAAAATGTGGCTTTTTGCTCATGGAATTGCTACACTTGTAGCAACCAATACTATAAAACTTACTGATAATCAAATAAAAGATTTATTATCAAAAGAATTTCAAGCACTTATGTTATTAAAAGAAAATAAAGATAATAAATGGGTTTTAAAGGAGGATAATAAAGATGAATAATTTAAGAAATATATTATGGGGAATTGTATTTACTACTCTTGGAGTAATAATAGGACTTAATACATTAAATATAACAGATATAAATTTATTATTTGATGGATGGTGGACTTTATTTATAATAATTCCATGCTTTATAGGATTATTTAAAGTAGAAGATAAAACAAGTAATATTATAGGTTTAATAATAGGTATAGTTTTATTAATGGGTTGTCAAAAGATAATTGATTTTGATAAAATTTGGGGTTTAATATTACCAATATTCTTAATAGTAGTAGGTTTATCATTTATATTTAGAGGAAATTTTACTTTAAAAAATAAAACAAAAACAGCAGAAGAAAAAATAGATGCTATATTTTCAAGTCAAAATATTAAATTAGATGATATTAAAGACTTAAATATGAATATACGTGCTATATTTGGTGGTATAAAATTAGATTTAACGAGTGCTAAAATAACAAGTGATGTTGTTATAAATACTAGTTGTATATTTGGAGGAATAGATATATTAGTTCGCGATGATATTAATATAAAAATAAAATCTTCTAATATATTAGGTGGTGTAAGTAATAATAAAAAAGAGACATCAAAATCAAAATATACAATATATATAAATTCGACTTGTATATTTGGGGGATTAAATATTAAGTAAAAAGGAGAATAAAAATGATAAAAATAAATAATGTAAGTAAAAGTTATAATGGAAAAACAAAGGCTATTAATAATGTATCATTTGATGTAATGGATGGAGAAATATTTGGTTTTATAGGACATAATGGAGCAGGTAAAACTACTATGATAAAATCAATAGTAGGGATATTAGAAGTAGATGATGGAGATATATTAATAAATAATAAATCTATAAAAAATAATCCTATAGAATGTAAAATGGATATGGCTTATGTACCAGATAATCCAGATTTATATGAAAACATGAAAGCAATAGATTTTATTAACTTTATATGTGATATGTATGATGTAGATAAAGAAACAAGAAAGAAAAATATAACAAAGTATTCTAAATTATTTGAGATAGAAAACAATCTTCAAGATGATATATCAAGTTTTTCTCATGGTATGAAACAAAAAGTCGCACTAATAGCAGCTCTTTCTCATAACCCTAAAGTTTTAATAATGGATGAACCATTTGTAGGACTAGATCCAAAAGCAGTTCATGATATGAAAGAAATTATGCATGATATGGCACATGAAGGAAAAACAATTTTCTTTTCAACACATATTTTGGATGTAGCAGAAAAATTATGTGATAGAGTAGCAATAATAAAAAAAGGGAAAATAGTTAAAATAGGAAATACAAAAGACATAATTAAAGATGAGTCATTAGAAGATGTATTCTTAGAATTAGGGGAAGAATCATGAAAACAAGATCTCTTATAAAAGCTGCAATAAGTCAAGATATGAATATGTTTAAATATAGTACTAAAAAGAATTCTAGTACATTAAAAAAAATAATATTTCCAGTAATTTTATTCTTAATAGTATCTGTATCAATAGGTAGTTATGCATTTTTATTAGCACATGAATTAAAAAATATTAATTTAACTTATATTATGTTAAGCATGTTTATATTTATGGTAACAATATTATCATTTATGCAAGGAATATATAAATCACAAGGAATACTATTTGAAGCAAAAGATAATAATTTATTATTTTCTCTTCCAATAAAAAAATCAAAAATACTATTTGTAAGAATATTTAAATTATTATTATTTCAATATATATATAACTTAATGTTTATATTACCAGCATTTATAGTATATATATACTTTGAACATCCTGGTTTTAACTTTTATATAATTTCTATAATAATGACATTCTTAATACCACTTATTCCAACAACAATATCAAGTGCGATAGGATATTTAATAAAACTATTTTCAAGTAAATCAAACTTTAAAAAAATGATACAAACAATATTATCTATATTAGTATTTATAATAATATTTTTTATAAGTCAAAAACTTGATAGTTTTATATCAAATATAGCTAGTAAAGCAACTAGTATCAACGATATGTTAGTTAAAATATATTATCCAATAGGTACTTATATAAATCTAATAAATAAATTTAATATAATAGATTTTATTAAATTATTATTAGTAAATATAATACCATTTATATTATTTATAATAATAGGTTCTAAATACTATTTTAAAATTATATCAAATAATGTTAGTGCCTCTACTAAGAAGAAAGTAAAAAACGTAAAAGAGATAAAAATAAAACAAAATAAAAAAGTTGTTTCATTAACAATAAAAGAATTAAAAAGATATTTTTCTTCACCAGTTTATATATTTAATACATTCTTTGCAATAGCCTTAGTATTTATTATGACAATTATTTTATGTATTAAAGGTAAAGAAGCATTTTTAAGTGTTTTAAATGGCTATAATATAAGTAGTGATATATCTATATCAATTTTATATTATGGACTTATAATGTTTGCTACAACACTTACTTCTATTACATCATCAAGTATATCTTTAGAAAGTAAAACTTTTAACTTAACAAAAAGTTTACCAGTATCTATAAAAACAATATTACATTCTAAATTAATATATCCTTTTATAATAGAATTACCAGTTATATTATTGAGTGAGTTAATATACTTTATAGTATTTAAACCAAAATTATTTTATATAATATCTATATTATTATTAAATATAATAATGATATTCTTTTCATCAGTTTTTGGTCTTATAATAAATTTAAAATATCCTAAAATGAGTTCTACTAATGATACAGAAGTAGTAAAACAAAGTATGAGTTCTTTTCTTAGTGTTTTAATGGGTACTATAATATTTGTATTAAGTATATTATGTATTGCGTTATTTAATAATATAGGTATAAAACTTTTAATAACACTTCATTTATTAATACTATTAATTATTGATATTATTTTATATTTAATACTTATAAAATATGGTGTGAAAGATTATAAAAAAATAAATGTTTAAAAATATATAATAAACAAAAAGGGTATGAAGTAAATATAAAATAAAATTATATAGATTCATACCTGTGAGAAACTATAATAGTACTTGTGGTTTTTGTATTCGTATGATATTTTGAGTAACCTTGGAATCAAATTATGGGTTATGTAATTTACTTAGTAATATCAATTTTTAAATCTATGATAGAATAAAAAAAGAGAGTAAAATTTTAATTTTTTTACTCTCTTTTCTATATACATATTACCACAAAATCACTTTTTTTCAAGATTTGTAATACTCCTTATATAGTAGTATTAAATATATTGATGCGATTTTATGGATAAAAATATAACAGCACTCATCTGTCTTTTTGTAAGAATTTATCATATGAAAAATAGTAATATAAAAATATTTAATGATAAGTTATCTTTAAAAATATTAAATGATGAAGAGTATAAAAATATATCATTTAATATAAGTAATGGGATTAAATTTTTTAATCCTAATTATAATGGTGATAATGCACTTGGATGGATTGTTAATAATGTATTAGGGCCTAATGTTTTGGTGCGACAAGCTTTAGAAGAGGATTCTATAAGACAAGAATTAAAATTAGGGTTAAAACAGTTTGTAAGTCTTGGAAGTGGATATGTAACAACACAATATAGATTAGATAAAAGAATTAAAGTATTTGAACTTGATAAAGAAGATATTATAAAAGATAAACAAAAAAGAATTAAAAAATGTGTTAAAGATTTAAATAATATTACTTATGTATCATGTGATTTTTTAAATGTTTAAAAAAATATATACAAGTATTGTACTATGTGATACAATATTATTGTGTTAAAGTTAGGAGTTATGTATATGGGAAAAAATTTAAAAATAGGTTTTGCTTTAATAATACTAGGTTAAATATTATATTTTTTATCTATGGTGTTTAAAAACACAACATCAGATGTAGGGGATTTTACAAATGGTGTTTTATTAGGACTTTCAATAGGAATAAATTTAATAGGTATTATACTAGTTGTTATGTCTATGTCTAAGAAAAATAAATGAAAGGAGAGACATTATGAATAATGTTATAGAAGTAAAAAATTTAACTAAAAAATATAAAAAATTGACTGCAGTTGATAATATATCTTTTAATGTTTTAAATGGCGAAATAATAGGTCTTTTAGGACCTAATGGTAGTGGTAAATCAACTACTATAAATTGTTTATTATCTCTTTTAAATTATGAGGGTGTTATTAAAATATTTGGTAAGAATATGACACCTGATTCTTATGATATAAAAAGAAATATTGGAGTTATATTTCAAGATGTCGCACTCTTTGAAGAGTTAAATGTTTATGATAATATAGATTATTTTTGTGGACTTTATATAAATGATAAGATAAAAAGAAAACAGTATGTAGAAGAAGCTATATCTTTTGTAGGATTAGATGATTTTAAAAAGTTTTATCCTAAACAATTATCTGGTGGATTAAAAAGAAGATTAAATATAGCATGTGGTATAGCTCATCATCCTAAATTAATATTTTTAGATGAACCTACAGTAGCAGTAGATCCACAAAGTAGAAATAATATATTAGAAGGTATAAAAAAATTAAGAGATAATGGAGCAACCATTTTATATACTACACATTATATGGAAGAAGCAGAAATATTATGTGATAGAATTATAATACTTGATAAAGGTAAAATAATTGCTCAAGGAAGTAGTGATGAATTAAAAAGGCTTGCTAATATAGAAGAAAAAATAACTATTGAAAGTTATAATATAAGTAAAGAAATTATAGATGAAATAATTGAGTTTAAAACAGTAGATAGCGTAAATTTAAGTGGTAATACATTATCAATAACTTATAAAAAAGGAAAAGATAATTTAGGAGAATTAATAGATTTCTTAAAATCTAAAAAAATTAAATATGATAAGATATTCTCAGAAAGACCAACTCTTAATGATGTATTCCTAGAACTTACTGGAAAAGGATTAAGAGACTAATGTTTTTTCATAATTTTAAATATACATTAAAAACACTTCTAAAAAATAAATCCCTTATTTTTTGGACATTTATTTTTCCTATAATTTTAGCAACCTTCTATAATTTAGCTTTTTCTAATATAGAGAAAGAAGAGAATTTTTCAAGTATTAATATAGGTATTGTTAATGATGAAAATTTTAATAATAATATATTTTATAAAGAAGCTTTTTTAACTTTATCAGATAATAAAAGTGCTAATAAAATATTTAATATAACTTATCAAGATATAGATACTTGTAAAGATATGTTAGATAATAAAGATATAATAGGCTATATAAGAGTAAGTGATAATAAACTATTTACTACTGTTTCTAAAAATGGTTCTAGTGAAACTATATTAAAAACTGTTGTTGATGAAATTAATATAGAAAAAAATATATATGAAGAATTATTACAAAGACAAATAGAAGATAAAATAAAAAATAAAGATTATAATATAGATTATAATGATATGTATAATAGAATTAGTGAAAATATAAATAGTAGTGAAGTTATAATAAATGATATAACAAGTTCACGATTAAGTTATACAGTAATAGAATTTTATAATTTGATTGCTATGTCCGCTCTTTATGGAGGTATTATTTCTATTTATGTAGTTAATAAAAAATTAGCTAATATGGGTAGTGTAGGTAAGAGGAGTGCTATTTCACCAATTAAAACTAGTAGTATGTTATTAGGTAGTCTTTTAGCAAGCTTTATTGTAGAATTAGTAGGACTCTCTTTATTACTTGTTTATATGACTTTTATATTAAAAATAGATTTTGGTACACATTTACCACTTATATTATTACTAGTAACAGTATCAACATTAGCAGGTTTAACATTAGGTATATTTTTAGCTACCATGTTAAAAACACATGAGGGTGCTAAAACAGGAATACTTATTTCAATAACAATGATATGGTGCTTTTTAGCAGGTATGACTGGTATGGTTATGAAATATGTAATAGATAAGAATATACCTATAATAAATAAACTTAATCCAGCTAGTATGATTACAGATGGATTCTATTCATTATATTATTATAGTAATTTAAATAGATATTGGTTTGATATAATAAGTCTTGTTATATTTTCCTTTGTTATGATATTTATATCTTTAAAAGGATTAAGGAGGAAAAGCTATGACAGTATTTAATACATTTTTTAAAGTAATAAAAAAGTATAAAGGAACAGTAATTCTTTATACAGTAATGTTAATAGTATTTGGAACTTTAAATATGACAAGTAATAATGAAACTACAACATTTATTGATACTAAACCAGATGTACTTATTATATCTAATGACGATAATATAGGTCTTACTAAAAATTTAACTGATTATATAACTGATAATACTAATGTAGTAAAAATAGAAAATGATGAAGATAAAATAAATGATGCTTTATTTTATAGAGATATAAACTATATAATTTATATTCCTAAAAATTATAGGATAGATACATTAAATAAAAAGAATGTACCTATAGATATTAAAACAGTAAAAGATTATAATTCAATGATTGCTAATACTATTTTATCTAGATATTTAAAAATACAAAATATATATAATAAATTAGATTTAAGTGAAGAAGAATTAATTAATACTATAAATACTAATTTAAATAGTAAAACAGATATAGAAATAACATCAAAATTAGATACAAGAAAAACTTCTAATTTAGATAGATATTTTAATTTTGCAAGTTATAGTGTAATGGCTGTAGTTTTATATATAATATGTTTAGTTATGTCTAGTTTTAAAGAGAATACATTAAATAAAAGAATAATTGTAAGTGGTATGAATTATAAAAAACATAACTTTTTAATACTTTTATCTAGTTTAGTTTATAGTATAGTAGTATGGATACTTTATGTAATATTAGGTATTATCTTACTTAAGGTTAATATATTTGATTTAAGAGTAGCTATGTATATTTTAAATATGTTAATATTTACTTTTGTTTCATTAACACTTTCTTTATTTATATCAAATTTATTAAATAATAAGAATGCTATAAACGGTATTGTAAATGTTGTCGCACTAGGTTCTTCATTTCTTTGCGGTGCTTTTGTACCAGCTATGTATTTACCAAGTGGTGTATTAGCATTCTCACGTATATTACCTTCTTATTGGTATGTAAATTCTAATGATATTTTATCTAATATAGAATATTTAAATTTTAATACATTAAAGGTAGTATTTATAAATATGTCAGTATTAATTATATTTTCTATTATATTTATAATACTTAATAATATAGTTTCTAAATATAAAAGAACAACTTAAAAACTTATAAAAATATTTGTAAGGCTTGCTTATTGTAGCCTTACTTTTTTATTGCTCATATGGTATAATTATGTGTAGATGTTGCCATACCTTTAAACTTAAAAAAATATGGAGGCGAATTTTAAAATTATGCAATCTATTAAAAAAAATGATGAATTAGTTATATTTCAACAAAAGTTAACAAACCAAATACAAACCTTATCTGATAATAGAAAAATTTATAATGGCGCTTCTAGGTTAGAATGGTTAGAACACAATTTAGAAGAAAGTAACAATAGAATAAAAGTTTATCAAAATTTAATTAAATCAAAAGAAGAAAAGTTAGTTTTATTACGTCAATCTCAAAATAGACTATTAAAAGAAAAATCAGAATTAGATAAAAAAGGATTTTTTGGTAAGATGATTTCTAATAAAAAGATTAATGAAAATGCAATTAATTTATCAGATTTAAATGTACAAATTGAAAAAATCGAACTAGAAGTAAGTATGGAAAAAGATGTTATAGAGTATACAAAAAAACAAATTGAACAACTTACTAATGACTTTTTATCAAGGTATGGTTTAAAAGATATGACATTAGAAGATTACAAAAAAAGATTAGAATTAATCACACCGAATATAGAAAAAATGACAGATTTTTCTTTACAAAAGGAATTAGAAAAAAAATTAAAAACGTTGGAACAAAAGAAAATAGAGTTTGGACTAACACTTTCACAAAAAGTAAGTGCTATAAATATGGAAGAATATGACACAAAAAAAGAGTATTTAATATATAAAAATAACTTAATAGGAGAAAGGATGAACTTAAAAAGATAACATCAAGTTATTTTTTTTGTAAATATAAAAAAATATGTTAAAATATATATAGTAAGGTAAGTGATATGATGCAAGAATTAATTTTAAGTATAATGAATCAATTTGGTTATTTAGGAGTATTTTTTCTGATTGCTATTGAAAATGTTTTTCCTCCAATTCCTTCAGAAGTAATACTATTATTTGGTGGATTTATGACAACTACAACAAAACTAAATATAATATGCATGATAATATCTTCAACACTAGGTTCATTACTGGGTGCAATAGTATTATATTGTATAGGAATGATATTTAATAAAGAAAGATTAAAGAAAATAGTAAGAGGAAAAATAGGAAGTATTTTAAAATTAAAAGAATCTGATATAGATAAATCTGATGAATGGTTTGATAAAAAAGGTAATAAAACAGTATTCTTCTGTAGATTTATACCACTAGTTAGAAGTTTAATTTCTATACCTGCTGGAATGAGTGAAATGCCAATTATAAAATTTATAATTTATACTATATTTGGATCTTTAATATGGAATACAGTTTTAATTATAGTGGGTGCTGTAGTAGGAAATAATTGGGGAAGTATCTTAAATATATTAAATACTTATTCATATATTGTATTAATTATATTAGTTATTATATTTACTTTATTATTAATAAAATTTTATAAAAAAAGAAGTTCATGAAAACGAGTAGTCTAAATTGTTATATAAATAATTTAGATAAATAAAGTGTGCTATAATTTAAGTATGTAGTAGGAGGATTTATGAAAAATAAAAAAATATTATTATTAGTAGTTTTACTTTGTATGCCAACTGTTGCTTTGGCATATAATGATTATTTTAAAAATATTATAGGTGTACTTATAATAGAAGGTGTTTTAACTATTCCTATGTGTAAGTTATTTTTAAAACCACTTTCAGAAAAAATGTCACCAGGAAATAGTCAAAAGACATATAGATTATTAAATTTAATAAGAGTTGTAGCAATCTTACTTTTTCAAGAAAAATATGTATTTTTTGACTTGATGTTATTAATAATAGGAAGATCTATTGTTAAGTCTATTACTATAAAAACGAGCCCTACAACTTTTACAAGTAAAACAAATACTACTAATGAATCTGATTTAGGAATAGAACTTAGATGTACTAAATGTAATGGAATATTAAAAGTAACTGATAAGTTTTGTGGAAGCTGTGGAGAACCTTTTGATGGCTCTAATGTAAGTGTTATAGCTAATGAAAATGCTATAAAACAAGATAAAACTATTCTTCATTTTAGTGATTTTGATTCTATGTATAATCTAAGTGATTCAAAATTATTAGAAGTATTTATACAAAAAGAATTAAAAAAATATGATATGAATAATAAATTAATACCAAAAGCATTATCAAAAAGAAAAAATATATTAAATATTATATTTTCAATACTTTTATTTGTATATGTTTCATTAATTTTCTTTCATTTTCCAATGTTTACATATGTTATAGGTCTTATTATACTTATCGTGTTTAAGATATTATCAAGTAGATATAATTTAATTAAATATTTAAAAAAGCAAGCTAAATCTAGACCACAAGAAAAAATAAGTAATATAATAATGAGTTGTAAAGAAAGTTGTATTAAAGATAATACTAGGTTAATATTTTTTATTGAATTTGTAGTTTCTATTGCTTTAGCACTCACTTTATTTATAAAACCAAGAATATTTTATGAAAAAGTAGATGGAGGGTATGCAGTTAGATTTTATGCATTTGGTGTAACTAATTTTAAGAGTGCTACTATACCTTCAACATATAAGCAAGAATCTATAATTTCATTAAGAGGTAATACTTTTTCTAATATGCCTTATTTAAAAGAAGTAAATTTACCAGATACTATAATAGAGATAAGAGGTCAAGCATTTAAAAATGATAGAAGTTTAGTTAATGTTAAACTTCCTAGTAATTTAAATTATTTAGGTGGAGGAGCATTTTATAATTGTACTTCATTAGTTTCTATAGAAATACCAGATTCAGTTACATTTATGGGTGGAGAAGCATTCTATAATGCTAAATCTTTAAAAACTATTAAACTATCTAATAATTTAACTGAAATAAGAGGAGATACTTTCTCTTCATGTAGTTCGCTTGAAAGTATTACTATACCAGATTCAGTTACTAGAATTGGAGGGCATGCTTTCTATTACAATACTTCTTTATCAAGTGTTAATATAAGTGAAAATAGTATGTTAAGTGAAATAGGTTCATCAGCATTTAGAGGATGTTTAAGTCTATATAGTATTACAATACCACAAAATACTTATGTAAATTATAGGGCATTTAAAGAAAGTCCAACAGTAATATCACGTTATTAAAAATAGGAGTAAATATGAATCAAAATATAAAATACATACATTTATTATATGTTCCAACATTATCTTGCAATATGGGGTGCAAATACTGTTATTTAGAAGATAATACAAAAGATATTAAAACAAATTTTAAATCACTTGATACTTTAGAGTATGCTATTAATAAATTTAAGAAGAGTAATGTTATTCCGTTTAATATATCACTTCATGGAGGTGAAGTAACAGTACTTCCTAAACAAGAATTTCATGATTTAGTAAAATTTATTAGTGATTATTATAAGAATAATAAAGATATAATATTACAAGGTGGGTTTAAAATAGGCACACCTCATATAAAAACAAATATGTATGATTTAGAAAAACATATAGATACAATAAAAGAATTTAATGTATCTATATCAGGTAGCTTAGATTTACCTCTTTCACTTCATAATGAATATAGAGTAACTAAAGGTGGAAAAGAAACCTTAAATAGAATACTTAAAAATATAGAATTACTAAAAGATATACCAAATAAGAAGAAAGTTTCAGCAACCATTTTTAAAGAGCACTATAATCATATAGATGAAATAATAGAAGATATAAAATTCTTAGATAAAGAAACTTGTCTAGATATGAATGATTTTAATTTTATGATAGGATTTGATTATAATTCAAATGGTTTACTTCATCATTTGAGTGAAGAAGAACAAGTAAATTTTTATAAAAGAATGAAAGAGGAGTTTAACGGTACTAATTTAGATAGTGGAGTAAATGGTGCTTGGTTTGATGAATTTGGACCAGGATATTGTACTAATTGTGATAATTGTGGTGAGAAGTTTTTCTTATTAGAAAAGAATGGTGATATATATTCTTGTGTAAGAGGACAAAAAAATAAGGATTATTATTATGGTAATATATATGATAATACACCAGAAGAGATATTAGAGTGCGCTAAAGGAAAAATATTTCTTAATCATAATAAAGAACCATTAAATGAAGAATGTGTAAATTGTGGATATTTATATCTTTGTAAAACAGGATGTCCATTTGTAAAAAATGCTTATAAACAAAATAAAAGTTATACTTGTAAATTACAACAAGAAATGTATAAAGATAGAAATTTTCAAAAAGATCCTAACAATAATGAATTTGTTTATCAATATGTAAGTAAAATGAGATTAGAAGATAAAGAAAAATATTTACCACAAAATAAAATATTAGATTATCCAAGTCTTTCAAGTATAATAGAAAGTGATAGTAATCTTAAATATATATATGATAGTAATAGTTTTATTTTAGAAGTAGATAAAGAAAAATATCCATTAAGTTCTCAAATAACAAAAGGTGTAAGAGACTTTATATATATAACACCTCAAAGTAAAGTTTTAATATATATGAAAAAGAATTTAATAAATGAAGTTTGTGATTATCCTATAAATAATTCACTTTATATAATGTTATTATCAGGTAATATGGTAACTTATGGAGATGAAGCAAGAACAAAACAAAGTCATTTAGCAACCTTCCAAATTTATAAGAGTGTACTAGATAATGGATTAAATAATAAAGATTATTATATATATGATTTAACAAATTTAATAAAAGAATATAAAAATCAATATAGTATAGATAATCCAAATAATATCTTTTTTACAACTCAAGCTTTAAGAGATTATCACTATACAAAACAAAAAAATAATGCTTATTATCATATACAAGCAATTAATTTACCATTTCAAAATATAGAATTTTATTATATAGATAAGGAGTTTTAAATGAATAAAGAACCAGAAACATATGAAGAATTAATTAGAAAAAAAAGATGTATTGAATTATTAAAATACTATGAATTAACAAATGCTGATTTAAATAAGATATATGAATTTTTAAGTACATATAAAAATGGTGTTATAGTAGGTAATAGATATAGTTTTACACTAAAAGTAAATTATAACAAAGAAATAGAGCCAGAATTAATGAGTGTTGTATGCTTTAATTCTAGTATAGATGGAATTTATTTATCTAATAAAGTATTTAGAGTAATACCACACTATACACCGTCTTCAAGAGGCTATAGTAGTGGTGGTTCTTCATCAAATAATAATAACAATAATAACAACAACAACAATAATAATAACAATAACAACAGATAGGAGTAAAATATGGCATTTATATCTGATAGTTTTCAAAATAATAAATTAAAGAATTATAATATAAATATAACAACAAAATATATAGTTAAAGATAAAATTAAAGTAAGAAATACTAATAATAAAAATAATGATGATATTATAAATGGTATAAGGTGCAAAAAGGAATACTATTTAAATGATAAATTAATTCATGAAGAACAAAAATTTGATTCTAGAATAGAATATACATTTATATCAAAAAATATAGAAAACAGTAATTATACTTGTCCTAACTGTGGTACAACTTTTAAATTAAATAGTATAGATGATTGTTGTCCTTATTGTAAATCATATTATAATATAGAATATATAAATAAAGATTTAGGAAGTAAATATCATTATGATAGAGTTTTACAAAGTAATAAATATAGAATTATAACAGGATTAATAGATTTAATAATAAGTATAATGGTGTGCTATATATTTATAAAAAATACATCTAGAACATTTAATGAATATGATATATTTAAAATATTAATATATGGAGTTATTCTAACACTAGTACTTTATTATTTCTTTTATATGCTTGATGCTTATGTAGTTTTAATACCAATAAAAATATATAAAGATAAACAAAATCAAAAACAAATAGATTTTTGGAATAAGACTAATATAGATAAAAAACTTTTCTTTAATAATTTAAATTATGAATTAAGAAAATACTATTATAATAAAGATAAAGTAATAGATTTTGATGTTATTGATTATATTAGTTTTAAAGAATTAGAAAATAATAATATTTGTGTAGCAGCACTCATTAGAATTGTATATTTTGAAGATAATAAAATAAAGTCAAAAAATATAAAGGACACATATATATTAAAAAAAGTTAGTAATAATACGTTAGATTTAGATGAGGGAGTTAATATTATTAGATGTAATAATTGTGGTGCTACAATAGATGCTAAATATGGTGTTTGTCATTATTGTAATTCTAAAATTAAACCATTAAATTTATGGGTATTACAAAAAAAGTGAGATGAGTATTTTGAATAAGAAACAAATATATGAATTTATAAAAGACAAAAATATATGGTATGAAATAGTTGAACATGATGCAGTTTATAATATGGCTGATATAGAAAAAATTAATTTGCCATACAAAGAAAAAGATGCTAAAAATCTTTTTTTATGTGATGATAAAAAAAATTACTATTTAATAACTGTAGATCCTATTAAAAAAGTAAATTTAAAAGAATTTAGAAAAAAGTATAATATTAGACCACTTAGTTTTGCTTTAGAAGAAGATTTATTAAATATTATGAATTTAACTAAAGGATCTGTAACACCGCTAGGTATATTAAATGATACAGATAAAAAAGTTATAGTATATATTGATAAGTATTTTAATGATATTATAGGAATACATCCCAATGATAATACTGCAACTATTTATTTAAAAGTAGAAGATTTAATTGATATAATTAAAAGTCATGGTAATGAAGTACATATAGTTGAAATTTAATTGCCACATAGTCATTGACATAATTGTCAATAAAATTGACAACACTCTTAAATAAATATATAGTAATTATAGGAGGAAGAAAGATGAATTTAAAGGATACTTTCAAAAATACAAAAAATATTATATTTGCTGGAATAATAATTATTATATTAATAGTAGCTTTATCATTTATTTCAAAAAATAGCACTCAAATTACTAATAATAGCAAAAAGATAAATGTAGTAAAAAATGAGGCAAGTACATTAAAATTTGAAGATTTTAATAATGGTTTAGTAAAGATGAAAATACCACAAGGATGGAAGGTTGATGTATTAGGCGATTATATTCATTACACAATTAAAGTATATGATCCTTCAAATACTGCTTATCAATTTTTCTTTAATTTAAAAACAGAAGGGTATAATAAATCACAAAAAGCAAAAGAATTTCAACAAAGATATTATCCTAATGATATATTTGCTAAAACAGCTGTATTAGAAGATAAAACTACAGAAGGTTTTTATAAAATATTTAATGAATTAGGTCCACTAAATAATACTAGTACATTTACATTTCCAACATTAAATGATTTTACTGTTGTTGAAAATTTAGGTGCTTCAGCACTTGGCGGAGATATATTAAGAGCTACTTTTAAAGATGAAAATGGAAAAGAAGCAGAAGGCTTATTTACAGCTTATGTATATGATGCAGGACCATATTATGTATATGAAAATATTTATTACGGAGAGCAAATAGATATATACTATTTAAATGTATATGACGCTATGTTTATTACTGCCCCTAAAGATGAATTTATAGATTGGCAAGATGTATTAAATACTATTTCTTCATCTTTAGAATTTACTGATACATTTATGAGTGGATTTAATAGTGAGCAAGATGCTGTAATGAAAAACTTTCAAAGTGTAAGAAGTATATGTAATCAAATTACAGATGGTATTATGGATTCTTGGGAGAAAAGGAGTGCTAGTTTTGATATAATGAGTCAAAAACAAAGCGATGCTATTCTAGGATATGAAAGAGTATATGATACAGATACTGGTGAGATATATAAAGCATATAATGGTTTTACTGATGATTATGATGGTAATAAATATAAAAGTATAACAGATGAAATGTATAAAGAAAAAACAAGTGGTTATATAACAAAAATAGATTAATTTAGAGTACTTTACGTGCTCTTTTTTATTACTCTAGTATTATTTCCTATTAAAATTTACTTTTATGTAGTATTATAAAAATGTAAGAAGGAGAGAATTTTATGAATCAAGAAAAAATTGGAAAATTTATTTTAGAGTGTAGAAAAGAAAAAAAATTAACTCAACAAGAACTAGCTGAAAAATTAGGAGTAACTGATAAATCTGTTAGTAATTGGGAAAATGGAAGAAATATGCCAGATTTATCATTATTTAAACCACTATGTGAAACACTAGATATTTCAGTAAATGATTTAATAAGTGGAGAAAAAATAGCACAAGATAAATATCAGGAGAAATCAGAAGAAAATATCATTAAAACAATTTATTATACTAATAAAAAAGTATTAGAAAAAAATAATTTAATTGGTATAATTTTAATAACATTCTCAATATTCTTAATAATAACTTCAATGTCTATATTTAAAAGTGAAAGTAGTTTTGGAAGTATATATTCTATAATCGGAGTATTACTATCTTTAATAGGTATTTCAAAATTTACAAAAAAATTAAATTTAAAAAAGAAACTATTATTTAACTTAGGATATTTAATTTTATCTATTAATTTATTATTTTTAATTGATTATATAAGTGTAGTTAATATTAAACAAGCACCTAGATTTTCAATATATAAAATAACAGCAGATACAGCAATTTATTATGATACTTTATTTTATGATGTTGTTAGATGTAATAAAGATACTAAAGATGAATACTATAAAATAATTAAAAACCAATCTTATGATAAAGAAAATATAAAAAATTACTGTAAATAAAAAAAACCTTTAAAATATTAAAATTATTATTAGAATAGATTTTAGGTTATGCTTTGACTATTAATGATACACAAGTTGATTTTTTAGTAGTTAAAGATAGTAAAAAAGTTAATAATGATGTTAATCTTATTACTAGCGATATTGAAAGTGATGTAACAATAAGTACTACTTCAAAAATTATTCCACTAGATACACTTATTAGTGTTGCTAAACTAACTAAAGGTGAAGAATATGATAAGATAGTAAAAATATTAAATGCTACAGATTTTGAAATGTTTGATTTAAAATTATTCTTTAAATCAACAGGAGATTATATTACTAAACTATCAGATAATACTTTTGAAGTTAGAATACCAATTAAAGATGAATTAAAAGATAAAGATTTAGTAGTATATTATGTAGATGATAATAATAAAGTTATTGAATATAAAGTAGTAGTAGAGGATGGGTATGCTAAATTTAATACAGATCATTTTAGTATTTATACTTTAGCGCATCTTCAAAAATCAAATACTATAAATAACCCTGATACAGGTGATAATGTTATGTTATTTGTACTTTTAGGTGCAATGTCATTAATTGGTATTATAGGAGTTTTAATACATTTAATTAAAAGAAAAAATACTTTAGGCTAATAATAGCCTTTTTGTATTTAAGAGGTGATTGGTTTGAGTAAATATGAACCTTTATGAAAATATATAAAAGAAAAAGATGAATCTAAATTAATTGCTTTAAAAAAAATAGATAGAAAGGCAAAATTACCAGCCAATATTTTTGCATATTCTTTTGGAATAATTATGTCACTTGTATTAGGTATTGGAATGTGTTTATCAATGAAAATTATAGGGATGATTCTTGGAATAATTATAGGAGTTATAGGAATTGTTGGTATTAGTTTAAACTATCCAATTTATAAAAAAATACTAGAAAACTCCAAAAATAAGTATTCTTATGATATAATAAAATTATCAAGTGAAGTATTAGAAGAAAATTAGTAATAGGAAGTAGGTGGTGTTATATGAATAAACAAAGTAGTAAATATTTTAGCACTGCCTTTTTAATGGATGAAGCACTAATTAGTTTATTAGATAAAAAAGATATTGAGTATATAACAATTAAAGAAATATGTGAAAAAGCGGGTGTTAATAGATCAACATTTTATCTTCATTATGAAAATATATGTGATTTAGTAACTGAGGCTATGAATTGTGCTAATAAAAAATTTATTGATTATTTTGATGTTAATACAAAATATTTTATTAGTAAATTATATATATTACCACTTAATAAATTAAATTTAGTAACAAGAGAGTATTTAACACCTTATTTAAATTTTATAAAAGAGAACAAACAAATATTTAAAGCAGCATTTAAATATCCTAA
The DNA here is from genome assembly GCA_934141535.1 of uncultured Bacilli bacterium. GTDB lineage: Bacteria > Bacillota_I > Bacilli_A > RF39 > UBA660 > UMGS1613. The sequence continues at coordinate 69,595 of CAKPCH010000007.1, forward strand.
TAATATGGATTCAGAAAACAAGTTCAATAGTTTAAATAAGTATATAATTACACCTATATTAGAAAGATTTAATATACCAAAAGAAGAAAGAAAATATTATGTATCATTCTATCTTAAAGGTATTATGTCAATAATAGAAATTTGGATTAATAATGATTGTAAAGAAGATATTGTAGATATAGAAAAAATAATTATGAAATGTGTTGGAGAAATAAAGTATTAATAAAGGTAGAAAATATTCTATCTTTTTTGATATAATTGTTATGGAGGCTTTTATGAATAAAAATATTAGATAAGAATTGTAACAGATATAATGAATGAAATACCATACGAAAAAACTATTACTTATAATGATGTAGCACAACAAATAGCTAAAAAAAGAAATATAAAAAAATGATACTAGTTTATTTAAAGCTAAGGAGTGAATATGAATAGGTGTAAATGGTGTAATTTAAAAAATAAAAAATATATAGAATATCATGATTTAGAGTGGGGAGTACCTAATTTTGATGATAAATACCTATTTGAAATGTTGATATTAGAATCATTTAAAGCAGGATTATCTTTTTAATAGCTATCTCATATTTACTAGTATATATTAAAATAACAAAAAAAATAGTATTAGATAAGGAAGATGTAAATGAAAAATAAAAAATTAATAAATAGTTTTAAGTATGCTATTTGTGGAATAAAGAGTGCTCTTAAAACAGAAAGAAATTTAAAAATTCATATATCTATTATGACTTTAGTAATTATATTTGGAATAATTTTAAAGTTAAGTAAAATAGAATGGATAATTTGTTTTTGCTCTTTTGGTGCTGTAATAAGTGCTGAATTATTTAATACAGCTATAGAAATAACAGTAGATTTAGCAATGCCAAATATAAATGAAAATGCAAAAAAAGCAAAAGATATATCAGCAGGTGCTGTTCTAGTATTAGCATTCTTTGCATTTTTAACTGGATTATTAATATTTATTCCAAAAATTATAAGTTTATTTTAATAAAAAGTAATTATTTCAAGTAATATTTCTGACATATAGTACGTTAGAGATAGATAAATATGAATGTAATAAGTAAAAATAAAGTGCAAGTATTTACAAGTAGCAAACTAAAAAGTGTTTTAGAAGGCGATAATGATTACAATTATATATACCTTGGAAGTGATATTACATTACTAAGTGGTATTATTATAAATAGTAAAAAGGTAGAAGTTACTATAGATAGTACATATGAAAATGTTAGATATACTTATACCAATAAAAAAGTTTAGTAGGTGCTGATACTATAACAGAACCATCTACAACAAATTATTATTAGCTGTACTAATGGGTATTAAGAATCTTGGACTTGTTCTTCAGGATAAAGGTATTTCAACTAAAAAAATATCATTTTTTGCTATTCATATACTTCTTAAAAAATAATTGTTAAATTGTGGTATAATTATATAAGAGGGATATTAGATTTATTTTTTAGAATGGAGTGGTGGTGATAAATATTGTGAAAAAGATTTATATAGTAACAGGAGCAAGTGGTCTTTTAGGTAATAACATCATAAGAAAGATAGAGCAAGATGCTGATAATGAAATTAGGGCATTTGTATTAAAAGGTGATTCTATTAAATCACTAGAAGGTTTAAAATGTAAAATATACTATGGTGATATAACTAAAAAAGAAACTTTATCATTAATTTTTGAAAATACTGATGGACGAGAAGTTTTTGTAATTCATTGTGCTGCAGTAGTATATATAAAATCAAAATACAATCCACTTGTTTATAATGTTAATGTTAATGGAACTAAAAATATAGTAGATAAGGTAATAGAGTCAAAAGCAAAACTTATCTATATTAGTAGTGTTCATGCAATCCCAGAGCCACCTAACAATGAATTAATAACAGAAATAACTAATTTTAACCCTGATAATGTTGAGGGATTATATGCAAAAACAAAAGCAGAAGCTGCGAAGTATGTAATTGATGCAGTAAAGGGTAAAAATTTGAATGCTTGTATAATTCATCCATCTGGTATTATAGGTCCAAATGATTTTGGCAATAGTCACTTAACACAATTAATAAAAGAAGTTGCAAATGGCAAATTATTTGCTTGTGTAAAAGGTGGATATGATTTTGTTGATGTAAGAGATGTAGCAGATGGTGTTATTAGTGCTTGTAAAAATGGTGCTAATGGTGAATGCTATATCTTATCCAATAGATATATATCAATAAAAGAATTATGCGATTTAATTTGTGATGTGCAAGGAAGAAAAAAGATTAAAATGGTATTACCAATAAGTCTTGCAAAATTAATAGCCCCTTTATTTGAAGTATATTATAATCTAAAGAAACAAACTCCACTTTTTACAAAGTATTCACTATATACACTATCTTCTAATGCTAATTTTAGTAATGAAAAGGCTAAAGAAAAGTTGGGATTTAAAAATAGAAATATGAAAGATACAATAAAGGATACTGTTGAGTGGATGAATAAAAAATAATAATGCAAATTACAATTTATCGATGAGATTAGTTTGAAATATAACTGGACTTTTTATATAAAAAGAGCAATACCTGTGTATTAGTATTGCTCTTTATCAAAAACACTTTGCAAAGTTTTTGTTTCAGTAAGTACTTTTTCTAATAGGTCTTTGCCGTTGTAAATTCTATTCATAATCATAAAGTTTATTGCTCTTACTAAATCATAATTAAGAGTTTTTATTTGCTTTAAAATAGGTGTAATCGCATCTTTATGAATAACATTGTCCATGTCTTCATTTATAATTTTTCTTATATATGCTGATTGAGATAATCCTAGTTTTTTAACTTTCTTTTTAAATCTAATTTGTTCTTTTATATAAAATTGCTTGTTAGATATTTCATTAACTTTGTACTCATAAATAGTGAGTTTTATAGTAGATAATATTAAATATTCAGTAGTTCAATAAACTTTAAATTTGTGTTCTCAAGAATTTTAACTTTGCCATTTTTAGTTTTATAGTTATAGCATTTAATAATATCAATAATAGTTGAGTTAGGTTTTAATGCTTCTATTATTTTAAAATTAAGCATTAAAAAATGTTCTCCTTCCTAGAAAGAGAACATCTATATGTGTCTTCCAAGCTAACAGTGGGTTAGATTTTAGCCATTAAAAAACTTACGACACCATAATAGGTTCGTAAGTTGTATTCAAATGGAGCCATAAAGGTTGAAGTCGGACAACCTCTAATTATCTAAATTATAGGTAGTAATAAACTACTAACTGATATAAGTATACCATGAAAATACCATAATTTATAAAAAAATGATAATAATTATTAAGCAGGATAAAGGGAATGATAGCACTGCCCTAATTCATTCTATATAAATATAGGAATAGTTGTGCTATCATTTCTTATTTTGCACTTGCAAAATTGTGTTAAAAATATGGAAGAATTCTACCATACTTTTTATTTAAATCAATTAATTAAAAGGTTTGCGAGGTTTTATTTTACTTCCAACTGTTGGATATATACTAGATATGTTGGATAAATCTTGGATGTATAAATTTAGTTTCAAAATATGTTGAAATTATGGTATAATTATATATAGAAATGACAGATAAATAGTAATTTGTTGAAATGGAGGATGGATTATGAGAAAGACATTATTTGCTATTTTACTATGTGGGGTTATGGCTTTAGGATTAACAGGATGTGGCAAGTCTAGTGTAGAGGATGCTAAAAAAGATTTACAAGAAAGTCAAGAAAAATATG
>CAKPCH010000008.1 GCA_934141535.1 uncultured Bacilli bacterium
GGCCACTTCGTTCGACTTGCATGTCTTAGGCATGCCGCCAGCGTTCATCCTGAGCCAGGATCAAACTCTCCAAAAAATAAATTTTGAAATTTGAATTGTTTTTCCTAGCTAATAGTGAATTGACATTTTGCTCAGTTTTCAAAGATCATTCTGCTTCTTTTTCAGAAGCGCAAACACAGTATATCAAATTGAAATAACAAAGTCAATACTTTTTTTGAAAATATTTTAATTTTTTTCAATTTGACATTTTTTTCACTAATCACGCAACTTTTCATAAAAGCTTTCTTGCGCAACGTGATATTAATATAACAAATTTAGATTTCAAAGTCAATACTTTTTTTGAATTTTTATTAACTTTTTTTCTTTAAATCTAAAATCTGTTGTTTTTGTTTCTTTTTTTCAAAAGAACTCCTATAATATAACAAATAAAAAAAATCATGTCAACAGTTTTTTTTATTTTTTTTTACTTTTTTATGATTTTTTTATTTACAATTTATTATATTCATTTTTTTAATTAAAATTACTATTTTTTTGTTCCTCTTTTAGTTGCAAATATAATTTTAAATATTCTTCATTTTTTTCTTTATTAAACATTATCGCACCGTTTTTATATTCGTCTATTAAATTTTTAAGTGCTTCATTTATAACTATATCAAGTTCTTTTGAATATCCCATTTTATTTTTATGATATTCGTATTCTAGTTTGTCTAATATTTTAAATTCACCACGTGAAAATATTCTAAGATCTAAATCATAATCTATATACTTTATTGTATTGTCCTCTATTATGAAAGGTGTCGCTATATTACAATAATAATATATTCCATCCTTTTTCATTTGAGCTATGACATTATACCATTTGTTTTTAAAAAAATACATTATTGCTGGTTCTTTTGTCTTCCAGGTCGTTCCTTCTGATTCTGTTACAACTGTTTTATTGTTTCCAAACACCATATAATCTTTTTTTATATCTAATACAACAGCCTCCGACCATGCCCTATGGATTTTTTTGTTGTGTTTGTAACATTGTATTTCAAGTTTATCTCCTATACATATTTGTTTCAATTAAATCACCTGAATAAATTATAACACATTTTTTAGAAGAACAAAAGAAATATCTTAATAGCGCTATTATATTATGTATATTTTTTATTTATGTAATAAAAAAGTAGATATATATTGAACCGTTTTATATTTAAACTTAGTTCCTATATTTATATCTACTTCTATTATTTATTTTTGATTACTACTTATTATATATATAGTTTAAAGCGCTTTGTAATTGATCGTCATCCTCTTCATTATAAGTAGTGTAATATTTTTCAGATAAATCTACTTCAATATCTGGTACGATACCCTCAGTATCATTTACCCAATTTCCTTTAGGAGTTAACCATTTTTTTACTGTTAATTTGTATTGTGTACCATCTTTTAAAGTAACTAAATCTTGTACAGTACCCTTACCATATGTTTTTTTGCCTATTAATACAGCATTTAAATTTTCTTTTAGACCTGCTATTAATACTTCAGATGCTGAAGCGCTTACTTCATCTCCTAGTAATACTATATCATATGGTTTAGTTTCTTTACCTTTACCATATATTTTTGTTATTTTTTTATTTTGTTCAAATTGATACATAACATGTTTAGAATTTAAAAACAAATCAAGTATGTCATCTACAGCAGTCAAATGTCCACCAGTATCTCCCCTAACATCTATTATAAGAGAATCTATTTTTTCTTGTTCTAATTTATTTAATTCTTCTTTAAATTGTTCATATGTGTTGTTGGCAAATATTCCTATATATAAGTATCCCACTTTTTTATTATTATTTTCATATATTTTTGACGTAACTGATGAAAGTGTTACGGTGTTCTTATTTATATGTAATGTCTTTTCATTTCCATCTCTTATTATTTTCAAATCAAAAGAATTTGATTTATTATTTTTTACATATGAACTAAAATCTGAAGCACTCATATCAGTAGCACTCTTATCATTAATTGATACAATATAATCACCAGGTACTAATCCAGCTTCTGAGGCAGGAGAATTTTTAAAAACTGACACAACTATCATATTTCCAGATTCTGAATCTTTTGATATTTGAACACCAAGTCCACTATAACTTCCTTCTAGAGAAATAGAAAAATTATTAGTTTCCTCTTGATTAAAGTATACAGAATGCAAATCCAAACTTTCCATCATTCCATTAATTGCACTGTCTACTAATTTTTTCTTATCTACTTCCTCATAATAATTATTAATAATGTAATTATAATTTTCAATAAATTCATTTAAATATTCATCATCAGTATTCTTGCCAACTATAGATTTTGTTTTGTTCAATAAGTTGCCAATCATTAATCCGATAAGTAATGATAGTATTACAAAGAAAACTACTTCTGAAGTTGAAAATATATTTTTTTGTTTATTATTAGAAAGATTGGTATTAACATTTTCTAACTCTTCCTTAACTTCTTTTATATCCTCAATATTTATTTCTTTTTCATTTGTAACTTCTTTTTTATTTACCTTTGATAATTTTTCTTTTTTGCTTTCATTTTTATCTATATTTTTATCCATACAATCATCTACCATTCGTCATTTAGAATGATACCACATTAAGAATTAAATGTCAAAAGATTATAATGATAATTTTATATTTTTTTATGAAATTAAATATTATTTACACCAACTATTTAAACTATACTTTTAATAGCAAATAAACTTAAAAATAATTTGTATTTACTTTTTTATAATTAAATTATATAATTTAATTGTTAAATTTATTGCTCACTTAAAGTATTGGCAAAAAAATAGAAAGAATGATTTATATGAAAAGATTTAATATGATAGATGAAAATTTTATTTGTGAAAATTGTAATGCACAAGTTAATAAATTAAATTATACAGCAAGAGATCATTGTCCAATATGTTTATATTCAAAACATGTAGATATAAATCCAGGAGATAGAAAAAATGAGTGCAAAGGTTTATTAAAACCAATAGGTATAGAAAAGTTTAAAAATACTTTTAAAATAATTTATAAGTGTGAAAAATGTGGTCAAATGCATAAAAACATTGTTGCAGATGATGACAATTTTGATGAAATAATAAGATTATCAACAATTAATTAAGTTTATAGCAAAAAAAGAAACAAACTAGTAAAATTAAAGTTTGCTTCTTTTTTTATTTTTAAAATTTCCAAATATCTGTATCAGTACTTTTTAAATCTTTAATTTTTGGAAGATCAACATCATCCAAATCTGGAATTTCTGTTAATTTAAATTTTTGAGTTTTATCCAAAGATAATTCATCTATATCTTCTAATAAGTCACTATCTATTACTTTCTTTTTTGGAAGAACTGAATCAAATTCTTTTTCAAATTTATCAAACTGTTTATCATTTAAAATACTTGAAGTGTTTTCTGATACTACTACAGTACTATTATTTACTTCTTTATTTACATTTGGATCTAAAGTATTTATATTAGGTACAACTGTATTTAAAGTATTGTCGCCATTTACCTTATTTGTATTCTCAACATTTTGTTTAACTTCTACGTTTTGTAAAGTAGATAAATTAGGATTTACTATAGGCTGAGTTGGTTGTACATTTAAAGTTGATACGTTATTATTTATTGAATTATTGTTTTCTAAATTATTTGGTTGTTGTATGTTAGAAGATAACATTTGTTTATTTTCTTCATCTTCTATCTTTTGTGTTATAGTTTTATCTTCTTTATTTTCTTCATCTAGATTATCATCTTGTTTACCTTGACCAAAATTAGTTTTTTCAGCAAAGTAACCGATTATTGCAAGAAGGGTTAAAATTGTAGCAATCAAAAGCCAAGTATAATTTGCGAGTATATACTTAAATAAATCTAACATAATTCCCTCCCTTATTCTTTTATATAAATATAATAACATTTTTATGAAATAAATTCAATGTTATTTTTGATTTAGATTTATTTTTCTAGAAAATCTGCACCTTTTATTATTTCAGTTTTTGATAAATTAGGATAATCTTGTTGCCTTAAAACTTCAAAAAGCACAAGTGCTACACAATTTGATAAATTAAGTGCTCTTATATTAGCATTTGTTGGTATTCTTAAACATCTATCTAAATGCTTAGAAAGTATTTCTTTTGGTATACCTGTGCTTTCCTTACCAAACACTAAATATATATTTTTACTTTTATCAGTAAAATCAAAATCACTATGTGGTTTTTTACCATATCTTGTTAGAAAATAAAAATCTCCATCTTTGTTTTTTTCTAAAAAGTCATCATAATCTTCATAAACTTCATAATCACAATTATCTATATAATTAACTCCACTTCTTTTTAAATATTTATCATCTAAAGAGAAGCCTAAAGGTTTTATTAAGTGTAATTTTGTGTATGTGCCAGCACATGTTCTCATAATATTTCCTGTATTTTGAGGAATTTCAGGTTCATATAATACTACATTTATCACAACATCACCTCAAAGTCTATTAATGAATCTACCTTAGTATCACTATTTATATAAGTTATGTTAACTATTTTATTATCTACTATAAATATTATAATAGGTAATTGTTTTTTATCTATAACGGTATTATATTCATCATTAAACTCTTTTATAAATTTATCAGTTATTTCTTTTTTATCAATATATACTAATTTATTTTTTAATCCGTAGCTATCTATTTTCTCTTGTAAACTATTTTCAAAAGATTCATGTGTTAAAACTACCTTATCGGCCAAATAAATTATAGCATCATCATTTTCTAACATATATTCTTTAAATTCACTTGCAGTTATTTTATTTGAATAATTATAAAAATTAGATGAAATTGCTTCACTATTTTTATATAGACTGGCTAAAAAAAGTGTTAATAAAACTGTAACTAATATTAATACTGCTAAAATAACATAATTCTTTGTAGGAATTTTTTTCATTGTTTTGCCTCCATTATTTATTATATTTGATCTGGTCCACTAACTTCTGACAAACTAACAACTGGTAATACTATGCCTTCTTGTGCTGCTAAATCCTTATATTTTTCTCTAAATGCAGTAAGTTCACGTACTATTGAATCTGGATATATTCTTTTACTAGTTTTAATTGCATTATATACATCGACAAGTGTTACATAACTTCTATTTTGATATAATGCCTGTGAGAATGCTGCTGTTAAAACAGAAAAAGCAATATCTGGATACATAGCCCCTAATCCATACACTCTTTTATACTCACTTGTAGCACTTACTATAGATTCTAACAACATCCTAGTAACATATTCATTATATTTAAATCTAATGCCTGTTGAAGCAACTATTTTAGGTAAGCTTCTAAATAATATTTCTACTGTAGTAGCTTCATTTGGTTCAGCTACATCAATTCGCTCAAATCTTCTTAAGAAAGCTCTATCCTTTATTACATATGTATTATATTCTATATCTGTAGTTGCACCTATTAACTTTATTGCACCTCTATCAATAGCAGGTTTTAAAATATTTGCTAAATCCATTGATGTTTCAGAATTATTTCCTATTAATGTATGTATCTCATCTATAAAAAGAATTGTTTTAGATACATTTTTTAATTCTTCAACTAGTAATGTTATTACCATTTCATCTCTTCCATTATAATTAATTCTACCAAGTAAGGAAGATGAATTAATTTTTATTACTTTGTATCCTTGTAAAGCAATTGGTACTTGATTAGTTAATATTCTATATGACAATCCTTCTACTATTGAAGTCTTACCTACACCAGCTTTACCTATTAGAAGCGCTGATTTTTCTGGAGTTAAAAGTACCATCATTAATTTTTTTAACTCTTCTGTTCTAGCAATTGATGGATCTGTTATATATTGTTTATTTGTTAAATCTTCACCATAGGTACTTAATACACTAAAACTAATACCATTATTATTTCCTTGCATATTATCTTGCCTTTCATATTCATTCTATTGATATTATAACTTATTTTGATTCAAAAAAAAAGAGCATTTAATTATTTTCCTCTTTTTTATGTACTATTAATTGATCAGCTATTACAAATATTCTTTTATTTTCTTTACTCAATGTATTAGAATCTACACCTAATTCATCAGTAATTGATTCTATTGTATCACCTTCTTTTGTAACATAAACAACAGTTCCTTCAAGTGGTATTAAGATGTCTTGCCCAGGATATATATAATCAGTTTTACTTAATCCATTAAGTAATAAAATAGTATCTACATCAGCATTAAAACGTCTTGCTATAGAATAGATATTATCTCCATTCACCACTTTATATGTATCAAATACATTCTCCCCTACTTTAGGTACAATAATAAGACTTCCAACAACTAATTCATTATCGCTACTTATACCATTAATATTTTTTATATTTTCTGGAGTTGTTTTTGTTTTAGTAGCAATCAAATCTATTGTATCACCATATTCAACTTGGTATATTTTATACATATACACTTCACCTCACTATAATATATGATATTTTAACTATTAAGTTCTAAAATTATTTGTTTTTAATATAATAAATTAAGAGGTGATTTAATGAAAGATTTACCAAAAGTATTCCATAATAGATTGGATAAAAAGTTTAATAACAATGAATCTGTTTACTACAGTGATAGAGATATTAAAGATGATACGATTGACAATAGAACGATACTTCAAAAGATTAATGATATCTTTGCTTCACCAAACTATGTATATAAAGCCAATGTTGAGATTACTTTAAAAGATAAAAAAATTAATAAAAGGATTATTGGTAGAAATGCAAACTACTTAATTACTATGGATAATAATCTGATTCCAATAACTGATATAATCGATATTAAATCAACAAAAAACAAGTAAATTAATACTTGCTTTTTTTAGCTATAAGCATTCTACATAAGTATCAGGTAAACATCTTAAGCAGCAACAACAATTTAAATTCATTGTAAAGAATGAGTTAGTAGCTACATAAGGATAAACACTTGTTGTATCTGGATTTTCTGCTAGTACTCTAAATGTAGCACAGCATCCATCTATTTTTTCTACTCTAAATACATTTGAACAAGTTGCTCCTGTATCTGTACAAACTATATTCTCACGAGTTGTTGGCATACTCCAAGGTGTTCCATTACCACAGCACGTATATAAAACTACTGGTCTAGTATTACATCCAAGTGTAGTAGTACCGCATCCTAAAAATCCTCTGTCGCAAGTTTCTAGACAAGTATCTCCACAGCAATTAGCATTTTGTTGAAGAACATTTATTACTGTAAGGATTTCAGCTATGCAACGGCATTCAGAATCTGTATTATTAGAATTATTACACATATATAATCCACCCTTTCATTATTTCTATAATAATGTATTCTAAAGACTTAAAAATGTGTAAATAAATGCCTAAGTTTAAATAATTAGGTTAAATTCTTGATTATTATTAATTTTTCTTCTATAATTAAGTTAGGAGTGCAAATAAATATGAAAAAAAATAGTGATTGCATTTTAGAAAGAGACAATTATGTTATTTCTAGAAATGGAAAAGAAGATATTACTGTAAGAGAATTACAATTAGAAGTTTTATCTATAATGGATGAAATACATAGAGTATGTGAAAAAAATGATATTAAATATTGTTTAATTGCAGGAAGTGCTTTAGGTATTGTTAATTATAAAGGATTTATACCTTGGGATGATGATATGGATGTATGTATTTTAAAAAAAGATTGGGATAAATTTTTAAAAGCACTTGATAAAGACTTAGATAAAAATTTTTATTACCAATGTTTTAGTAAAGATAAAAAATACAATACTATTATGGGTCCAACTATGAAAGTAAGAAAAAAGGGTACATATATAGAAGAAACTAATTTCTTATTAAAAAATCGTTGTAAATCTGGTGATGGTATTTTTGTAGATATAATAATTTATGATAATATATGCGAAAATAAATTTATAGATGAATTAAATAGAACAGTTATTAAATTAGTTATGCCTTTTATTGTATTATTTGATAACCTTCATATAAATCCAGTTCACTTAAAAAAATTCGTTGTTTGGTTTTCTAATAGATATGCAAGAAAATATGAAAATAGTAGTCTTATAAGTCAACCTATATCAGTTCCTTGGGAAAAATTTTTACATGAACCAGTATTTTTAAAGAAAGATGTATTACCTTTTAAAAAGTATGAGTTTGAAGGAAGACAATTTTATTCATATAATAATATAGAAAAAGTACTAAAAGAGTGGTATGGTCCTAATTGCTTAAAGAAATGGGATGGTACTAAATGGATTGAGACATTACCTATTGAAAAAAGAAAGCCTAAACATACTGTTGATTTAAATTTACATGGAGATAAACCAATTGAATAAAAATACATTAATTAATTATCTTTTATTATTAAGTTGTTTATTTTTAATACTTTCATTAATTTTATTTAATCAAGTAAGTTTCTGGTTTTTAGGAATAGGTATTTCAATTATAGGTTTTATTATTTTATATATAATCAATCACAAATAGTCTTGTGGTTGATTTTTTTTGATATAAAAATACCTAGCATAAGCATAAATGAAGCCAATACAAGCTCAAATAGTGTGTAGTTAGTATTAATACATTTAAAAAACATAAGAATTATAGTAGAGGCAGAAAAGCCTAAAATAGAACTATATGTAGAATCACTATAATTTTTAAAAAGATATCCAACTAACTTAACAGTAAAAACAATACCAATAATAACACCAATAGAAAATGGAATTAATATAGTTAAATTATCACATAATAAACTTAAATTAAATAAATTAGAAAAAGTCTTAATTAAAGTATCATAAGCACCTAACATCATTAAAGTAGCAGTACCACTAATACCTGGTATAACCATAGTTATAGCATCCACTATTCCTATAAAAATAAAATAAAAAAATTTAGAAAAAGAATTAGTAATATTAACTTCATTATTAATAGTAAGTATACCTAAAATTGAAGTAATAATTAAACATATAATTAACAATTTACAATTAACTTGTTTTATATTATTTTTTATATCACCTAATCCTCCAACTATCAATCCTATAAACAAAAACATAGTAATTAAATAATTTTTATCTAAACAATTTAATATGACACCACTAAAAATAGTTATTGATAAAAGAACACCTACTCCCACTTTAAAAAGAAAAAGAAAATTATTTTTAAAATCTTTAAATATATTATTTATTGAATATATTAATTTTTCATAAATACCTAAAGAAATAGCCAACATAGATCCACTTACTCCTGGTATTATTTTACCTATACCAACAATTATTCCCTTAAGTATTAACATAGTATCACCATTTAATTATATTTATTTAGTAACACTAAAATAACCATTTTCTACATATTTAGTTTCATTTACAACTATAAAAGCTTTACTATCTAATTTTCTAATTAACGTTTTCAAGCTTTCTAATGAATTATTCCTTATTTGAATATATAACATGTATTTACTATCCTTAGCACCTTTTACTTCAATAGCAGTAACACCATATCCTTTACTTCTTATTTTATTAACAATATCATCATCTTTATTTGACATAATAACTTGTACTTCTAAATTAGATTTAATAAATCTCTTTGATATTTTACCACCTATATAAGTACCAACAGAAAATCCAAGTGCATATGAAACAACTATCCATATACTATTGTTTTCTACATTCAATGCTTCCTTAACTACTAAAAACCAAACCGTAACTTCAACAATCCCTATTAAAGCAGCTACTAAATCTCTTCCTTTTACAGTATTAATTGTTCTAAATGTACCAAGTGACACATCTATAAGTCGCGCAAAAAATATTTTTATGCACATTAAAAAAAGTTCCATAATTATTCACCATTATTAGTATAAGAAAATATATTTTTAATATACAAAAAAGATAGAAAATTAAATTCTATCTTTCATCTTATAAATTAGATAAAATATCTATAATTTCTTGGTTACCTACTGAATAAGATTCTATTTTACCATCAACTATTTTAAATAAAACTTCGTTATTTAATTTTAAATTAGATAAATCTTCTCCTATAGTAGTTTCTTCTCCTATAAAATTTTTATTTAATGCATCATCTAAATCTACATAGTAAAATGTAATTGCATTCTCATTATTATTTTTATATCTTTTTATATAATCATTATATATATTTGAATAATTAATACTAGTAGATGATATATTTTTGTACATACTATTTTTAGTAGCTAATACATAGTATTCATTTTCTCTTCTATCTAATAATTGAGATAATGTAATTTTTGTTGAATCAATTACTGAAGTGTTATTTCCATTATTATTTTTATTATCTGATTTATCAACTACCAATAAAGTTATAAAGTAAAATGTACCAAATGTAATAGCTAGAATTACTACTATAATTATTAATTTTTTTAATGAATATTCTTCTTTAATTATTTCTTTTTCAGATTTATCATTAACTTTTTTTAATTTTGCTTTCTTCATTTAAATCACCAAGAACATTATAGCACATATCTTAGTTACTTTTCAATTATTTTCCTACTGCTTTTACACTTATTGATTGTGCTACAGTTAATAGTTCATCTACATTCATAGTATCTGACATAACAGAGTATTCAACACCATTACTTAACCAAGTTACAGAATAATCAGTTATTGCACCCACTGTATCTAGTATTAAGTATGGATCTCCATAAACATAATTAGTAGCAATTTCATCATTTTTTGCAGTTTCTTGAACTACTGTAAACGCTGATTCACCTGTAAATGTTAAAATAACCCTTTCTCCATCATTTGTAGATACTACATCTTGTGCTGAAAGATAAGTATCAGTTGGTACATACATAGGATATACTATTTCATCTAGTTTTGCAGTCTCTTGACTTTGCTTTGTGTCATTTTTACTATTTGAATTTTGATTTTCTTTTACTTCTTCATTTGGTTTATTATTATCAACATCCTTTAAATATTTACTAGCACTAAAATATTCTTCATCAAATTTTGAATTATATTCAATATCAATAACAGTTAAACACATTTTAACACTATCTTTTTCATCTACAATTTCTACTTTTGTTATATTTTTATCTTTATCAATATAAAGTTTTTGTTTTTTAAAATCTTTCTCAGTAGAATAATTTACCTTACTAGTAAGTATATATCCATCATCTTTTTTATCTAAAGTTCTATTAGAATCATTTGTCATATCATTCATAATAGGTTGAAGAAGATAAATTTGAGAATTATTATATGGCCAATCACTTTGAAATTTAAAACTTTTATTAAGTGCTGGTGTTAGCACATATACTCCATCTTTATTTTTTAATATAATTTGTTCATGATTATTATTTTTATTAACTAAATTGACTTTATAATAGTCCCCTTTCATATATGAAGAATCAACATCATAAGAATATTTTTCTTCGTTTCTATATATTTCTAGGGTTGCTGTTAAATGATAAGAATTAGAATCACTTACTTTCTTTGATAATTCTTTAACTAAGTTTTTATCATTATTTTTACCACAACCAGAAATAAACAATATTAAAGCTAAAAACACAAATATTTTTTTCATAATTCACCCCGTTTTTCAATTAATTATATGGTATAAAATATCAATTATGAATAATTATTAAATAAGTGTCTAAAATAAAAAATGAAAGAAAGGATGATTATATGGAAGGATTACAAAAAACTTGCCTAGTATTTACTATAATAGGTGCTATTGTATGGGGATTAATTGGATTTTTTAATTTTAATCTTGTAGAATGGATTTTTGGACAAAATATAGTATCAAAAATTATTTATATTATAGTAGGTATATGTGGATTAATAAATATTGGAATATTATTTAACCACATAGAAGCAAAATAAAAAGTACTTCGTAATGAAGTACTAATTTTTTTTGCTTATTTGAACTGTTGCTTCAAGTTTTTTTGCTTTATATATTGCAAGAGGATTTGTACCCTTTACAATAACTTCTTTTGTATATGTACCTTCAGTTAAACCTTGAAGATCTACATAAGCGGTTATATCGCTTTCATCTATAGAAGACAATACAGAACTTGCCCCTTGAACTTCTACAGTTATAAATCCATTATCTTTATTTATTGGTTGTGCTATAAGGCCATCGCCAACATTAATTCCTGTTAATGGAATACTAAACTTAACTGGTTCTGATGAAGAATCTGTTATATTAAGTGAAACTGTTACAAAGTTTGTACTTACTGTCTTTACTCCAGATGGTTTAACTATTTTAGCTTTGAATGAAGTATCGTTTGAAACATTTGATACATCAACAGTAACATCTATACTATCTATCTTATCTAATGCTTCACTAGATCCATAAATAGTTATTTCATTTTGACTAAATGTATATCCACCTATTGCTTTACCTGTTGCAAGATCTCCTGTTGGTACAAAATTTAGTGATACTTTCTTACTAGGTGAAGCAAGATCAACTTCAGCACTTATCTTATTTGGTACAAATTCAACATCAAGAACATTACCCTTACTATCATATGCTTTTAACTCTACATCATTTAAAGTTTGAGTACCAGCTTCTTTTAAAGATAATTCATTTACATCTATTAAAGCTTTTACGGTTGCTACCTGATTAATCATATACTCTGCACCTCTAATAGTTACTTCATCTGTACTTAAATTTACACTATTTACTATTAAAGTATTATTTAACTTATCATTATTTACTATATCATAAGTTATCTCTCTAGTATCTGATACCTTATCATAAATTATCACTGTAGCAACACTTGGATTAACACTATACTCAATATTTGATAAACCTCTATCATATTCTATTTTTACTTTATGAGTGCCTGGGGTTAAGCCAGTTAAATCAACTGTAACACCTTGATTTGATGATTGCTCCGCTATATATAAATCCGCCTTATTACCAATAAGAGTTACATCTACAGAAGTAGGAAGTCCCTCAACTACATATTGTTCTTCATTGTATATTACATTTACTTTTTGATCTTTAAAGACTTTAGCAGATTGACTTGAAAAAGTTATTATTTTTCGATCTACTACTATAAATATAATGATTGCTAAAAACAATGATAAAAATAATAGTGTGGTTGATTTTGATAACCAAGTTTCAATTTTTTTACTAGGTCTATTTAATCTCTTAGTAATATTATAAATAAACCTTGTTATTGGCATAATTATTATTCTATCAAAGAAATTAAATATATGTTTAAAGAAATTAATTATCGCTTTCATCAGTTTTTTCCTCCTCATCTTCAATATAAATTGTCTTCTTAGGATTTAATTCTTCTAAAAGCATAACTTTTATTTCATCTGGTGTAAGGTTATAATGTAACTCACCATTTACTGCCATTGATAATCTTCCTGTTTCCTCAGATACAATTAGCGAAATACAGTCAGTCATTTCTGCTATACCTAAAGCAGCTCTATGACGAGTTCCTAATCTTTTTACTACCTTAGAATTCTCACTTATAGGAAATACAGCTCTAGCGCATGTTATCTTATCTCCTTGAATTATTACACCACCATCATGAAGTGGATTGTTTGGGAAAAAGATTGACATTAATAAATCACTTGATATATCAGCATATATTTTTTTTGCTTTTTGAATATAATCATTCAAACTATTATCTCTTTCAATTACAATAAGTGCTCCAGTTCTAGTTTTGCGTAAAGAATCCATAGCATTTACTATTTCAAAAACAATTCTTTCTCTCTCATCTACTGTAAGAGTTTTATGTCTACCAAGCAATTGACTTCTACCTAATTGCTCCAAAACATTTCTAATTTCTGGTTGGAAAATAACTATAAGAGCTAAAATACCCCATTCTATAACATAATCTAGTAAAAATCCTATAGTTACTAAATTAAATACATCACTTACAATTTTTAAAATTAATATAAATATTATTCCTTTAAATAATAATATCATTTTTACATTTTTACTTAAACTTTTCAAAACATAGTATAAAACAAGCCATACAAGTAGTACGTCTATTATATTTTTAACTAATTCAACGACATGATCAAACGTCATCATTTACCTCCTTTATTCTTTTTACATTATAGCATATATTAAAAAAAAAAGAAATTACTAATCAAACAATTTATAAAAAAACTAAATTTATCTATTATAAGATAAATAAAAAACCTTTGAAAATCAAAGGTTAATATACTACTGGTGGAGAATAAGGGACTCGAACCCTTGACCCCCTGCGTGCAAGGCAGATGCTCTAGCCAACTGAGCTAATTCCCCAGTAACAACGTTACTAATAAAGTATATCATTATTTTTTTTATGTGTCAACACATTTTTTATCTTTTTTTAATTATTTGTTATTTAATGTATTTCTGGACAAATTAAAGGATCCGGTTCATAAAAGCAATGATTCTTATATCTTCCAGAGTTTCTTTGATTATACCAAGTACCTTTACAACTCTCACCAGTTCCAGGTGCATAAAACCAAAGGGAGTTTGTTGCAGGATAATAATACTCACCCTTAAGCACTCTATCGGCTAATTGTCTTTCATTAGTTGTTGGATTACTAAAAAACAAAGGACTATTTATACCGGAAAATCCACCTGGATTTTGATATATCATATCATTTATTGTTGTTATATCTTTAAATGTTAAACATCTTCCAAGAGCTCTATTTACTCCAACATTTCCAACCATAAGCATTCCAAGATTGCCTTCACCTACAGCTTCTGCTCTCATAAGTCGCGCAAGTAAATCTCTTTCTTTTGAAGTATAATTAATTATAGCCATACAAATCACCTTACAATATTATATGTGTTTTAAAAAAAAGGTTGAAGATATAATAAAAATGTGTTATAATTAACTAGTCACAGGGGTATAGTTCAATGGTAGAATAACGGTCTCCAAAACCGCTGATGTGGGTCCGACTCCTGCTACCCCTGCCATTTTGTTATATCAGGCTTAAAAGTCTTTTAAAGAGTTAGCATTTACTAACTCTTTTTTATTTAAAATATTTATTATATTGATATTCAAAGAAATCATCTGTCATACCCGCAATATAATCTATAACTTTTCTAGCTGGTGTTTCAGAATCATTATAATCTTTTGACATTTCACTTAAATAAGAAACATAAATATCAGAACTCTTATCTTCATTTACTATTTGATTATAATACAAATCAAATAATTTTGAAAATTTATCTTCTATTGATTTAACTTGTTCATCAGTATATGCTAAAGCATATATATTTTTATAATTAAATTTTAATAATTTATTTAATGCTTCAAAAATTTCAGTTGATAAACTTATAGAATTCTTACTATAACTATTATTAATTATATCACAAACTATAGTATTTACTATTTCTGAGTTAGAATTACCAAGTACACTAGCAATATCATCAGGAATATCTGAATATTTTAATTTATTTAATCTCACCGCATCTTCTATATCTTTACCTATGTATGCTATAACATCACTTATACGAACTACGCAACCCTCCAATGTCATAGGTTTTAATTTCTTTGACATTTCCTTATCTTTGTAACAAGCATTATATTCTTCTAAAAATTGTTCTTTTGTTTTATGAGTAGGAGAATATTCGCCTTTTATAATCTCACCATTATGACATAAAATGGCATCAAGTACTTGAACAGATATATTATTGCCTTCACCATAATTTTCAAGTCTCATCAAAGTTCTAACACTTTGAACATTGTGATTAAAATAACCTTCATTATATTTTAAACTCAATTTATTTAATATTTTTTCACCTAAATGGCCAAATGGGACATGCCCTAAATCATGTCCAAGGCCAGCAGCTTCTATTAAATCCTCATTTAAATTTAACGCTCTTCCTATGGTACGTGCTATTTTACTTACAAGTTGAACATGAGTTATTCTTTTACTTATCATATCATTATTAGGATTAGTAAATACTTGTGTTTTATCTATATATCTAGCGTAAGATAAAGAATAAATAACCTTATCAGAATCTCTAAAAAAGGCTGTTCTAAAATTTTTTGAAAAAGGTTTTAATCTTATTGCACTTTCATCCTTGCAAGCATAAGCTGATAATTCTTTATTATGTTTTTGCATATTTTTAATTATTTCTTCATTCATATTTATCACCAACGATATTATATCATGTATGGTTTAGATAGTAAATTGTATATTTTAACAAAATAAAAATCGTCTAAAATAGACGATTAATTATTAAATGGTCGGGAAAACAGGATTTGAACCTGCAACCCCTTGGTCCCAAACCAAGTGCTCTACCAAGTTGAGCCATT
>CAKPCH010000009.1 GCA_934141535.1 uncultured Bacilli bacterium
ATTGGAGTAGTATTTGTAAATCTACCAATTATATCAATTTTTCTTTTTAATTTATCACTTATTTTTAATTCTTTTGTCTCTATATTTAACATATAATCAACTCCTTTACATAACAAAAAAACTAACTATTTCTAGTTAGCATTTATTACTCTCGGAAGTTAATTTCCGAGTTTCCTATCAATCTGGAGCGGGTGATGGGAATCGGACCCACGTTATCAGCTTGGAAGGCTGGAGTTCTACCATTGAACTACACCCGCAATTCGTAGACATTTATAATTATACATAACTTAATTATAAATGTCAATACTTTTTTTAAAAAAATGGTAGAAACTCCAAGCCAATATTTTTATTAACTATTTAGCTTCTACAATTAATTTAATAGCAGTTCTTTCGTCTCCATCTATTACTATGTCCGTAAATGCAGGAATACATACTAAATTTTTTCCAGATGGTGCGACAAATCCTCTAGCAATCGCTATTGCCTTTATAGCTTGGTTAAGAGCTCCAGCACCTATTGCTTGAATTTCAACACTTCCTTTTTCTCTAAATACATTAGCAAGTGCTCCAGCAACTGAATTAGGATTTGATTTAGTTCCTACTTTAAGCGTTTCCATGATTTTTCCTCTCTTTCTATACTAAAATATATTCTTGAAGTTAAAAAAAATACATGTTTGCAAATTAATTTTATATGTAATATAATATAAATAGAGTTAGGAGTAAATTATGAGTGAAGAGTTAAGAAGAACAATAATACTTGAAAATTATCAAAATCCTAAAAATAGAGGATTAATTGATGATGATACATATAAAAAAATAAGTACTAATAGTAAAAGTTGTATAGACCAAATAGATTTACAAATAAAAATAGAAAATGGTATTGTTAAAGACATAAGATTTGATGGAGAAGCATGTGCGATATGTACTAGTTCTACATCAATTATGATAGATACATTAATAGGTAAAACTATAGATGAAGCTTTAAAAATAATTGATAATTTTGAAAATATGCTAAATGAAAAAGAATATGATAAAGAATTATTAGGAGAAGCAATAGTTTATAGTGATATATCAAAACAACCAAATAGACATAATTGTGCATTATTGACATGGAAGGGATCCAAAGATTTAATTGAAGGAGGAAAAAAACATGAATAATGATGAAAGATTCAAAATTTCAAATACACATATTTGTAAATTTGAACGTCCACAAGAAGGAGTTATAAAACCATTACTCTATATGTATCCTACAAGATGGTGTGTAATTGATAAACAAGAAAATGTAGCAATCGATATTAAACTCGGAGTAAAATATAAATATATACCTACTTGTAGTGGATTATATGTACTTAGCGATGTTAGTAATTTAATTTTAGAAGATAAAAGAGGAGCAATTCTTGATTATGCAGATTTATTATGGGATGAAGATCTTAAAAATAAGGCTAAAATAATTATAGAACAAATAAAAAATAATTATCAATTTATTGATGGGAATGATCTATATAATGATGAAGAATACTTTAATTATTTAAATAAAGAGAAAGAACAAGAAGAACAAGAACAATCAAAAAAGCAAAAAACACTATACAAAAGAAGAATGTTTACAAAAAAAGTTTAATTAGTTTGAACTTTTTTCTTTTTATTTATTTAAATATTTAGTATAATACTATTAGGTGACTACAAAATGGAAAAAGGCATTAGTAAGAAAAAAGTTATTGAAATATCAAATATAAAAAATGAACCAAAATGGATGAGAGATTTTAGAGTTAATTCTTATTTAAAGTTTAAAGAACTATCAAATCCAACATTTGGACCAGAATTAAATATTAACTTTGATGATATTACTTATTATAAAAAAGTTGGAGAGAATCAAAATGATTGGGATAAAGTACCTAAAGAAGTAAAAGATACATTTGATAAACTTGGAATAATAGAAGCAGAACAAAAATATTTAGCAGGTATAGGTGCTCAAATAGAGAGTGAATCTATATATCATAATATGATAAAAGAATTAAATGATAAGAATGTTATCTTTTGTGATACAGATACTGCATTAAAAGAATATCCAGAGTTATTTAAAAAATATTTTAATAAATTAGTTAAATATGATGAAAATAAATATACAGCACTTAACGGTGCTGTATGGAGTGGGGGTACATTTATTTATATACCACCTCATACTACATTAGATAGACCACTACAAAGTTATTTTAGAATTAATAGTGTTAATATGGGCCAATTTGAAAGAACAATAATAATTGTTGATGATGATTCTTCTCTTCATTATATGGAAGGATGTACTGCTCCTATTTATTCTTCTGATTCTCTTCATGCTGCTGTAGTAGAAATATATGTTGGTAAAAACTCAAAATGTAGATATACTACTATTCAAAATTGGTCTAATAATGTTTATAATTTAGTAACTAAAAGAGCTATAGTAGAAGAGAATGGATTAATGGAATGGATAGATGGTAATATAGGATCTAAGGTTAATATGAAGTATCCATCTTGTATTTTAAATGGATCTCATGCTAAGGGAAGATGTATATCAATAGCAGTTGCAACTAACGGACAAATACAAGATGCAGGTGCTCGTATGATTCATTTAGCGCCTTTTACATCAAGTGAGATTATTAGTAAGTCTATTTCTCTTAACGGTGGAGATGCTACTTACCGTGGAAAGGTTAGAATTACTAATGATGCTGCTAATTCAAGAAGTATAGTTAAATGTGATACTATAATACTAGATGATAAATCTAGAAGTGATACAATACCAGATAATTTAGTAGAAAATGATTCTTCTAATATAAATCATGAAGCAACAGTTTCTAAAATAAGTAAAGAAAAATTATTTTACTTAATGAGTAGGGGAATTAGTGAAGAAAAGGCAAAAGAACTTCTTATAATGGGATTTATAGATAGATTTAGAGAAGAATTACCTATGGAATATGCTGTTGAATTAAATGCTTTATTAAAAAATTATTTTTAATAAAGTTTTTTATTATATTAAATTTAATAAATTAAATAGACTAAAATACCAGTTTTAAATTTTAAAAAGTAATATTTAAAACTTGGTATTTTTCTTTATACTATATATAAAAAATACTTGTTTGAAGTAATATTGAAGGTGTGCTAATATCTAATAGAAAGGAGGTAAATATGTTAAATCATGCAGTTTTAATAGGTAGAATTGTTCAAGATCCTGTTCTAAAAGAAACAGAGAAAGGTAAAGTAGCAAATATAACGTTAGCAGTTCCAAGATCATTTAAAAATGTAAATGGACAATATGATACTGATTTTATTTCTTGTGTTCTTTGGAAAGGTGTAGCTGAAAGTACTGTTGAGTATTGCCATAAAGGAGATTTAGTTGGCGTTAAAGGTAGAATACAAACAAGAAATGTAGAATTTGAAGATGAAACAAAAAAACAATTTGTAGAAGTAATTGCTGAAAAAGTCACATTTTTATCTAGTAATAGAAATAAAGAAACAGAATAATGTTTCTTTTTAATAAAATGTATAATTTTTACCTGATTTTACAAAATATAATAGATGTGTTATAATATACACCGTCTATTAGAAAAGGAAGGCAAATTAATTATGAAAAATTTTATAAGCAACCAAAAAAATTGTTTTTTAACCTTATTAGGTTTAATAGCAATTTCTGAGATTATGCTTAAAATAAATAATATGTTTTTTAAAGTAATTGGTGTAATGTTATTACCATTTATAATTATTTTTTGTTATTTATTAATAAGAAATGATCAAAAAAACATGAATTAGTTAAAATAAAAAGAGTGTCAAAACTCTTTTTATTTGTATAATTCTAACTTTATATTTTCTAAATTTTGATTCATTAACGTAATATAATCAGTTTTATCAATTACTATATCATGAAGGTTTGTCATAGTATAAAGCTCAATAACATTAGCACTTGTTCCTTCCATAACACTATTTACAGTATCACTTAATTCTTCTTCGTATTTTGTATAAACATATAAGCAATCATTATTTTTTAATAATTCTTTTGCTGTAGCTATATCTTTAGAAGTAACTGTTTCTTCATCAAGTGATATAACTTCTATACCATATTTTTCTAAATACTCAAAAGCATTATTACTAACAATAATAGTTTTATTAGTAGCATTCTTAGCTAAAGAATAAAATCTACCATCTAAATTAGTTAATTCAATTTTTAAATTTTCATAATTATCATTTATTTCTTTCATTAAAACTCTACTTGTTAAATATTCATTAAATCCTTTTTTAATATTATTAGCAATCGTTAATAAATTATTAGGATCTAACCAAATCTCTTCCATTTTATAATCAATATTCATATTAGAAGTAACATCAATTATTTTTAAATCATTATTATTTTTTAACATTGTTTTAACATAATCTTTTTCATTGCTTAATCCATTAAATATAAATAAATCATTATCACTATATTGGTTTAATAAAACTTTAGTAACTTTAAAATCATTTATTTCTGAATCAAGTGGATAAATACTATTAATTGTACTGTGTTTACCATATAAATAGTTTACTACATATTCTATTGGATAAGTAGAAGTTACTATAGATATATTATCCATAGAATCATTTCTAAAGCAGCCTGTAAGACCAAAAAGCATTATAAGTATAGTTATTAATTTAAATTTTTTCACGTTTTTCCTCCTTTAATACAGGATCATATCCACCTATACTATGTGGATTACACCTTATTATTCTTTTAATTGTTAATATAGAACCTTTAATTACACCTTTCTCATTTAGTGCTTCAATAGCATAATTAGAACAAGTAGGGGTAAATTTACATAATTCGTGTGATGATAAAGGTAACATTTGATATACTCTTATCATACCTATAAGTATATATTTCATATTAACACCACATTAATTATACTAAATTTAATAGAAAAAGTAAAATATGAATTTCTATTTTTTAAAATATTTGATATAATGACATGGGTGATGTTATGTATCAAAATATAGATGAATTATTAAATAAACTTAATATACCTTATAAAGATATAAAATTATATGAAAGAGCACTCACTCATACTAGTTTTGCTAATGAAAAAAAGACTGAAAGTTATGAGAGACTTGAATATTTAGGAGATGCAGTATTAGAACTTGTTATAAGTGAATACTTATATAAAAATACCGAATATGAAGAAGGAAAGATGACTAAATATAGAAGTCATTATGTATGTGAAAATGCTAACTTTGAGTATTCTAGATTACTTGGACTTAATGAATATTTAAGATTAGGACATGGTGAAGAAGAACGCGGTGGTAAATATAGAAAAGCAATAGTAGCAGATATTTTTGAGTCATTTATAGGTGCTATGTATTTAGATTTAGGATTTGAAGAAGTAAAGAAATTTATAGGTAAACATGTTATACCTTTAATAGAAGATAAGAGTGTAGACTTTTTTGATGATTATAAATCTATATTACAAGAACTTGTTCAAACTGATAAAAAAAGTTTAGAATATGTAATAGTAGATGAAAGTGGACCTGCCCATGATAAAATTTTTACTATGGAAGTTAAAATAGATAATATTGTATATGGAAGAGGTACAGCACATAGTAAAAAGGAAGCAGAGCAAAAAGCAGCTCATGATGCATTAAAAAAATCACAAAATGGTAATTTATTATGATAGAAGAGATATTTAACTCTGTAGCACACGAAGCAAGAACTGGTAAAGTTATTTGTAAATATGATGGATATGATTTAATTGCTCGTATTAAGTTTAATGTAGTTGAAGATAGTATTCTAGATAATTCTTTAAATTTATATATTAAAGATAAAGATAATTTTTATAAATTAATTAAAGAATATACATCATTAGCTTTATCTTTTTATAATTTAGAACCAACAAAAGATAATATAAAGATAGTATTAACTTATATGTGGTCTAATATTACAGAAAAAGAAGCAAAAAATATAGAAGAATTTGTTTCTAAGTATATAGAATTTATAAAACAATCAAAATTTATGGATATAAATAAAAAGAAGTATACTAGTATAGGCGTGTTAAATTCATTTATAGTAAAACAATCTTTAAAGTGTGAAACTCCATATTGTTTTAAATCATTTTTAGAATATAATGGAAATAATTATTATTTACCTACAATAAGTTATGGTATAAAGAATAATAAATGTTTTATTTATGGTATACAAAATAAAGATTTAAAATTAAATACTAATATGGCTTATAATGATATTGTAAATAAAACATTTAGACAAATAAATAGTGGAGTTAAAAAATATAGAAATACAACTCCATCATTTATTGTAGCTTTAGCGCTCTTTCTATCATATTTAAAAGAATATGGTATAGAAGATATAGAAGTAATAACATCTCTTCCTATAAGAAGAGAAAGTAGAGAAGCAGTTGCTCATTATAAAATAAGTTATGAACTAGGTAGAGGAGTAATAACTGGTGTTGATTTAGAAAAATTTAAAGAACAAGTTTTAGGTAAAAAAGACTTAGATAATTATAATTCTTCTATAAAATTTATGAATACATTTAATAGATTAAAAATACACTTTGATGGTATAAATATATTAAATAATAATTTAAATAGTGATATAATATTACAAGTAAAAAATTTAATTACAAATAATGAATTCTTACAAGAAATTTGTTATATTGATGAAGAAAAAGAGAGGATGATATAAATGGGAAGATTTCCAAATATAGCTGCTGCAAAAGCAAAAACAGGTGCAGCAAAAGGTAAATTATATGGTATGTATGCTAAAGAAATATATCAAGCAGCAAAAATGGGTGGTGTTACACCAGAAGGTAATCCATCACTTAAAAGATTAATAGAAAAAGCTAAAAAAGAACAAGTACCAAGTGATGTTATTAAAAGAGCAATAGATAAAGTTAGTAGTGGTGCTAAAGAAGATTATGAAACATTAACATATGAAATATTTGGACCAAGTGGTTCTACATTAATGGTTGAATGTTTAACTGATAATGTAAATAGAAGTGTTAGTGATGTAAGAGCTGTAGTAAATAAATGTCATGTAAAAATGGGTGGTATGGGAAGTGTTGCCTATATGTATGATAATTTATGTACTGTAGGATTTACAGGATTAGATGAAGAAAGCGTAATGGATGCTTTAATAGAAAAAGGTATTGACTTTGTTGATATGGAAGTAAATGATGATAATATACTTATATATGGTAATCCATCAGACTTATTTAAAATAAAAGAAGCAATAACAAGTATTAAACCTGATATAGAATTTAGTATAGATGAAATATCTATGTTACCAAAAGAAAGAATTACTTTAGAAGGTGAATCTAAAGATGAATTTATTCGTTTAATAAATATGTTAGATGAAGTAGATGATGTACAAAATGTATATCATAATGTAGAACTTTAGTTAGAAAAGCAAGTAAATATTTTCGTATTTTTCAAAAATATTACTTGTTTTTTTTTTTTTTTTTTTTGCGATATGATAGTTATATAATGAAGGGTAGGATTTAAATATGGGATATGGTAGAAGGAATACAACGTTAATATTAATAATGACTATAGTAAGTGTACTAGGATTA